>JAZDFM010000034.1:0-99978 GCA_043807825.1 bacterium | reverse complement strand
AAAACAGGAAGAGCCAAGAATAAAGCCAATACAGTTATCACTAGAAATTTTTTCATAGTTATTTTGCCATAATAATAATTTAAATTATCATTACAGCTCCTAAATTAACTTAATTAGATTTCTAAACCACTATTATCTTTCTCGACCTTTTTAAAAAGGCAAAGATAATAAGTTAATTTAGGAGTTAGTTATGACTGGCTGCTAAAGGAATCCAATATGTCGTGCCATTGACCGTAATCCTCATCTTGGCAGTAACTGCAGTATCTGCGGAATCCTCATCTACTATAAGGCCGTCTCCAACTAAATTGGCTGGCAGAACGACACTGATTACCGGGATAGTAAACTGCGCTGCTGCCGTTGGAGCCGTTCCATCTATAATCAATCTAAGAATTGAGGCTGTGGTGCCCGACACATCGGTGGCCGCGCCGCCAGTGTTTAATTCAGCTTGCACGCCAGCGAAAGTACCAGCAGCGCCTATAGCTTCGTTCGGGAATATCACATTGCCTCTGGTACCAAGCGTTAATCCGGTGTTGGTGCCGCCAGCTGAAATTTCTACTGAATCATGGCTGCCGGCAATCGTGCCAGCCGCAGCATCACCGACGAGAAAAGCCCTAAACCTTCCGGCTTCACCCATCGGAGCCACGGCAGTAGCATTAGCACCATGATATGTGGTAACATACATTCCTTCAAGCGCATGGGAAGCTGTGGCAGAGGTTGTTTTAATGTAGTAAGACATGGCTTTGCCAGCTATAGCTCCAAGACTGACAGCATTATCCTGGCCAGCAGAGCCTGCGCCATGCAGGATTCCAGCAGTGGCAGAGCCGCCAAAAGTTAGTTTTCCGGTTACATCCAATGTTCCTGTTGTGACCAAATTCGCGTCGTTAAAACTAATAGCGCCATTCGTGGCGTTGGTAATTGTTTCACCGTTTGTCAGAGAGATTGAAGTTGTTGAAGCAATACCCATTAGACTGATAACTCCGTCAGTTGTGTTGGAAATTGTTTCCCCATTCAATAATGTTATTGATGTGGTTGTCGCTCCTCCAAGTAATGTTGCCAAACTGGCTACGCTTAAAGTGCTTGTCGCGGTTAACGCTCCGCCGATTGAAGTGGCTCCATAGATCACTGTGGCTCCTGTAGCGGTTAATGTGCCGGCAGTGTTTATATTGCTTCCGATAGTCGTGGCCGCGCCAACAATTCCAGCCGTAGCCAATGTGGCAACCATGGAAGCGACAAGGACCTGCAATAGCAGTTTTGAATTAAATAGTTTTTTCATAATCTTGAATTTCTTAAGTTTAAATAAAAATTAGTATTTAGGCCTAACAAGACACTAATTTTTATTTTTTTTTAATTTTTTATTATTTAATTTGTCAAGCGTTAGAGTTTAATCCATTAAATGGATTCGACCTTTTTAAACCTCGCTTGATAAATAATTGCAATATTATCTTTTTGCTCCGGAATAGGCGATGGCTCTTACTATATCCCACGCGACAGCTGATTTGGGCGCGTACCCGTAAATCGCTTTAAATGATTTTATCGCGGCTTTTTCACTGTCAAGATTTCTGTCTGTCGGTCTTAACCCGTACGAGATAACTGTTACCGCGGCATCATCATGCGGATTTGAGCGGTCAGGCGAGCGTTTGTATATTTTTTTAAACGCGGCCGCGGCGGCAGTTTCTGTTTCAGTATTTCTTTCGCTCGGCCATCTGCCGTTCGCGATTTTGATCGCGTCCGACCATTCTTCAGAAGTGGCTGGCAATTTTCCAAAAGCCGATTTGTAAGAATTGACAACGCCGGCTCTTTCTCCTTCGCCTAATTTTAATGTGGTATCAGTGCCGTAAGCCACGAAATTATTCAAAGCGTTTTGCTGTTCATCTGAAATATTTTTGATATTTTTTATCAAATTTTTCACATATTGTTTTGTCGCAACGCTTTCTTTGGCCAGATCGCGCTTAAAGCCGAATTTGCCAAGCAAGCTGTTTATGTCAGCTTTGATTATCTCGGCCGCTTCCGCCGCGATAGCGATGATTTTCTGAGCGAATTCCTCGGTTGTTTTAACCGCCGGAGCCGTAATTTCAGTTATTTGATTTTTTATTTCTTTTGTTATTTCAGGAAGCGTTGTTTTAGGAGTTGTTGTCGCGGTTGTTGTTTCGCATGATTTTTTTCTGTCATTTTCTTGAGCTGTTGTCATGATGCGCATAACATAAGATTGCAAAGAATTTATTTTTTCATTAAGTTGTTTTATCTGGCTTAATCCGGCCGAAGTCTGAAAATTGGTTTGTTCAAGAATGTATTGATTTTTTTTATTCTGAAAAAAAATAATACCGGTCAAAATGAATTGAGCCAGTATTATTATAATTAGCGCTATAAATGTAATTTTGGAATTCAAAATCAAGCTGAAAATTTTATTTTTTTTCAAAAAATTTTGAATGAATAAAAATTTAAACATGGGGATTAAATTTTATTGTATTTAATTATGCTTATTATACAATAAAATAATAAATCGCGCAATTTTTTTTATTTTTTTTTAAAAAAAAATAAAAATTGCCCAATCATAGGCAATTTTTATTATATTATTTTTATTATTTAAGCTAATTTTAGAATTTTTTAAATAATTTATTTCCACTTATCCACATATTGTCCTAAACCGAATTGGTTTAATTTATTTTTCAGTTTGGTTTTTGTGTTTAAAAAGTTTATTAAAGATAGCAAATCAATTAAATAACGGTTGCCGATTATTTTATATTTTACATGGTTAAATTGGATGGCGCGTCGTATGGTTTTGGTTTGCACGCCTCCTATTTTTGCCGCCTCTGATACTGAAAGCCAGACGGGGAAATTGATATGATTATTTGTTTGTTGTTCAGTTTCCATACACAGACTTTAGTCTACAAGAATGTGGACTTAAGTTTTTAAGCGATTTGACTTTAGTCTACAAGAATGTGGACTAAAGTCTGTTATTGGTTATATTTTTGCATATTATTTTTAAGAATGCAAGGATATGGGAATGCCTTGCAACTTGCAACCCGCTATTGAATTTATATTGCGCTTTGCTTGCTATTGTGTTAATATGCAATTCATATACATTCTCAAGCTGGACGGAATCCCGCAAAGAGAAAAAAATAGCTATAATAAGCGATTATTTTTTTGTTTTAGGTAATAGTTTTTGTTAGTGTAACAATATTTAATGTTTATCGTATAATTAAATGAAAATAGGCAGAATAGAAGAAAAATTGTTAATATACAAAATCAGAAAAAATGACAAGCAGGCCTTTGTCAAAGCTTATGATTTATATGTAGATCAGCTTTACAGGTTTATTTATTTCAAAGTTGGAAACCGCGAAGAAGCCGAAGATTTATGTTCAGCCGTTTTCTTAAAAACTTGGAATTATATTTTAAGGGACGGTTTGAAGGATTATAAAACCTTAAAAGCCTTGCTCTATAAAATAGCTAGAAATTTGATTATTGACCATTATAGAAAAAATAAAGACAGCCGAACAGTGAGCTTGGATGGCGGAAGCGAAATTGATGTTATTGATGAAAAGCAGAACGCGGAAAAATTTTTGGATTTAAAAACAGATATTTTTGTTTTGGAAACCAAATTGCCGGAGTTGAAAGACGAATATCGCGAAGCCATAATTTTGCGGTTCGTCAATGAACTTTCCATAAAAGAGATCGCGGAAATTTTAGGCAAACCAAAGGGTGGCGTTAGAGTTTTGATTTTCAGGGCGCTGAGAGCATTAAGAGAACTTTTGGAAAAAGACGAAAAATAAAAAGGAACTGGATTGCGGCTCGTAGGCCGCAATGACAAAATATATAATTAAAGGAACTGGATTGTGGCTCGTAGGCCGCAATGACAAAATATATAATTATATGAACGATAAAGAGCTATTCAAAAAATTAAATAATTTAAAAACCATCAGGCCGGATGACGATTGGAAAAAAACCAATCGCGAAATTTTATACAGCCAAATTTCAGCGGGTCATTTTGCCGATGAAAATAAATCAGAATCAAATTTAAAAACAATTTGGCATAGCATTATGGCAAGAGAAGTTTTAATGAATATGGCCAAGCCTGCATGGGTGTCTTTATCGGCAAGCGTTTTAATTTTAATAATCGGAGTCGGGGGAGTTTACTCTTCAAAAAATTCCAAACCCGGCGATTCATTATATATAGCTAAAATAATCAGCGAGAAAGCGCAGATGGCCATAACCTTCAATGAAAAAGACAAAGCCAAATTAGGTTTGGAATTCGCCACCAGCAGAGCTAAAGAAATGGCTCAAGTTTTGGAACAGACTGAAAAATCCGGAGACGGCCAAAACAAGAAAGTTGAACAACTTTCCCAAAATTTTAAAAAAGAAATAAGCCAAGTGAAAAGCAGGCTTACGACTATCCAATCGGCGGAAATCCAAAATAAAGAAGAAGAGCCCGAAGTATTCGGAGCCAATTTGGGAAAGAACGGCCAAAGAATGGAAATAGCCGAGTCTGTTAAAATCGCGACAACAACAGAAGAAAAAATAAGCAGCCCGGATAAAGTTTTGGAAGAAGCGGAAAAATTGTTTGATGAAAAAAATTACGGCGGCACGATAAACAAAATAGAAGAAGCAAAACAGATAATGGACAAAAATACTGACAATGGCGAAGTAAAAGGCGTTAGCGAAACAGCCAGTTCAACAATTAACAATTAGCAAACTTTGTCATTGCAATGACAATACTGAGTTTAACGCGAGTTAGATTGTTTGTTTTTAAGCTGCAGACAGTCTAATCCGCATTAAGCGGATGGCGGTAAAACTAAAAAGGTCGATCTGCGACGCAGAAGTTTTGCCAAAATTAATTAATCAACTTGTTTTTTTAAATTAAAATTACAGCCACGCGATTGATCGTCGCCGGCTATCAAGCAAATCAGCAAGCTAACCCCCCACGCTTATGTTTATAAGCGGGGAGGTGAATTATCCATGCAATTTGCCATCCGCATGCTTATTATTATAAGCGTGGGGGAGGCGGGATTCCGGTTGATTTGCGCGAATATAATTTAAAAAACAAGAAAAGGACAATTATCTATGGAAAGATTTAAGAAAATCTTTGCCGCAGGCGTAATTTTCGTCACCGTTCTGTCAATGAGCGTATTTGTAGCCCCTGCGGGCGCGACCGCTTCAGCCGGCGACTTAATCAAGATGGATGGACTTTCGTCCGTTTATTACTTGGGTGCTGACGGCAAAAGATATGTTTTCCCTAACGAAGCGACCTATTTTTCATGGTACAGCGATTTTTCCGGAGTTGTGACTATTGCTCAATCAGAGTTGGAGTCATATCCTTTAGGAGCCAATGTTACCATGAGACCGGGTATAAAGTTAGTTAAAATTACAACCAATCCGAAAGTCTACGCTGTAACATCAGGCGGCACTTTATTGGCCATTCCTGATGAAACCACAGCTTCAACTTTATACGGAGCGAATTGGAACAAGAGGATTGTTGATGTGCCTGACGCTTTCTTTACCAATTACAAAATTGGGACAGCGACCGTAAGCGCGACAGCTTATCCTCAAGGCAGTTTAGTGAAGTTCGGAACCGAAGCCGATGTATATTACATCAATGCTGACGGCACAGCTTCAAAGATTGCCAACGAAGCGGCTTTAACAGCCAACAGATTTAACATGTCTGATGTTATTACCGCCACAATCGCCAAACCGGCGGCTGGCAGCGATATCGCCGCGACTGTTTCAACCATGACTGACACTTCGTCAGGCGCTGGCGGAACAGCCAACGCGGGAACCGGATTAACTGTAGCTTTGGCTTCAGACACCCCGGCTTCAGCCACTGTTATCACCGACACCACGGCCACAACCGGAAACGGACAAGCGAATGTTTCATTCGTTAAAGTCAATTTCACGGCGGCTTCTGACGGCGATGTTAAAATTACCAATTTGAAATTCAAGAGAACCGGCATTTCAGCTGATACTGATTTGGACGGTTTATACTTGTATGACGGAGACACCAGATTGACTGATGCTTCTTCAATATCTTCAAATTATGTAACTTTCAACAACGCGTCAGGATTATTCACTGTCGCCAAAGGAACAACCAAGACCATTACTTTGAAAGGCGACATGAGCTACGCGGCCACTTCAGGCAAGACTATCGGCATGAATTTAATCGCGGCTACGGATGTAACCACTAACGGCGCGACCGTAAGCGGTTCATTCCCGATGTCCGGAAATTTAATGTCAACAGCCAACGCCACTGATTTGGGCAAGTTAACCTTTACCAGCGGTTCTTACAATATTCCTACAGGAGCCAGCACTTCAATCACTCCTGCTAATGACCAGGAAGTATGGCGCTTTACTTTGCAAAGCACCAGTCAGGAATTGAAGATTGAAAAACTTAGAGTTACGGCTGTCGGTTCAATCCAATTGGCTGACTTAAAGAACTTTAAGCTTTATGTGAGCGGTTCACAGGTTGGTTCAACAGTAGCCGCCATGGAAACCGGCAATGTTGTCAATTTTGACATGACAGCCGCTCCATTGGTTATTCCTAAAGGAAGCTCAAAAACCGTGAGCATGAGAGCTGATGTAGTAGGCGGTTCAACAAGAACATTCTACTTCTCATTCCAAAATCAGCAGGATATCATCGTTAAAGATGCCAGCTACAATGTGTATATTGAGCCTTACGCGGCCGGCACTTTCTCGGTAATCAAACCGGGCTCAAGCGCTAATTGGTTAATCGCCACCGGCGATTTGGCAATCAGCCGAGCTTCAAATTCCCCGACCACGGATGTCGCGGTTGACGGAACCAATCAAACTTTAGCCATCTTTGACTTCACGGCTTCAGGCGAAGATATCAAAGTTCAAAACTTGGATATCCAGGCCAATATAGCCGGCGGAGCTAATGGCGGAATTTTGAACGGCAAGATTTTAGTCAACGATGAACAGGTCGGAACCACCAAGAATTTAACCGAAGCGACTGATGTTAACTTTACTTTTGGCTCAACCTTTATCGTGAAGGTCGGCACTACTGCTAAAGTTAAAATCGTTGGTGATATAAAAACCACCACATCAGCCAGCTATGCCGGCGGCGAAACTGTTGCCATTACAATCGGCACGGGTTCTTCCAATGTGCAGAGCATGACTTCGTTAAATACTCTTACCAGACCGGCTTCAGACACAACCGCTTTTACCTTGAATATCACTTCAGCCGCTATTACCGTGGCTAAGTTCTCGGGTATGGGCGACAGAACTGTGGCGGCCGGAACCAATGACGCTTTATTGGGCTCATTTGTTGTCAGAGCCGGAGCGGCCGAAGGTGTTACAGTCAATTCAATTACGGTAGCTTTGGATACTGTTGAATACAGCTCATCCACTCTTACCAGAATGTATTTGAAAGACCATGGCACCGGAGCGGCTTTGGGCGATGTCAAGACCAGTTTGTCAAGCTCTAATATCTATACCGTAAGCTTCAATTTGACCGCTTCAAACGGAAAAACTGTTGATTTATACGGTGATGTTAAAGCCGGAGCCAATTCAGGCTCATGGATTGCCAATATTGACGCTGACGGCGTTGGATTGACCACAAGCAAATCAGTATCAGCCGACGCGGCCAATATCCAGACCATCACTGTTGGTTCAGGCACTTTGACAGCCACTAACGGAGCCAAGCCGACCGCGGTGGTTCTTGTTGGCGGATCAACAGGCAACTACATGGCGCAATACACTTTCAGCGCGTCAAACGAAGGATTTACAGTTGAAACCTTGAAACTTAAAGTCCAAAATAATTTTGCCACGGCTACAACCGGAGTAACTGTCAAATACAAAGACAAGAACGGAGCCAGCCAACAGCAATCGCAGGTTTTGGCTTTCGGAGCTCAAGGAAGCGCTACAACCACTTACACCGGCTTGACCATCTATGTTCCTGCCAACGGTTCCGCCAATATTGATGTTTATGTTGACTTGGCGTCCATTGGAACAGGAGCCGGAGCTTCAGGCGCGGCCGGAGCAATCACATTGGATTGGGATGAAGGTTTTAAAGCAACTGGAGATTCAGGCACATCAGCGACCACAGTCGGTTCAGCTGATTTGACTAACAACACTTTCTATGTCAGAAAGAGCAAACCTACCTTTGCCAAGCTTGACGCGGGCAGCGCGCCGACAACCAGACTGTACAAATTCTCGGTCGTGGCTGATAACGCGGGCAATATTGACATCAAACAATTGGCGTTTAACATTGTAACCAGCGGTTGCGATGTTACTGCGACCAAATTGTATGATCAAGACGGCAACGCGTTGACCACCACCGGAGTTGATCCGACCGGCAATGCTACCAGCGGCAATGTGAGCTTATTGGTTGGCGCCGTTGATGACACTGTTGAGACAATCGGCTCTACGGCAAAAATTTACGAGGTTAAAGGAACTGTAAGCGCATTCTCAACAACTTTGGGCGATTCAATCACTGTTTCGTTCACACAGGATACTTCGGCCGGTTCAACCGCCGGAGCCACCACTGTTGGAGCCGATGGAACTTACACGGCCAATCAGGGCAATATCTGGTCAGACAGATCAGCTAGCGCCCACACAACTGTTACGACTGATTGGACCAACGGCTACTTGTTGAAGGATATGGCTACAGCCCACAGCTTCTAACTTGATTGTTGAAATTCAGATATAGCATAAAGCGCCCCCCGCCATAACATGGTGGGGGGTTGCTTTTTGTTATGGAAATTAGTATGATTTAAGGGACTGTCCGTAAACTGTCATTGCGAGGAGTGTTAGCGACGAAGCAATCTCTAGTTCAGTGGAACATTCATTGATTTTAACCTTAGATTGCTTCGCTCCCTGCGGTCGCTCGCAATGACAAAAAACGAATTTTCGGATAGTCCGGTAAATTATGAATAAATATAAAATTGTAATTATTGTTTTGATTTTAGCCGCGGTTGGTTTTTGGTTTGCCAATAAAAACGACGGCGATAATAATCAGGAAAAAATCGCTTTTGAAACAGGATTTGTCTTGTTGGACGATGAAAAAAATTTGGTTTGGAACGAAGCCGTAAGCATAAGCGATGAAGCTCGCGCCCAATATGAAAATAAAATAGAGCAAATAAAAGCGGATTTGGAGCTTACTCAAGAGAAAGATCAGAGATTGGCTGATTATAATAATTTAGCTGTTTATGAAAAATATTTGGGAAATTACCGCGAATCTTACGGCGCTTATTTGGAATCTTTAAAAATTGAAAGCTTGGCAAGAGTCGCTTGGCAGAATATGGCTGATGTTTTATTTAAAATGAAAGCGTTTAAAAGCGCGGAAATGGCTTATAAAAAAGCAATAGAATTGAATAAATATATTCCGGAAAGTTATGTTAAACTGGCCGATTATTATAAAGTCGCTGGCGATAATGCCAAAATTGAAGAAACATATAAAACGGCTATTGAAACCATAAAACAAAGCATGGAAAGCGATACTTTAGTTTTGAAAGATTATGCCGAATGGCTGGCGGATGAAAAAAGATATAATGAAGCCGAGCAAATTTACGAGCAATTGATGGCGAAACAGCCCGAAAACAAAGAGGCGATTGAGAGAATTGTTGACGGATTGAAAAAGTAATTTATTATGTTTGAATTAAAATTTGAAAAATATTCCAGAGTTTTATTATACGCCGCGGCTTTTTTGCCGTTGATTTTTATTCAGGGTTTTTATTTTCCGTTTGTCATAACCAGAACGGTTTTTTTTCGCTTGTTGATGCAACTCGGATTAAGTTTGTATTTTTTGCTGTTGGCGCTTAATTATAAAAAACACAAGCCGCGTTTTAGCGCGGCAATTGTTTTGGTTGCGATTTTTTTTCTGGTTCAGCTGGCGGCCGCTATTTTCGGTTTGGATTTTTACAAAAGCTTTTGGTCGGATTTTGAAAGATTGGAAGGCGTTTCCAGTTTGATTTATTTGGTTATTTATTTATTTTTATTGCAGGCGTTTTTGAAAGAAAAAAAATATATTCTGTTTTATGTCCGGCTGATTTTAATTTCAAGCGTTTTGGTTTCTTTATACGGATTGGCGCAAAAATTCAATATTATCCATGTGTTTGAATCCGGAATCGGCCGCGTAACATCAACCATCGGCAACGCGGCTTTTTTGGCGGGTTATTTATTGCTGTCCGCCGGACTGGGAATTTATTATTATTTCAATGAGACTGAAAAAAATTACAGATATTTTGCCTTGACGGCGGCAGTCTTGAATCTGGCGACTCTTTTGCTCACTTCAACCCGCGGAGCGATTTTGGGATTGGCCGCGGGCGCGCTGATTTTTTTGTGTTTAAACGCGATTTTTTTATCCGGCAAAGCCCGCAAGAATTCTTTAATTATTTTATTTTCAATTATAATTTTTTTCAGCGGTTTTTATTTATTCAGGGCGAATTTGGCAAATTCAAAAATAGAGTTTATCAGAAGAATGGCGACTATTTCAACCGGCGACGGATCAGTGTCAAACCGCTTGTTTGTCTGGCAGATGGCTCTGAAAGATTTTAAGCTGAACCCTGTTTTGGGAATTGGAATGGAAAATTTTGAGTTTATTTACAATAAATATTACAAGCCGGATATTTCCGAAAATTGGTTTGACAGAACGCATAATGTTTATCTTGATCAGCTGGTATCCGCCGGAATTTTGGGCCTGGCGGTTTTTTTGGCGATTTTGTTTTATCTGTTTTATTCGCTGTTTAAAATCAGGCGCGAAGATTATTATAAATTCGCGGTTTTATCAAGCATGCTGGCGGCTTACGCGATTCATAATTTTTTCGTTTTTGACACTTTAAACACTTCGTTTTTGTATTTTTTTCTGATTTTTTTGGCGAGTTTCAAGGAAAGTTTTGGAGATGCCGTAAGCGCGAAAAACGCCAAGCCCGATAATAAATTATTTAATAAAATTTTTGTTGTTTTGATTGTCGCGAATATTTTTGTTTTTTACAAAATGGTTTATCTGCCGCTGAAGATCAATCGGGCCATCTATGTCGGATATTATTATGTGGTAGCCGATACATTCAGGTCTTACGAGAATTTTAAAACAGCGCTGAATTACAAATTGGGAAACGTTGAGGCCGCGGTTCAGCTTAATAAAATGGACGATATTGTGAGCGAACAAAATGATTTAAGCGCTTCCATTAAAGAAAAATATCTCGCTTTGGACAAAGAAAAATTAAAGTTTGCTTCTGATAATTTTCCGCTTGACATCAAAACGAAAATGTATCTTGGCCAGCTGATTTTGAATAATTATGAAAATCAAAGCGAGCTTGACGAAGCCGAAAAGCTGATTTTGGAATCGCAAAAATTAAGCCCGTCAAGAGTTGAGCCTTATTATTTGCTTTATAATTTATATTCAAAAAAAGGGGAAAAGCAGAGAGCGCGCGAAGTTTTGGAAGATTTGATAAAACAATTGCCTTGGTATGGAGGGGCGAAAATAATGCTGATGGGAGATATATATAAAGAAGATTCTGTTCGCGCTGAAGAGCTGTATCAGCAGGGCGTTAAACAATTTGGATATAAAGAATTCGGAGGATTAAAAAAAATAATCGTTTATTTGTTAGATCAAGAAAGATATTCTGAATTGGCGCCTTATTATAATAAGCTTATTCAAGAAGAGCCTGAACGATATGATTATCGGCTTGATTTGGCGAAAGTTTTTTATTTATCCGGCGATGTTAAAAGCGCTTTGGAACAGATAAATATCATCAAATCCAATTCACCTGATATTTTAAAAGGCCATGAAGGATTTGTTGATGAAGTCAATAGCGCTTATAACAGTAAATAAAATCAAACTGTTTGACACCGTTTTTGATTTGATTTAAAATTATATTATGAAAATTAAAAAGAAAAAAACAATTCAAATTGATGATTTGGCGGTTATGATCAAACAAGGCTTTGACCAAACTGATCAACGGTTTGATCAAATAGATAAACGGTTTGATCGCGTAGAGCAAAGGCTTGGCGTCTTGGAAAACGGCCATGAAGAAATAAAACTGCGCTTAGATAATGTAGTCTATCGTTTTGAACTGGTTGAATTGCAGAAGAGAGTGGAAATATTGGAAAAAAAGATAAGTTTTAAGTAGAAAAACCGCGAAAGTTTTTTTTATGCCTTTAAAAATTTATTTAAATATTTTAAAAACAGGAATATATTTAAGTTCGGTTTCTGTTTTTTTGGTTTTTTCAAATCTGCTTTTTCCTTACATAACTTCCAAGCAGATTTTTTTTAATGTTTTAATTGAAATATTGGCGATTTTTTGGATTTCTTTGGTCATAAAATATCCTGAAGTCCGGCCGAAAAAATCATGGATCACTTTCGGATTGGCGGCTTTTTTGGCCTTTTTATTTGTTTCCTCGGTTTTAGGCATTGATTTTAATTTAAGTTTCTGGGGAGATATTGAAAGAATGCTCGGCTTATTTCATGTCGCGCATTTTATTTTATTTTATTTGATAATTATAACTGTTTTTCGCGGCTGGAAAGATTGGCGTAATTTGTTTATTGTTTCTGTTATAGCTTGTTTGTTTATTTGTTTTTATAGTATAACGAAAATACCTTACAGCACGATTGGCAATACGGCCTATGTTTCGGGGTACGCGATTTTCAATATTTATTTCGCCTTGATTTTATTTTTCCGCCGGCGAATGGAAGAAAAAACAAAACGGCAAGATTGGTTAGCGAGCGCGGTTTATCTTGCCGCGGCTTTGATTATACTGCCGGTGATGAAGTTCACTCATACCAGAGGAGCTTATGTCGGGCTGGGGATCAGTTTTTTGCTGTTTTTTATTCTACGGTCGCTGTTTAGCCAAAGCAAAAAAATAAAAATTTACAGCTTGTCGGCCGTTGCCGCGGCTGTTGTTTTTGTCTGCCTGGTATTCGCATTTCCCGAAAGCGGGCTGGTGAAAAACAGTTCTGTTTTAAGCACCATAACGCAAATTTCTTCCAAACAAGTGACTTTTCAAACAAGGCTTATTTCATGGAAAGCGGCTTGGAAAGATTTTCCCGGCCATATTTTTTTCGGCGCCGGCTACGGCAATTTCGCCGTAACTTTTGACAAGTATTTTGACCCCGCGTTTTACAGCTACACTTCTTCGGAAACATATTTTGACCGCGCGCATAATAATTTGGTTGACATAGCCTCTACGGCCGGTCTGGCAAGCCTTTTAGCTTATTTGTCAATTTTCGCGGCTGTATTTTATTATTTGGCGCGATGCAGACGCGATGGAAAAGTTTCGCTGGACGAATTTATTTTGCTTGCTTGTTTGTTCACTGCGTATTTTATACAAAATCTGGCGGTATTTGATTCTTTGGCTACTTATATTTGCCTGATGCCGGCCTTAGGTTATGTTTATTGGCTTGCCAATGGCCATGAAGAGCAAGAAGTTGATAATCAGCCGGGTTTGGACAACAAAGAATTGGCAGTTTTGGCCGCGGCTGGTTTGATTTTTATCTCAATTATTTTTCAGTATAATATCAAAGTTTGGAAAATGCTTGACGGCACGATAAAAGGCCAGATTCAATTGGCCGGAGGCGATATCGCGGCCGGAGTTGAAGAATATAAAAAAGCGTTAAGCCATAAAACTCCGTTAGACAGAGACAGCCGCTCAAGCTTGATCAATTCAATCAATGTCCGGCAGAATGAAATGTTATCGCTCGGCGGCGAGAAAGCCAAAGAAATAGCGGATTATGCCGTGAGTTTGGCCGAGGAAAATGTTAAGCTTAATCCGTCCGATTCCATGATGCAAATGCAATTGGCGCAAACTTTAAACACCGCCGCCATGGTAAATCAAGACAATCAAAATAAATTTTATTTTTATTCGGACCGCGCCTTGGAAGCGATTGGCGAATCAATAAAAGCCAGTCCCGGGCGAGTAACCGTTTATTTCGTGAAAGCTCAAATATATATATCAAGAAGCGATAAAAATAACGTCATAGAAACTTTGAAATACGCCGTCCGTTTGAATGAAAAATACGCCGAATCGTCTTGCTATCTTTCCAAAATATATATTTATTTCAATGAAGAAGAGCCGGGTTATGATTATTTGGATAAATGCCTTGATTTGAACGGCTCAAGCTATGTTCAGCCGATTGATTTTTTGAAAGTCGCGCTTAAACATTACACGGAAAAAAATGATCAGAAGCGAATTTTGACTTTGTATGAAAGATGGGCGGATTTGGAGCAGTCAAACGCTAAAATATTTGTTAATCTTTCTCTTCTTTACGCTAAAACGGGCAATAATGATAAAGCAGTGAAGGCGGCGCAAAAAGCCGCTGAACTTGATCCGTCAATGAAATCGGCGGCCGAGGAATTTATCAGAAAATTAAAGTAAATTTGAAGATTGATAAATTTTTTTCGTTTCTTCAATCATTTTTTTCAAACCAAAATTTTGTCCGGCGCTTTGTTTCGCGTTTTCGCCAAGTTTAATTTGTAAAATCCTGTTATTTGCCAGCGATTTTATTTTTTCAGCCAAATCTTCCGCGTCAGCCGGCTTTGCCAAAAGGCCGGTTTTTTCGTGTTTTATCATTTCAGGTATGCCGCCGACATCCGTGGAAACAATCGGCAAACCGGCGTTCATGGCTTCCAAAATGGAATACGGCAGGCCTTCTTTGACCGATGAACAGGCGTAAATGTCAAAAGCTTTGAGCAATTTGGCGGCTTGATCAATTTGCCCGGCTAAAATGAAATTATTTTCCAGATTATATTCGGCTATTAAATTTTTTATTTTTTCTTTTTCATCTCCTTGTCCGATGATTAAGAATTTCGCCGGAATTTTGTTTTTGTTAACCAATATATCCGCGGCGCGGACCAAATATTCAAAGCCTTTGGTTTTGTATAAATTTCCGATACTGCCGATCAGCAAATCGGAATTTTGCGAATTTAAAATTTGCCGCGCTTTTTCTTTTGAATGGAATTCCATCGGCGCGATGCCATTATGAATAACCGCCAGTTTTTCCATCGGCGCGATTTTATTTTTTAAAGCCGTTTGATAGTCGTATTCCGAAACGCAGATGATTTTACGCTTGAATTTCGCGGTAAATTTTTCCGCGAATTTGTAAAATGATTTTTTCCATTCGGGCATGGGTTCATTAAACACCCAGCCGTGGACAGTATAGATCGCTTTTGTTCCGGTTATAAAAGCGGCCATTGATCCGAGAATGGAAATTTTTGAGCTGTTAAGATGAATTATGTCCGGTTTATGCCGTTTTATGAGCTTGATTATCGCGATAAGCGCCAAAATATCGCTGACGGGAGAAATATCGCGTTTCAAATTCGGAATAATAAAATATTCAATATTGTTTTCATGCAATATTTTGGCTAATTTTCCATTATTTCCTTGTTGTCCGAAAGCAACCGCGATTTTAAAATCATTTTTTAAATTATCAGCCAAATCAAAAATATGCCTCTGCGCGCCTCCGAATTCGGATTGAGTGATAAAATAGAGAATTTTTCTCATATTACGGGTTGACTTTAAGTTTATTTTATTTAATAATAACTTATAATAAAGCATAAATCAAATTTATGAAAATATTATATTTTGGCGGAGGATTTGTCGGGGCTTGCTCCGCGGCCGTAAGCGCTGACAGCGGACACGATGTTTTAGTTTATGACATAAATAAAGAGCTTGTTGAAGGTTTGTCGTCGGAAGATAAGGGCAGGATAGAAGCCTGTTTATTTGAAAAAGGCTTGGGAGATTTGATTATCAGAAATAAATCCAGAATAAAGTTCACTTTTAATCAGCCTGATGTTGAAAATTTCGCGGACGAGGCTGAAGCGGTTTTTATGTGCTTGCCGACTCCGGAACGCGATGGCACGGGCGAAACAAATCTTGACATATATGAAACAGCGGCTAAAAATTTAGGCTGTGTTTTGGCTAAAAGAAACAATGGCGAACAGAGCCGATATGTCCTGCTGGTAAATAAAAGCACGGTGCCGATTGATATGGCTGTCCGCGCCAAAGAAATTATGCTGTCAGCCGGAGTTAAAAATTTCGGAGTTGGCTCAAATCCGGAATTTCTTGTGGAAGGCAAAGCCATAGAAGGATCGATCAGGCCTCTGCGCGTTGTCGTCGGAGCCGAAAGCGAAAAAGATTTCGCGATTTTCAGGAATATCTATACCCGATTCGTGGAATCGCCGAGCGTCAATTACATTGAAGTCAATCCGTTTGAAGCCGCGGCCAGCAAATTGCTCGCCAATTATTTTTTATTCAGCCGTTTGGCCAGCTGTTTTGATGTCGCCGGCAGGCTGTGCGAAAAATTTGAAGGCTTGCATTTTGAAAATATCAGAAAAGTTTTGATAACCGACAGCCGCATCGGCGAATGGGGATTTTACGACAGTTTGTTCGCCGGCGGCAGCTGTTTTATAAAAGACGCGCGCTCCCTGTCGCACCAATTGAAAAGCCGTGGAGCGAATTCCGATCTGGTGGATGACGCTTTGGCGGCGAACCGCCGGCAATTGGACAATTTTTTAAGCAGAGCGGAAAGCGAATTGAATTTCAGCTGGCGAGGAAAAACTGCCGCTGTCCTGGGGCTGGCCTTCAAGCGCGACACAAACGATTTGCGAAATTCGGCGTCCGTGGAAGCCATTAAATTTTTAATTAAAGCCGGAGTTGGAAAAATAAAAATTTATGATCCTGTTGCCGCGGAAGAAAATTTGAAATTTTATTTGCGCGGCGAGAATAATGAAAATATAAAATTCGCGGACAGCGAAATTTCAGCTATGATAGAATCAGACGCTTTGATTATTGCCACCGATTGGCCGCAATTCAGGGAGATAGACGATTTGATTGAAAAAAATCTGCCGAAAAGCGCGATAATTATGGATGGGCGCAGAATGCTTCAGCAAAAATACAAAAAATTGTCTGAAGCCGGATATAATATTATCGCTGTCGGGTCGCCTTTAATAAAAAAATAAATTTATGCCTAAAATAGGTTTTGTGGGGCAGGGATGGATCGGTAAAAATTACGCTGATAATTTTGAACAGCGCGGCTTTGAAATAGTCCGTTACGGCTTGGAAGCCGAATATAACGGCAATAAAGAAAAAATAAAAGACTGCGATATTGTTTTTATCGCGGTGCCGACGCCGACCACTCCCGAAGGTTTTGACGCCGGCATTTTGAAGCAGGTTGTAAAATTGGCCGGCAAAGGGAAAATCGCGCTTATCAAATCAACGATTACGCCCGGATCCACCCGTGATTTGCAATCGGACAATCCGGATATTTTTGTTTTTCATTCGCCGGAATTTTTAACTCGGCATACCGCGGCTTATGACGCGGCCAACCCGGCCAGAAATATTATCGGCATTCCCGAAGATAATGAAATTTACAGGAAAAAAGCGCGCGAGGTCATGGATATTCTGCCAAAAGCGCCGTATGAAATCATCTGTGGTTCAGCTGACGCCGAATTGGTGAAATACGGAGGAAACTGTTTTTTTTATTTTAAAAATATTTTCATGAACATGCTTTACGATTTGTCCCGAAAAACAGGCTCTGACTGGGAGAATGTCCGCCAGATGATCGCGGCTGATCCGCGAATCGGAGAAGAGCATACCCATCCGGTGAATAAAGGCGGGCGGGGCGCGGGCGGCGATTGTTTGATTAAGGATTTTGAAGCTTTTATCAGGATGTATAAAAATTATATCGGAGATGAAACAGGCATGAATATTCTTACAAATTTGAGAGACAAAAATATAGGATTTCTTGTTGAAAGCAAAAAAGATTTGGAATTGTTAAAAGGAGTCTATGGAGATGATGTTGTTAATAAATTAAATAAAATAAAATAATTTGTCATTGCGAGCGAGGAGTGTGAACGACGACGAAGCAATCTTTGGATAAAATCCGAGGATGCGAGATTGCTTCGCTCATTTCAATCGCTCGCAATGACATTAAGAATTTTATGCCAAAATGCTTGGTTACCGGCGGAGCCGGATTCATTGGTTCAAATTTGGTTGACGAGTTGCTTAATCAAGGCAATGAGGTTGTCGTGATTGATAATTTGTCAACGGGAAAAAAAGAAAATATAAATCCGAAAGCCGAATTTTTTCAGGCGGATTTGCGCGATTTGGAAAAAATCAAGCCTTTATTCAAGGGAGTTGATTATGTTTTTCATGAAGCGGCTTTGGCGCGAGTCCAGCCGTCAATTATTGATCCGGTGACTTATAATGATCATAATGTCAACGGCGTTTTGAATGTTCTTGTAGCCGCTAAAGACGCCGGAGTGAAAAAAGTGGTTTATGCCGCTTCTTCTTCCGCTTATGGCAATCAGGAAAAAATGCCCTTGACCGAAGATTTGCCTGCCGTCCCCATCAGCCCTTACGGTTTGCAAAAATATATCGGCGAAGAATATTGCCGGCTGTTCAGTTATGTCTATAAATTGCCGACTGTCTGCCTGAGGTATTTTAATGTTTTCGGCCCGCGCATGGTTCAAGAAGGCGCTTACGCTTCAGTGGTGGCGATATTCGCGAATCAAAGGAAAAACAACCAGCCGTTAACCATAGTCGGAGATGGAGAACAGTTGCGCACTTATACTTTTGTTAAAGATATCGTGGAAGCGAATATTTTAGCAGTTAAAAGCGATGTTGCCGACGGCAGGCCGATTAACACCGGCCAGAGCAATGAATATACGGTTAATCAAATCGCGGAGATGATCGGCGGCCCGACTGTTAATATTGAGCCGCGCATTGAGCCGCGCCGCAATTTATGCGGCAATGTTCTGGCAAAAAAATTGCTTGGCTGGGAACCGAAAGTTGATTTGTCGGATTGGATTAAAGGCTATAAAAAAGAAATGGGCTTGTAAAGGGGTTGCCGCCGAATGCCGTATTCGCCCGAAATTTGAAAATTTATGCCCGAAAGAGCATTCGGTGGCAGACCCATAAAATTTATGAACGCAAAAACTATTCTCATTACCGGCGGAGCCGGATTTATCGGTTCGCATCTGTGCGAAAAATATTTAAACGCCGGGCATAAAATCATTTGCTTGGATAATCTGCAGACAACCGGCTCAACTAAAAATATCGGGCATCTTTTGGGGCGCGAAAATTTTAAGTTTGTAAGGCATGATATAATTTATGCGATAAATTTCAAAGAGAAAATAGATTGGATTTTTAACGCGGCTTGCGCCGGTTCTCCCACAAGCTACCAATACGATCCGATCCATACAATAAAAACAAATACTGTCGGCGCGATAAATATGCTGGAAATAGCGCGGAAGCATAACGCGAGAATCATGCAATTTTCCACTTCCGAAGTCTACGGCGATCCTTTGGTAGAAGAGCAGAGCGAAGACTACAAAGGCAATGTCAATCCACTGGGTCCGCGCGCTTGTTATGACGAAGGCAAGCGGTGCGCCGAAACTCTTTTTATGGATTATTTCCGCGAACACGGAACGGACATAAAGATAATCAGAATTTTCAACACTTACGGGCCGAAAATGGACATCAACGACGGGCGGGCGATGACAAATTTCACGGTGAACGCTTTGGCCGGAAAGGATTTGATTATTTACGGAGACGGATCTTATACCAGAAGCTTCCAATACATTGGCGACTTGCTCAACGGCATTGACTTGATGATGAATAAAGACGGGTTTATCGGCCCGGTGAATCTGGGCAATCCGGAAGAGATAAATATTTTGTCGCTGGCGAATAAAATAATTGAAAAAACCGGATCAAATTCAAAAATAACCGTTCAAAACAAATCAACCGACGATCCCAAAAAAAGAAAACCCGATATAAATTTGGCCAAAGAAAAATTAGGCTGGAAGCCGGAAGTTCAATTGGAAGACGGCTTGGATAAAATGATCGGATATTTTAGAACCGTTGAATCGCCGGAAAAAAGAATTTTGGTTTTCGCCGTGACATATTATCCGGATTTGGGTCCGGCCGAGCAAGCTTTGGCTGATTTGGCGCGCGAAATGCCCGACGCCGAATTTCATGTCATAACCAGCAGATTAAGAAAAGGCTTGCCCGCGTTTGAAAAAATAGGCAATATAAATATTTACAGGTTAGGGTTCGGCTGTAAATTTGACAAATATATTTTAGCTTTTTACGGAGCTTTTTTCGCGAAAAAACTTGATAAAAAATATAAATTCAAATTCGCGTGGTCGGTTATGTCAAGCTACGGGGCTTTGGCGGCGATAGGATTTAAAATGCTGTCAAGAAATATTTTACTGCTGTTAAGCCAAAGCGAAATCAAAGCCGGGGGCTTTATAAAATCCAAACTGGCGGATTTGATTTACCGGCTGTCGCTTAAAAATTTTGATTCGGTTTTTTTGTCCGATGTGGATTCTGAAATGAATTTGAAGCTGGCTGAATCAAAAACCGATTTCATAATTCGGCAGGCGGGACAAAAAAGTTTTGTTAATCAGGTGAGATATGCTTACGCCAAATTGCTCAACAAACAGGAAAAAAAGCTTGAAAGATATAAATAATTTATGCCGAAAAGAATTTTAATTTTTTCAACAGCGTATTTGCCTTTAATTGGCGGCGCGGAAATCGCGATTAAAGAAATAACGGACAGAATTGCCGATATTGAATTTGACATGCTTTGCCTGCGATTTGATAAAAATTTGCCGAAATTTGAAAAAATCGGGAATATCAATGTTTATCGCCTCGGTTTCGCCAAAAAAAATCCCGCAATGTCCGATTTGGTGTCTTGGCCGCTGAAATTGAACAAATATTTTTTTCCTTTCATGGCATGCGCCAAAGCGTTGAGCTTGCATAAGAAAAAAAAATATGACGGCATTTGGGCCATGATGGCGGCTTACGCCGGTTTTGCCGCCATGTTTTTTAAAGCGTTGGACAAAAAAACGCCTTATCTTCTCACTTTGCAGGAAGGCGATCCTTTTAGCGAAATAAAGAAAAAAGTAAGTTTGATTTTTCCTGTTTTCAAAATTATTTTCACTAAAGCGGATTATGTCCAAGTTATTTCAAATTATTTGGCCGATTTCGCGAGGCAAATGGGATATGACGGAGATCTGGCGGTTGTGCCTAACGGCGTGGACATAAAAAAGTTTAAAGTTGAAAGTTTAAAGTTTAAAGTTGATGAATCGCGAAAAAAATTAGGTATTGGCGATAATGACAAAATTATTATCACGGTTTCAAGATTGGTGAAAAAAAACGCGGTCGGCGATGTGGTAAAATCGCTGGCTTATCTGCCGCAGAATGTGAAATTTTTGATTTTGGGCAGCGGGCCTGATGAAAAAAAATTAAAATCTCTTGTTGAAAATTTAAAATTGAGCGCAAGAGTGATAATGCTCGGCTCTGTCAAAAACGAGCTTGTTCCAGAATATCTCGCGATCGCTGATATTTTTATCAGGCCGTCGCTTTCCGAAGGGCAGGGAATAGCTTTTCTTGAAGCCATGGCCGCCGGAACGCCTGTTATCGCCACCGAGGTCGGAGGAATAGTTGATTTTTTGCGCGATAGAGAAACGGGCTTGTTTTGCCGCATGAATAATCCGGAAAGCATCGCTGAAAAAGTTGAAGAATTTTTAAATAACAATGAGTTGGCTGAAAAAATAAAAATAAACGCGAAAAGCATGATTGAAAAAGATTATGATTGGAATTTAATCGCGATAAAAATGAAAAATATATTTTTTAATTTAATAAAATAATATGCAAAAATTATCAATTATTATTCCGGCTTATAACGAGGAAAAAACAATTTTGGCGGTGCTGGAAAAAGTTGAATCCGTGAATCTGCCTTTTGAAAAAGAAATAATAATCATAGACGACGGTTCGCGCGATAAAACGGCTGAAATTTTAAAAAGCTTGCCGGCGGAAAAATACAAAGTGTATTTTCAGGAAGTGAATCGTGGCAAAGGCGCTGCTGTAAGGCGCGGTTTGCAAGAATCAACCGGAGACATCGTGTTAATTCAAGACGCGGACATGGAATATAATCCGGAAGAATATCCGAATCTTATTAGGCCGATTTTGGACGGTTCGGCCGATGTGGTCTATGGTTCGCGGATCAGCGGGAGCGATGCGGCGAGCTTGTTTTTTCTGCAGAATTTCGCTAACAGATTTTTGACTTTTCTTTGCAATTTTTTCAGCGGTTTGCGCCTGACGGATATGGAAACTTGCTATAAAGTTTTTACCAGAGCCGTTGTTGATAAAATAAAAAACGAGCTTTCGGCCAATCGCTTCGGCATAGAGCCTGATATCACAATCAGGGTGGGAAAAAATAAATTCAGAGTGCGCGAAATATCAATTTCATATAATGGCCGGTCTTACGCCGAAGGAAAGAAAATAAATTGGAAAGACGGGTTAAGCGCTATTTGGCATATAATCAAGCTGGGAATGAGAAAATAAAGCAAAAAAAGTCCCCCTTAGCAAGGGGGATAAAGGGGGTTTAAAAATTTGTGGCATGCGCGGAAGGCATAAAATCCCCCTGCCCCCTTTGATAAAGGGGGTAAAGAAAAGTCCAGCCTGTCCGAAAACTGTCATTCCCGATCAGGGCGGTAATGTCAAAAAACAACCGCAAAAAATAAATTATGGTTGAATTATTCTTAAAATACAAGCGCGTATTAAAATATCTGATTGCTGGTTCAACCGGCGCTTTTATAAATTTGGCTTTGCTGTATTTTTTTACGGATGTTCTGGGAATATGGTATTTGATTTCATCAAGCATGGCTTTTGCGGCGGCGTTTTTCGCGAGTTTTTTTCTTCAAAAATTCTGGACTTTCAGCGACGGGGACAGAAAAGCCTTGTATAAGCAAATGCGGGCTTATTTGTCCGTAGCTTTGGTTAATTTGGCGATCAACGGATCGCTGATGTATATTTTTGTTGATAAATTCAAAATTTGGCATATTCTGGCGCAGATTATGGCCAACGGAATTATCGCCTGTGAAAGCTATTTTATTTATAAATTTTTTATTTTCAACCGCGGCGCCAAGCCGAAAAACGGGAAAATAAAAATTTTAATCGCGACCGGAATTTATCCTCCGGACATAGGCGGGCCGGCGACCATATTGAAGGATTTGTCGGATTCTTTGTCAGAGCTTGATTTTGAAATACAGATTATCACTTACGCCGACAAAGCGGAGCCGGGGAAAATTCGCGGAATTTCAAGAAATAAAAATAAAATATTCCGTTATTTTGATTATTTTTTTCATTTGTTTATTTTGTCTCTGAACGCCGATATTTTATATGTTACGGATATTTACAGCGTGGGTTATTTCGCTTATTTGATAAAAAAAATCACCGGCAAAAAATATATAGTCCGCTTTGCCGGAGACAGCGCATGGGAATCCGCGGTTTCTTCCGGCGCGACAAGCGATTATATCGTTGACTTTCAAGAAAAAAAATATAATTCAAAAATTGAAAAATTGAAAATCAGGCGGAAAAAAATAATGATTAA
The DNA here is from genome assembly GCA_043807825.1 of bacterium. Classification (GTDB taxonomy): domain Bacteria; phylum Patescibacteriota; class Patescibacteriia; order Patescibacteriales; family GWC2-42-12; genus JACPHD01. The sequence continues at coordinate 76,637 of JAZDFM010000034.1, read as the reverse complement.
CGCGGATTGCGTCATAGCGGTGAGCGATTTTATGTCAGGCATCGCGAAAGCTATCGGAGTCAAGAGCGGGAATATCAGGATAATTTATAATTCAATCAATGTTTCGGACAGTCAGATAAATAAAATAAAAACGGACGAAATAAAACAGCAATACGCGAATAGCAAAATTATCATGACCGCCTGCCGCCTTACCCCGTGGAAGGGAGTGGATGGAATTATCAAAATATTGCCGAAAATCAAGGAAAAATTCGGCAGAATAAAATTTCTGGTTTTGGGAGAAGGGGAAGAATTGCCCAAATTAAAACTGTTGGCCGAAAAATTGAATGTTTGCGGCGATGTTGAATTTTTGGGAAAAATAGAGCATGGCGGGATTATCAATTATTATAAAGCCGCGGATTTGTTTATTCTCAATACCAATTACGAGGGATTGTCGCATACTTTGCTGGAAGTCATGAAAGCCGAAGTTCCGATAATTACGACCGACGCCGGAGGAAATCCGGAAGTTATTGAAAACGGCAAAGAAGGGATTTTGGTAAAATACAACGATTTAGGCGGACTGGGCGCGGCGGTTTTTAAAATTTTAAGCGATAAAAATTTCGCCGCGGCAATAACCGATAACGCCAAAATAAAATTGCTGAATTTCAGCTGGAAAAAAACAGTCGGACAAACAGCGGAAGCGATAAAAGAAGTTATATGCCAAAAGTAATTCTGATAAATCCGCCATTCAACATTTCAAAAGAAAATTACGACAGTTCGGTTTCGGTCGGCTTGTTAAGCATCGCCACTTATTTGGCGTCAAAAAGGATTTCCGTGAAAATTATTGACGGGGCGCGGCAGAAAAATTATATAGATCTGATTGAAAAAAATATCAGCGATTGCGAATACGCGGGATTGTCGGTAATGACGACCCAGATTTCCAATGCATTGGATATATGCGCGCTGATCAGAAAATTAAATCCGCTTTGCAAGATTATATTGGGAGGAGGGCATCCGACATTTTTCGTCAAAGAAACAATCGCGCACCCGTTAGTTGACATTGTCTGTTGCGGCGAAGGCGAATTGGCGATGCATGAAATAGTCTGCGGAAAAGAATTGGGCGAAATCAAAGGCATCGCGTACAAAAACAAAGGCGAAATAATAATCAATGAACCTATGCCTCTGCACGATCCGGCGCAAATGCCTCTGTTTAATTGGGAATTGGAATCAAGGGAAATTTTGGAAAAATTATATTTGATACCTTCATTGACTTCGCGGGGTTGTCCGCACCGATGCACTTTCTGCATTAACGCGATTTTGAAAAACAGATGGAGGCCGCGGACAGCCGAGCAGGTTTTAAGGGATTTGGATCATATAGCGAGTAAAGAATATTTTAAAAATAAAAGATTAAGATTTTGGGACGAGAATTTTTTCGTTGATATAAATCGCGCCAAAAAAATCATTGACGGCATGCTGGAAAGGAATTTTTTCATGCCGTGGGAAACCACCATCAGGGCTAATTACATACGGGAAGGAATGGTTGACGGCGAGCTTTTGGAAAAATTGAGAAAAACCGGCTGTTATCTTTTATCTTTCGGCGCCGAGTCTGGCAGTCCGGAAATTCTGAAAAAAATAAAAAAAGACATTACGCCTGACGAAGTTGTCAATTCGGCCAGACAATGCCTGAAACATGGAATAATACCGCAGTATTCTTTTATGATTGGTTTGCCCGGGGAAACCAAAGCCGATATGAAAATGACTTTGAAGTTGATTGATCGGCTTACGGCCTTGAGCGACAAAGTGCAGATATTGGGTCCTCAGGCTTTCAGGCCGTATCCCGGGTCGCCGCTTTATGAAGAATGCGTGGCGGCCGGATGGAAAGCTCCGGAAACATTGGACGAATGGGCGCATCTGGCGCGCAATGAATTGAGCTATTTGACGGTGCAGAATTTTCCATGGGTGAAGCATAAGAATTTTGTTGAATCAATGGAAGCTTATGTCCGTTTCGGCGCGCACAGCGTCAAAAGCGCCATGGGTTCGTCAGTCAAAGCGAAAAAATTCGTTAAATTGGCTTTTGTCTTAATATGCCAATTGCGGTGGAAACTTAAATTTTTCGCTTGGCCGATTGAATTCAAGCTGGCGAAAAGATTTGTCGTAAAATAATAACATGAAAATATTAAGCATCGGTTTGGACAATTCAATATTGGATAAAAATTCGGCTTTGGCGAGAAGGGCTGTTGAATACGGGAATTTGGCTGAAAAATATGCCGTCATTGTTCCAAGCCGGGAAAAAGCGGAAATTGAATTGTCCGGAAAAGTCAAAGCTTACGGTTCCGGAGGCGGCAATAAATTGGCGCGAATGCTGAAAATTTATAAGCTGGCTGAAAAATTATCGCGCGCGGAAAAATATGACATTATAACTTGCCAAGACCAGTATTATCTCGCTTTGCTGGGTTTGCAGCTGTCAAAAAAATTCAAAACAGGCTTGGAAATTCAAATTCACGGCTGGGAAAAATTCGCAGGTTTCAGAAAAATAATCGCAAAATATGTTTTGCCGCGCGCCGATTCCGTAAGATGCGTAAGTCAAAGGTTGAAAAAAATGCTGATTGGCGAATTCGGCGTGAACGAAGAAAAAATCACGGTGGCTCCGATATACTCGGATACTATTTTGTCATTGCGAGCGAAAAACCCTCCTTTGAAAGGAGGGGCAGGGGAGGTTAATTTAACCCCCTTAATCCCCCTTTTGAAGGGGGATAACAATGGCGCGGGTAAATTCGTATTTTTGACCGTCGGCAGGTTGGTTGCGGTGAAAAATATCGGCATGCAAATTGAAGCCATGCGCGAAGTCGCTGGAAAATACCCTGAAACTGAATTATGGATAATCGGCGACGGGCCGGAATTAGCCAAATTGAAAGCTGAAAGCGGGAAATTGAAAGTTGAGAAAAATATTAAATTTTTAGGCTGGAAAAAAGATATTGATGAATATTATGATATGGCGGATGCTTTTGTTTTAACATCAGATTCCGAAGGCTGGGGCTTGGCGGCGATTGAAGCGGCCGGCCGTGGCTTGCCGATTATTATGACAGATGTCGGGTGCGCCGGAGAAGTTATTAAAAACGATGAAAGCGGGCTGGTGATTCCCGTCGGAGATAAGAAAAAGTTAGTTGAATCAATGATTGAGATTTTGAAAAATTCGGAATTAAGGAAAAAATTGGGCGAAAACGGCAGATTGGCCGTCAGCCGCCTGCCGGAAAAAGAGCAAATTTTTAATTTGTATAAAAAATCATGGGAAATCGCGGCCATGAAAATGGCGGATAATGCGAATAAGCCGAATCCGCGTATTTTCAAATTAGAATATTTTTTCTTATATCTTTTGGGGCTGATAAATTTTTTGGCCGCGCGTTTTTACATGAACAAGCCGCCGTTTATTTTCGCGGATTCAAAATCATATTATCAGGCCATGATGTTTTTAAAAGGACTGCCGGTTGAGGGCGTTTTGCCTTTGAACCGCCTCCTGACCACGCCCCTGATGCTTGATGTTTCTTTGTTTTTAAATAATTTTATCGGCGATCTTTATTCAAGCATGCTGGCGGCGAATATTGTTTTTTATTGCCTGATTACGGCGATTTTTTATAAATTGGCTTATTTGATTTATAAAAGCCGCGCCGCGGCTTTCGCCGGTTCGGTTCTGTTTTTGTCCAATTATTATATTATAAATTTCGGCTTGGCTTATCTATCCGACATGGGCGGCTGGATGTTCTTCGCGCTGTCAACTTTATTCGCTGTGAAATATTTTCAGACAAAGTCCGATAAATTTTATTATTTGTCTGTTTTTTCTTCGTCATTCGGGTTTTTATTCAAAGAATACGGGGCCGTCGGCATAGCCAGTTTGGGCATGCTGATTTTATTTTCCGCCATGCCTTGGAGAAAAAAAATCAAAAAAATTATTTTTGCCGGATTGTTATTCGCGGCCGCGCCGATAATCTATCATGTGTTTTTTTATTGGCGTTTCCATTATTCTTATTTTGACTGGTATTTGTTCAATATGGGAAAATATGTCTACAGCGGTAATTTTTCAAGTTTGTCTTACAGGCTGTTTTTGTCAATTAAAGTTTTGGGCTGGCTTTTTTCTTTGGGCTGGCCGGTATTGGTTTGCGGGCTGTATCAGGAAAAAAAGCATTTTGACAAAGACAGGGCCAAAATTCTGCTTTGCCTTCTGCCCGCGTCTTTTATGTTTTTTCTTTGGCCGGCGCTTGATCAGCGGATCGCTTTCATTTTTGTCCTTTGGCTGGCTTTAATCGCCGGCTTCGGCTTGTCAAAAATAAGAAATAAATATTTTGTCGTATTTGTTCTGCTGGCCTATATTCTGATAAATTACAATATCAAGTATTTGCTGGAAATTATAAATTTACCTTTTTAACATGAAATTATTGGTGTTGACTCAAAAAATTGACAGAAACGACGATGTTCTCGGATTCATGCACGGCTGGATCCGGAAATTGGCGGAGCATTGCGAAAAAATAACCGTTATCGCTTTGGGAGCCGGAGAATATGATTTGCCGAAGAATGCGCGAGTATTTTCTCTTGGCAAAGAGAAAAAGAATCTGCATACGCAGGCAGACTCTTTTTTGTCATTGCGAGGAGCCTGTAATCAGGCGACGCGGCAATCTCATTTTTTGTCATTCCCGCGAAGGCGGGAATCCAGAATGATTGATGGCAAATCGGAGGACGGAATTATGAATAAGGCATTCATCAAAATAAGTTATGCTATAAATTTTTACAAATACATCTGGCGCGAGAGAAAAAATTATAATGCAGTATTTGTTCACATGAATAAAGAATATGTTTTGCTTGGCGGTGTATTGTGGAAATTATGGGGCAAGAAAATTTATTTATGGTATAATCATAAAAAAGGAAATATTTTATCTGATATTGGCGGATATTTGTCGGATATGATTTTTTGCACTTCGCAGTTTTCATATTTTTCCGGAAATAAAAAATCCAAAATAATGCCGGTCGGAATAAATACGGCTTTATTTTCCAAAGATGAAAGCGCGCGGAAGATCGGCAATTCAATTTTATGCCTCGGCAGAATTTCGCCGGTGAAGAATATTGATGTTTTAATCAAAGCCGCGAAGATTCTTAAAGGCGGCGGCGTTGATTTTTCCGTCGGCATAATAGGCGGCCCCACTGATTACGGCTATTATAAGAAATTAAAAGATATGGTTAATGATTGCGGGTTAACTCGTGAAATAAATTTCATGCCCGGAATTTCAAATTTCAAAGCGCCGGCTGAATATAATAAATATGAAATATGCGTCAATTTAACGAATTCAGGTTCAATGGATAAAACAATTTTTGAAGCCATGGCTTGCGGTTTGATTGTTTTGGCGAGCAACCGTTCGCTGGAAAAAATATTTCCGGAAGAATTTTCGCCGATTATGATGTTTGAAGAAAAAAATCCGGATGATTTGGCGCGAAAGCTTGCCAAAGCTCTCGCCATGCCGCGCGAATTGAAAAATAAATATCAAGCGTGGGCGCGGAAATATGTTTATGAAAATCACAGTTTGGAAAAATTGGCGGAGATGATTATGAATTATATCAAATAAATGGACAAAAAAATAAAAATTTTATTCGCTATCAACAAGCTCGGAATCGGAGGAGCCGAGACTGTCGTCGTTCGGCAAATAAACAATATTGATAAAACAAAATTTGATGTTTATCTTGGCTTGCTTTACGCGACGGATAAAAAAATCACTTTGTATGATCAGCTGGAAATAGGCAGGGAAAAAATTGTTCATTTCGGCTACGCAAGCTTGTTTGATTTCAAAGCTTTCCGGCGGACGGCGCGATTTTTAAAAGACAATAAAATTGACGCTGTTATTGCCAATCTTTTTGAAGCCAATACCGCTTTGAGATTGGCCGCTATTTTAAGCCGCGTTAAAATAATAATTATCACCGAACACAGCTGTTATTTTAATAAAAGCTTATGGCAGAAAATCATTGATCATATATTGGCTTATTTCACGGATATTATTTTCGCCGTTTCCGCCGGAGTGGCCGAATTTACATCAAAGCAAGAAAAAATAAATTTGAAAAAAATTAAAATTTTAAAGCAAATCAGCGATTTAAAAATCAAGGGCATATTCAAGCGCGATGATTTGCGAAAACGGCTGGATATTCCCCGAGACGCGTCAGTCGCGGCTACAATCGGCAGATTCAGCCCGGAAAAAGCCCAGTATAGGATTATTGATCTGGCCGATTTGATCGTTAATAAGCGAAAAAATAATAAAATATATTTTGCCATTGTCGGCTATGGCGCGCTGGAAAATGAATTGAGAGAAAATATTAAAAATAAAAATTTGGAAAAATTCGTAAAAATTATCGTTGATCCGAAAAACGCCAAAGAATATTTGGCCGCCGCCGACATTTTTATTCTTACATCCGATCGCGAAGGCTTGCCCATCGCGATGCTGGAAGCCATGGCCGCCGGTTTGCCGTGCGCGGCTTTTGATGTCGGAGGGGTCAAAGATATTTTGCGCGATGGAGAAAACGGCCGATTAGTTAAGCTCGGAGACACGGATTTAATGGCTGGAAAAATTATTTCGCTTTTGGAAGACTCGGATGAATTGCGCAGAATGGGCGAGTCCGCGATTAAAACAGCCGAAGAAAATTCCGGCGACATCAAGGAGCTGGAAAATTTGCTGGGGCATTTGATTTTGGTTAAAGCCGGAAAGAAGGCAAGCAATTTGAAAAACATAAAAAATTACAGCTATGGATTTATTTTTCCGTTTTTTTTGAAAAAAAGCTGGTTTTGGTTCGCGGATCCTTTTGATGTTAAAAAAACTGCTATGGCGAATTTTTTTTCATACAACAAAGTTGATGCTGAAGGATTTCGCAGAAAAGACGGATTGACTTCAATCATAGATTTGCGGCAGGATTTGGACGCGATTTATTCAAAAATGAGAAATAATTTTATTATCAAACAGATAAAAAAAGGCGAACGGAACGGCGTTATCGTGAAACGAGACAATAATTTCAGGGAATTTAAAAAAATTTATAATATATTCAGAAAAAGCAAAAATTTGCTAAAAGACAATTTTGCGGTTTTTGAAAAAAATTGTTTGCTGTTTTCGGCTTATTATGATAATAAAATGATAGCCGGAGGAATATTTGTTTCAGATAATAGAAATATCAGGGCATTAGTTTTGGCTTCTTTAAGAAATCAGAGTCAAGCCAGAGAGCGGGAAATAATCGGGCAAGCCAACAGAATGGTAATTTGGGAAGCGATTAAATACGCGAAAAATACCGGACATGAGTTGTTTGATTTAGGCGGAATAAGCCCCGAGACAAAAGATAAAGGCGAAATTTCTTTAGCCGAATTCAAAGAATCATTCGGCGGAGAAAGAAAAGAATGTTATTATTACCATAAAGTTTATTCCAAATTGCTGAAGCGCTGGATAAAAATCAGGTTGATCGCGATCGCCCGCTTTTGTCATTCCCGCGAAAGCGGGAATCCAGGAGTTAGCGCATAGAATATGGATTCCCTTCGCCATCCGCCATCCGCCATCCGGCTGAGGCGGAGGCGGATGCGCGGGAATGACAAAGAAAATGCGGGAATGACAAAAAGAAAAGAAAGAGATTGCCTGCCTTGCGTCGCAACGCGAGGCAGGCTTCGCTTCTTGCAGGCAGGCTTGCAATGGCAGTTTTTTTGTCATTGCGAGAAGGAGCGACGCCGACAGGCGGAAGCGACGACGAAGCAATCTCCGGTTAAAATCACAAACTGTTAATTATAATGATTGTCTTGGCGCTTTGAAATAGAGATTGCTTCGCTCCCTTCGGTCGCTCGCAATGACAAGTGAGGCGGGAATGACAAAAATATTAATTCGGTAGCTTAAAAATATGAATTTAATCATCACGGTGGATGTTGAAGCTGATAATCAATGGTCTGAAGAGAAAATTTTGACTGTGGAAAATTTAAAATTTTTGCCGCGGTTTCAGGCGCTTTGCGAAAAATACGGTTTTGTTCCAACTTATCTGATAACTTATGAAATTACGCAAGATGAGCAAGCGGCGCAAATGCTGTCTGAATGGCGGAAATCGGGAAAAGCCGAAATAGGCGCTCATTTACATCCGTGGACAATGCCATGCTATAATGTAAAAGACAAGCCGTTTCCATGCGAATTATCCGATGAAGAGCTGGAAAATCAGATTAAAATTTTAACCGGCGCGATTGAAGAAAAATTCGGCGCGAAGCCCGTAAGCTACAGGGCCGGCCGTTGGGGGTTTGACCATAGGCAGGCTGAAATTTTAGCCAAATTCGGTTATGCGGCTGATTGCTCCGTCACCCCGAAAATAAGCTGGAAAAAAACAGCCGGTTTGGCCGGAGGAAAAGGCGGTCCGGATTTTCGCTTTCATAAAATTCGGCCTTATCGCGTTGGCGGAAATCTGCTTGAGGTTCCTATGACTATTTTATTCACTGGAATCATAAAGAGTGAAAAAAGCGTTTTCGCGAAATTTTTTCTTGGCATGCCGGACTGTTTTTTAAAAAAAGTTTTGAACAAAATATTTTTTCGCCAAAAATGGCTTAGGATTTTTCCGGAAAGCGAAAGCCGAGACTGGATCGGCATTTATAAATCAGCAGAATCAAACGAACTGCCTTGCCTTGAATTTATGATTCATTCATCCGAATTGATGCCTGGCGGAAGCCCTTATTGCCGAGACGCAAAATCCGTGGAGTTTGTCTATAAACAGCTTGAGCTGATGTTTGAATTGTTCAAGAAAAAAAATGTCGTAGGCGCGACATTGCGCGAATTTGCGGAAAATTATAAAAAATATAAAAATGAGTTTAGTGAATAAAATCTGGATTCCCGCTTTCGCGGGAATGACAAAAGGAGCGCAGGTCTGCCGGCGGGAATGACAGAATTGAATTATTCAACGCTTTTAAAATATAAAATTAAAAATATGGAAAATTTCAATAAGCGCGAAGCGGAGTGGAGCGAGGAAAAAATAAAAAGATTTTGGGATTATTTTGTCGGTAATCCGGCATTGCTTAAACTGTCGTTTGCCGAAGAGGTCGGGCGGGATATAATCAAAAGGACTGAAAAATATTTAAAGCCGGATTTTGATATTTTGGATTATGGATGCGGAGGCGGAGCGCTGATCGGCTATTTGCTGGATGCAGGATACGGCTGCCAAGGTCTTGATTCTTCAGTTGATTCTTTGGAAATTGTCAGAAAGAAATTTGAACGCGAAAAATTATTTAAAGGAGCGATTTTATCAACGGAGATTCCAAATAAAACAATCGCGCCGAATTTTTATAATTTCATTTATTCCATAGAAATGATTGAGCATCTCTTGCCGGACAGAATTGAAAATTATATCAAAGAATTGGAAAGAATTTTAAAATCCGGCGGATATATTTTTATCTCCACGCCTTATAATGAAAATTTGAAAAAATATAATGTTATCTGCCCTGATTGCGGCGCTATTTTCCATCGCGTCCAGCATTTGAATTCATTTACCGAAAAAAGCCTTTCCGCTTTGATGGAAAAAAACGGATTCAAAACGGTTTTTTGCCAAGCGACATTGCTTGAAAATCCAAGTTTGGTCAATAAAATAAAATCCGCGGTTCGCTTATTGGCTGGGCGCAAAAAATTAAAACAACATTTAATTTATTTAGGGCAAAAATTGTAATTTATAAAATAAATGAAATTGATTTATATAGCAAACATGAGGACGCCGACCGAAAAAGCGCATGGCATTCAGATAATGAAAATGTGCGAAGCTTTTGTTAAAGTCGGAAATGAAATTGAATTGTTTGCGGCCAGGCGCTTTAATCATCTCAAGCAAGATGTTTTTGAATATTACGGCATTGAAAGGATTTTTAAGATAAAAAATTTTTTTTGCCTTGATCTTATGCCTTTGGAAAAATTTTTCGGTGGTTTGGCTTTCCTGATTCAGTCTTTTTCTTTTTTTGTTTCTGTTTTTATTCGGGTTATTTTTAAAAAAGCCGATGTTGTTTATATCAGGGATAAATTTCTTCTGCCCCTGTGCTTATTTAAAAATAATATTGTTTTTGAGGCGCATGATTTTCCTGAAAATTATTTTTTGTATTCAAGATTTTTCAGGAAAACTAAAAAAATAATCGTTATCACGCGGAAGTTGAAAGATCTTTTTATTGAAAAAGGAGTAGAAGAAGATAAAATTTTTGTTTCTCCTGACGGAACGGATATTGAAAAATTTGACATTCAATGCGATATGACGGAAGCCAGAAAAAAATTGCGCTTGCCTCAAGATAAAAAAATAATTGTTTACACCGGGCATCTTTATCAATGGAAAGGAGCGGATACGCTTCTTCAAGCCGCTGAAAAATTTAAAAATATAAATTCAGGGCTTGAAGTTTTGTTCGTATTTGTCGGCGGAACTGAAAAAGATATCGCTGATTTTGAAAAAAAATCTGAAAATTCAAACAATATAAAAATAATCGGGCATAGGCCTCATTTTGAAATCCCTTATTGGTTAAAAGCCGCGAACGCGCTTGTATTACCTAACTCGGCAAAAGAAAAAATTTCAAAATATTGGACATCCCCATTGAAATTGTTTGAATATATGGCTTCTGGCAGGCCGATTGTCGCTTCTGATTTGCCTTCTTTGATAGAAATTTTAAATGAAAACAACGCCATTTTAGTCAAACCCGATAATTCGGATGATTTGGCCGAAGGAATATTTAAAGCTTTGAAAGGCGATGAATTAGCTGATAAAATATCGCGGCAAGCTTTTAATGATGTGAAAAATAATACTTGGCTTAAAAGAGCGGATAATATTTTAAAATTCATAAACAATGCAAAATGCTAATGAACAAAAATTGAATGAATTGATCGCTAAATGGAACAGCCATGCCAAACGGAGAAATATTTTTTTAAAATGGCAGAATGAAAGAATTTGGCATGAAAAATATCAGGAGAAGACGATTGATTTTTTGGAAAAATTCGTTCCTTCGCTGAAAACAAAAAAGATTTTGGATCTTGGATCCGGAATGGGAGGTTTTTTAGTGGCGATGAAATTGAAAGGATACGATGTAATCGGCATAGAGCCGAATCATGATTATATTGATATCGCGAAATTAAGAGCTATGCGATACGGAATTGATATTGACGCGCGCGAAAATAGCGGAGAAAAAATGCCTTTTCCGGATGATTCCATTGATTTTATTTACTGCAACGATGTATTGGAGCATTGCGAAAATCCCAGCGAATTGCTGAAAGAAAGTTTTAGAATTTTGAAAGAAAACGGCCAAATGCATATTACCGTGATAAACCGCTTTGGTTTTCATGACGCTCATTATCATTTGAAATTTATAAATTGGATGCCAAGATTTTTAGGCGAAATGATTATTAAATTGAACAATATAGAAAAAGAAAATTCAACGGCCGGCATGCAGAAATTGTCAAGCATGCATTATTTTACCGTTTGGCAATTTAAAAAAATGGCAAGAGAATCAGGATTTGATGTTGTGGATTTGAAGAAATACAAAATTTTGCATCCCGAACTGATAGCAGATTCTAAATTTCAAAAAATTTCAAAAATATTCAGATTTGCGAGAATGGGGTCTTTTATTTATTTTTTAGCCGTATTTTATTTAAGCAGTTTCAGTTTTATGCTTAAAAAAACAAAATGAAAATTTTATTTTTAACAAATTATTTGGATAAAAAAGATGGTTACGGCAGATACAGTTTTGATCTTATTGAAGAAATTAAAAATTCAGGGCATAGAGTTTTAGCTTTAACATCGGCGAAATCAGATCAAAAAGAAATAGAAGAATGTTTAATATTGAAAGCGTCGGCTGAATATTTGGTGAATTTACAGAATTGTTTTTTATCCGCCTTAAAAATTAAAAAAATAATCAATAAATTTTCTCCTGATATTGTTCATTTTATGACAGAGCCATACGCCGGTTTGTTGCCATTTTTGCAAATTAAAAAAGCCAAAACTTTCATAACTTTGCACGGAACTTATTCGGTTCCGCATATTTTACTTGATAATTTTTTTAAAAAAATAATTTCTCGGCGCTTGTCCGAAAAGTATTATGAAAAATTGGATGGAATTATATCTGTGAGCCAATATACGAAAAATCATCTATTGAATTATCATCCGGAGCTTGATAAGAAAACAAGAGTTATCACTAACGGAATAAATTTGAATTCGCATAAGCCCATAGATTTGGCGCGCAAGATTGGCAACAAGATAAAAAAAATTTTATTTGTCGGGGTTATAAAGCCACGAAAAGGAATACTTGAAGCTGTTGAAGCATGCAAGCTGTATAATGATAATTTCTCTGATAATTTTATTTATAATATAATAGGAAAATATGATCCGGATGATAATTATTATTTGAAAGTTTCAGAAAAAATCAGGCGATACGGATTTGAAAATAAAATATTTTTCAGAGGGAAAGCAACAGATGAAGAGTTGGAAGAATATTATTTCAACGCAGATTTGTTTTTGATGCCGTCCGTAAATATCAATAATGATTTTGAAGGTTTCGGCTTGGTATATTTGGAAGCCAATGCTAAAGCCGTTCCGTGCATAGGATCTAAAAATTCCGGTTGCCAAGAAGCGATTATTAACGGCAAAACCGGTTTTATCGTTGACCCGCGGAATGCTGAAGAAATAGCCTGCAAAATGGATTTGATATTAAACAAAAAAGCGATTAACGCCGAAGATTGCGTCGCTTGGGCCATGCAAAATAATATTAAAGAAAAAGCCAAGCAGATGATAGATTTTTATGATTTGAGAGCGTTGAATAATTCTATTCTGTCATTCCCGCGAAAGCGGGAATCCAGGAGTTAGCGCATAGAATATGGATTCCCGCTTTCGCGGGAATGACAATAGAGAGGCAAATTTAATTATTTAACGGTTTTGATTTATGAATTATATAATAAAAATATTTGAAAAAGCGCATTTGTATTTTGTTTTGTGCGCGATCGGAGTCGCCGCGATGTATTTGATAAATTATGTTGGCGTGGATTTTTTTAATTTGAATCCGCGGCTTGTTTATTCCATAAGCACATGCTTTAATTTGTTCATAAGCTTTTTCGGCAATTCCAAGATTTTCGGCTGTTCGGCCAATCGCTCCAATTTATTGAAATTTATCGCGGCCGCGGTTTTTTTCTTTTTCGCCATGAATTTTCTGTTTTATGTTTTTACGGTGAATTTGAACATAAATTATTTGCTGGCGATTACGATCAATTTCATGATTTTCCCGCTTGTAAAATTTTTAAGCTATAAATATTATGTTTTTAAACAATGATTTGGCGATATTCAAGCAAAAGCCCGATAAGCACTTGAAGCGGATTTTGGGTTTTATTGACGCGGACGCCGATTCAAAAACTTTCGGATGTTGCGACAGGAATTATTGGCATTATAAATTAAACGATTATTCAAACGCGCGCTATCAGGAGGCATGCTTGATTTTGGCTTTCGCTTATTCGGATGAAAATTGTTTTTTGCGCAAAAACGATAAAGCGTTGAATTTAATCAAGGCCATAATAAATTTTTGGCTGGAAAAATCCAATAAAAATGGCAGTGTGGACGAAATTTATCCTTATGAACAATCTTTTTGCGCCACGGCTTTTGGCGCGTATATTATTATAGAAACCATAGAACTGCTTGGCTTGGAGATAGGCGGCTGGAAAAATAAATTGGAAAAAACCGGCGAATGGCTGAAAAAAAACGGCAATTGGCATATTTCCAATCAAATCGCGGCTTCGGCGATAGGGCTTTATAATTTTGGCAAAGCGCTTAATCGCGATGATTTTCTTGCGGAATCAGGCAGGCGAGCCGAATATTTAATTGCTGAATACGATAAAAAGAAATATTTTCCCGAATACGGCGGTTTTGATTTGGGATATTGTTCCATTACCATGAGTTGTTTGTCCAGGCTTTATCAAAAAACCGGCAAAACCGGAATTTTAAACTGCCTAAAAAGCGCGGCCGAAGATTTTGACGCGCGGCTTGATAAATATGGCAATTATGATAATATAAATATGAGCCGCCATACGGCTTTTCTTTATCCTTTCGGCTTTAAATCGGCTAAAATTGAAGTTTTGCGTAAAATCAAAGCCGGACTGGAAGCTGACGCTATTTTAAATCCGGATTGGCTTGACGATCGCTATCTGACAGGCTTGTCAAACGATTATTTAATGGCGTATTATTTTTAATATTATGCTGATGACCACGGAAAAATTTATTTTGCTGAGGTTGTACAATGTTATTTTCGGCAGATTTGATTTCGGCAGGAAATTTTTAAGAAAAATTTTAGAAGCCGTTTTGATTGATAAAAAAAATTATCAGGCAAGATATGTGCCGAGTTCAAGATATTTTAATTCGTGTTATTTTAAAAAAAATGGAAAATAAAAATGAGTTGGAACATTTTAATAAGATGGCGGTTGAAAAAGGTTATGCGTGGTGGGGGAGCAAAACATATAGCGGACAAATTAGAAAGAAACGCAGGGCCCAAATAGCTAAAAAATTTGTTGGAGATTTGGACAATAAGATTATTTTGGAAATAGGCTGCGCTTGCGGAGATTATACGAAATATATATATAAAGAGTTTGGAAGCAAAAATAAAATAGTCGCTTCAGATTTATCGCCGGAGCAAATTAAATTAGCGATTATTCATAATAAAGATATTAAGGCGGAATTTTTAGTTGATAATTGCGAGAAAATGAAATTTGAAGATAATAGCATTGATTGCATTATCGCTAATTCAATTTTACATCATGTTGATATTGATAAATGCCTAAATGAATGTTGCAGAGTATTAAAAAATGGCGGGCAGATATTTTTTACCGAACCCAATATGCTTAATCCGCAAGTATTTTTGGAAAAAAATGTTATGTTTATAAAAAAGTTAGCCGGTCATTCTGAAAATGAAAAAGCTTTTTATCGGTGGGATGTGGCTAAAAAATTAGCTGAGCATGGCTTTCAGAATAATGTTGTAAAAAATTTTGATTTTTTGCATCCGGCCACGCCTAAAATATTAGCGAATTTTTTAAATTTTATTTCCGGATATTTGGAAAAAATACCTTTGGTTAAAGAGATTTCCGGCAGCTTAATAATATATGGAAGAAAAAAAATATAATTTTATCACGATTCTTATCCCTTGTTGCGACGAAGAAGCTGCCATTAAGCAGGTTGTTAATGATGTGGAGGCAGTTATGAGAACAACGGTGTATCAATATGAAATTTTGGTTGTTGACGATAATTCAAGCGACCAAACTGCCACTGTCGCGGAAAATTTAATGAAAGCCAACGGAAAGATCAGATTAGTTAGAAGAAAAATCAACGGCGGTTCCGGAGCCGCGAGAAAAACCGGAATTTTAAACGCGAAAGGCGATATTATTGTCATGCTTGACGGCGACGGCACTTATAACGCGGCCGATATTCCGAAAATGCTGTCTTATTTTCCGGAATACGACCAAGTCAACGGCGCCAGAACAAGCGAGCAGGGGACATATAAATTTTTGCGTTTTTCCGCCAAATGGCTCATAAGAAGATTGGCTGTTTATCTGTCAGGCTGTCCAATACCGGATTTGAACACGGGTTTGAAAGCTTTTAAAAAAGACATAATGATGAAATACTTATGGGTGATTCCGGACGGATTTTCCTGCGTTACCACAATGACTTTGGCTTTTCTCACAAATGGGCATAGCGTAAAATATATTCCGACCGAGTATTTCAAACGGGTGGGAAAATCAAAATTTCATCCCTTAAAAGACACGGCGAAATATTTAAACACTGTTGTGCGGATGATTGTTTATTTTAATCCGTTGAAATTTTTTCTGCCGCTCGGAGGATTTTTAATGCTGTCGGCGGTTTTGTGGGTCGGTTTTACTTTGTATTTTGTGGATTTTAAAATTCACGCTTCGCAAATTGTAATGATTATATTGGCGATTCAGATTTTCGCGTTCGGTTTTTTGGCGGATTTGATAGTGTCCGCGTCCAAAAGAAATGGTTAAATTTATGAATATCGCTTTATTGATACCACCGTCAAAATTTTCCAAAAATGTCGCGCGGGATTTAGTCTACGGATGCTGGTGCAAGGGGAAAAGAATAGCCGGAGTACAATTTCCGCCATTGTCTTTGATTTCTGTCGGAACCGTACTCAAGCGCAATGGCGTAAATGTGAAATTGATAGACGCGGCCGCGGAAAATCTTGCCGTCAATCAGATTGGCGAAAAAATAAAAGACTGCGCGTTTGTCGTTATGCTCACTTCAACAATGACATTGAATGAAGATTCTGAAATTTTGGCTGAATTGAAAAAAAACAACGCAGAGATTAAAACCATTGTTTTCGGCGGCCATGTTACGGCAGAGCCGAAATCTTCTCTTGAAAAAAAAGGCATTGACATAGTTGTTAGAAGAGAAGCTGAATATATCATAAGAGATTTGGCTTTAGCCGTTAAAAACAATAAAAATTGGCAGGATATAAAAGGCATTTCTTTTATGCAAGGCGGCCAATATGTTGAGAATGCCGATTATCCTTTAATTGAAAATCTTGATGAATTGCCGATTCCGGACAGGACTTTCCTGCCGGCCGGCGTGGATTATTATAATCCGGTGGTCAAGAGAATGCCTTATACGACGATGTTCACTTCGCGCGGATGCCCGGGGCAGTGCACTTTTTGCTCTTCGCCGATTTTTTACGGCCGCGCCATCAGAGCCATGAGCGCCAAAAGAGTTCTTGAAGAAATAAGGGAAATAGCTCGGCTCGGGTATAAAGAAATATTTTTTCGCGATGAAATTTTTACTGTTTTTAAGGATAGAGTGAAAGAAATCTGCGAAACCATAATCAAAGAAAAAATAGACATCAGCTGGATTTGCAGTTCCCGAATAAATACTCTTGATAAAGAAATGATGATCACAATGAAGCAAGCGGGTTGCCACATGATCAGGCTCGGAGTTGAATCAGGTGTCCAGCGATTGCTGGATAATGTAAAAAAAGGTATAAAAATTGAGCAAACAGAACAGGTATTCAAATGGGCCCATGAAGCCGGAATTGACACTCACGCGCATATGATGATCGGGATTCCCGGAGAAACCGAAGAAACAATAGAACAGACCATAAAATTCATATTGAAAATAGACCCGACCATAGTGACATTCGGCATTTTGACGCCATACCCGGGAACGCAATTATTTTTGGAATTGAGAAAGCATCATCCAGAAATCGGCGATGGCACAGCCATGGATATAAGCAAATTGCATACGAACGCTTTTTATAATGAATATTTCACATCGCTTAACGCCGGCCAGTTGCAAAAATATATCAGGAAAGTGTATCGCAAATTTTATTTAAGGCCAAGTTATATTTTAAAATGGATCAAAAAAATTAAAAGCCTTGATGAATTTAAGAGAATCGCTTTGGCCGGAACGCAAGTTTTCGGTTTCATTTCCGGCGATGATGATTGATTTTATGAAAATAATTTTGCCTCCAAAAGAAAAAATAATAAAAACAGGACCTGACGACAGCGGGCCCGAAAGATATTATTCAAAAAATTATTTTATAAAAAAAATATATTGGGCGCGTCTGCAGGCCGCGGTTGATTTGCTTGGCGATAATAAATATGAGCGATTATTGGAAATCGGATACGGCAATGGCGCTTTAGCGTTAACTTTGTCGGAGCTGGCGGACGAATATTACGGCATTGATGTCCACGGCCAAGAAAAAATTATTTCCGGTTTTTTCAAAGGAAATTTTTCAGACGGAAGCATTTACGATATCGCTTTTGACGACTCTTATTTTGACTGCGTTGTTTGCTTGAGCGTTTTAGAGCATTTGGATAATTTACCCAAAGCTTTGTCCGAAATAAAAAGAGTTGTGAAAACCGGAGGCGATATAGTAATCGGCATACCGTCGGATAATATTTTTATGAAATTTTTTTTCTGGCTCAAAAAATCGCCGGCTCTTAAAAGCCATATCAACAGCCGGAAAAAGTTGATGAATATTATAGATCAAGAGTTTAAAATAGTTGAAATTAAAAAAATAAATATTTTAGGAATAAATATCTACACGGCTGTTAAGTGTCGCAAAGAGGTTATCTGAATTAAATTTTTCTCTACTTTCAGACTGTCCGAGAACTGTCATTGCGAGGAGAGGCGACGCCGACAGGCGGAAGCGGCGACGAAGCAATCTCAGGTTAAATAATCAATATGCTTGTGAACCTGAGATTGCTTCGCTTCTTGCAGAAGCTCGCAATGACAAAAAAGGACTTTTTGGGCAGTCTGAAAAATAAAAAAGTAAATGACAAAATAAATTATTTAACGCTTTTTTTATGAAAACTTATTTAAAAATTATTATTTCAGCCGCGGTTTTATTTTTATCCGCTTTTGTTTGGTATTCGCCGGTTTTATTTAAAGGTTATCCGCCGGCTATTCCCGGGCCGAATCATGGAATCGCCAGAAGTTTGGCAATAACCGGAAAATTCAGCCAGGAAAGCGAAAAAAATATTATTTTGAATTCCGGCAGAATCAAGGCCGATGGAGCGGTTTCTTCAACAGGCGATAAGGGAATAGCTTTGGCAAGCGCGGCTTTGTATAAAATTTTTGGATTGCCGGATTTTGATTTGACGGTTTTGCTTGCGGCATGGATTTTCGCTTTGTCTTTGTTTTTTTTCTTTCTGACCGTCTGGAATTTATTTGATTACAAAATGGCTGTAATTTTCGCGGCTGTTTATGTTTTTTTGCCTGTTGTTTGGGAAACGGCTTTACAACCAGGATTTTATGAATTCAGCTTATTATTTTTAAGCATGGGCTTGTTTTTATTTTTTTGCGGCTGGAATAATAAATATGATATTTTCAGGTATTGCCTGTCCGGAATATTTTTAGCTTTAAGTTTTTTAAGCCGCGACGCTGTCGCTTTGCTGGCTCCGGTTTTATTTTTTTGGATGTTGCTTTATAAAAGAAAAGCTATTTTGCCATTGTTTATTTCAATGATTTTGGCAATTGTTTGTTTTAATGTTTTTTTTCAATTTAATTTTGGAAAAACAAGCAATTATCATCTGGTTTTTTTCAGATCCGCCGAGCAAGGCGCGCAAGGCAAGGATTTTAGCTTTTACGGGCATCTTTATCCTGATCCATATACTTATCATTACGAAAAAGAATCTTATTTGGCGCAAAAAAAGATTGAAGCCGGACAATCCGGAATTGACGCGCAAGGCTTGGCCAAGCGAATTTCCAATGTTGAATCAAGCAGGATTTCTTTGTGGCAGCATTTGCGGCTGGCTCCGCTCCTTATGGCCAAACATGTATCCAGCCTTGTTTCGCTTGAAAATACCGGCGGGCCGCTGATATTTTTGTTTTTTTGTATGGGTTTGATAAGCCTTTTCAGGCAAGGCAAGCCGGAGTTGGCTTATTTAATATTGGGCTGGATATTTTTTATTTTTATTTTTTGCTCTTTTTTCGCTTTGGCTCAAAGAAATCATGTTATGGATTTCGGATTTGTTTTCGCGCTCTGCGCCGCCATAGGAATTTACAGTTTGTCGGAAATTTTAAATTTTAAAAATAAAAACATGGCGCTTATTCTGATAACCGCCATGGTGGCTTATCATTTGGTTTTAAGCTCTCATGTTACGCTGAGCCGGATTTATAATGATTCTTCATATCTGAAATTAAAAGCTTATCAAGATGAAATCGGCAAATTTGATTTGAATGTTAACGATGTCATAGCCGCGCCTTTCAATAACAATGAAATTTACGCTATCAGCTATCTTGCCGGAAAGTCTTTCGTCAAATTCAGCCAACCGACCGTGGAAAAATTGATTTCGGAAAATAAGCTGAAGTTCGCTTTTGAAGAATTCGGAGTGACTAAAATCGCGGCGTTTTCTCCCGAGCTTACAGCTGAAATAATTAAACAAACAGGCGTTCAAAATTTGGCTGATGGCGATATTGCTCCGGCGGAAGTTGAAATGTCTCCGGCCAAATCTTTATTTATGAATTTGGTAAAATAATATGTTCAAGCCCGCGACTTATTTAATGCATAAAAAATTAAAAGCTTTAAACTATTTGGTTTCAGGACAAGTATTGGATATCGGCTCCGGAGGAAAAGATTATCGCTATTTATATAATCAATATAATAAATACATTACATTGGATTTGAACGCGGAGCATAAACCGGATATTGTCGGTTCAATTTATGAGTTGCCTGCGGAAGACAATTCTTTTGACACAATAATATGCACTCAAGTTTTAGAGCATTTGGCAGATCCGGAGTTGGCGATGAAAGAAATGCGCCGAGTATTAAAGTTGGGAGGAATCGGTATTATTACCGCACCGTTTTTTAATGAGTTGCACGAAGAGCCTATTGATTATTTCAGATTCACAAATTATGGCTTAAGCGAATTGGCCCGCCGAACAGGTTTTACGATTTTGAATTTGGATAGGATCGGCGGCTTTTTTTCGCTGGCAGCGCAAATTAAAATAAAATATTTTTGGATTCGTTTTGCGAATTCGCCAGCGCTGATCGGCGTTTTGGATTTTATTTCAAAATTTTACGGCCGGCTGATGGTTTGGCTTGACGGGTTTGATAACGGCCATGCTAATCAAAAGTTCGCCATCAATTGGCCTTTAGTTATAAAAAAATCATGAAAATAGTTTTTTTAACAGATGAAATACCGCCTGATTGCGAAGGCGGAGCCGGTTTTTCAACTTTTTTGCTGGCCGAAGGATTAAAAAAAACGGGCGATGATGTTTTTATTATCAGCGGAACGAAAAATAAAGACAAGCACTTGTCAAAAATAACGCGCGGCGGCACGGAGATATTTTATATCCATAACAGTTTCAATCGTAAATTCAAAAATTTTTATTCTATCCGCAACGCGCGCGCGCTGTCGGTCGTGAAGCGGAAATTGGAAGATATCAAGCCTGATGTTGTTCACGCCCATAATATCCATAATGAGATTTCGTTCGCGGTTTTAAGGCTGGCCAAGAAATATGTTCCGGCGGTTTTTTTCACCGCGCGCGACTCCATGTCAATTTTTTACGGCAAATATTGGCAGTATATTGATTATCATAATCTTGGATTGCAAAAAAATTTTAATTATAAAATCAGATGGCTTGATTTAATAAAACATGCCAAAAAATCTTATTTGCCGGGCAAGAATTATTTGATCAGGCGTTATTTGAACAAATATTGCGATAAAGTTTTCGCGGTAAGCGACGAGCTCGGCAAAGCTTTGAAAGAAAACGGCATCGCCAATGTTCAGACAATTTACAATGGAGTAAGAACCGAGGATTATGATAAAATAAGTGGCGCCGATGCCGATGAATTCAGGGAAAAATACGGCTTAACCGGAAAAAAAATAATTTTCTGCGTCGGCAGATTGAACGGGTCAAAAGGAATTGATTATATGCTTCGCGCTTTGGCGATAATCAAATTGAAGTTGAAATCGCCGTTCGCCTTGATGTTGGCCATGAAACATGAAAATTATAGGAGTATTCGGCCGAGCGTTGAGAATTACGGCCTTAACGGTTCAATTTGCCGATTGGGATGGCTTGACGAGCATGAAATCAAGCTGGCATATAAAGCCGGCGATGTGGTTGTTGTTCCTTCGGTTTACCTTGATCCTTTCCCCAGAGTCAATCTTGAAGCCATGGCCGCCGGCAAGCCAGTTGTCGGGACATGCTTCGGCGGCACGCCGGAAGCCGTGATTGACGGCGAGACCGGTTATATTGTCAATCCGCTGAATGTTGAATTGATGGCTGAAAAGATAATTGATCTGCTGGAAAATCCGGCTAAAGCGAAAAAATTCGGCCAAGCCGGCTATGATAGGGTAAAACGGGAATTCACGATAGAGAAGCAAGCTGAAAAAACAAGGCAAGCTTATTTAAAGTCTTTTTAAAAAATACATCTGCGTAAGGGTATTCCAGAAATAAGGCAGGACAATCGCCCAAATCGCGCCGTAAATTCCGTATAGCGGAAGAAGGACGGCCAATAAAATTATTCTGACTATGGAATTGGAAATGGAAATAAAATAAAGAGATTTGGTTTGCGCTTTGGCTTCCAGCGCCGTGCCGATCAATTTTTGCGGGAAAAATAATAAAGTGAGCGAGAATATTCTTGAATAATTTACAGCCTCTACATATTTCGGGAATAAAATTTTAAATAAAAACGGAGCCGCGATTATGTAAATTATCACGCAAGCAAGCATTAAAACAAAAAACTTCGCCATTTTGCCCGGCAAAGTTTTTTTTATGTCCTCATCGTCGGCCGCGGCCATTTTGGGAAAAGCCAAAGATAAAATGGTTTTAAAAAAACTGGAAGCTTGATTTATGGGAGCTTGAGCCAAAGAATAGACGGCTACGGAAGCCGCGCCTAAATAATGCCAAAGCATGATTTTATCCAAACTGCCGGAAATGGATGTTAAAACATTCATGAAGCTTAATTTTTTTCCGTAAGAAATGGTTTTTGCGTCAATGTTCGCGTTTGGTTTGCGTTTGTTCAAAATATATTTCAGCGTCAGAAAATTAAAAAAAGTGTTGGACGCGAAATACGCGAGAATCAGCAGATATAGATTTTTAGACAGCCAGATGACGATAATCATCAGAGCGATTGTCAAGACTTGGCCGGCGGCCCCGAGCTTGGCGTTTAAGCCGAACATTTTTTTTCCGCTTAAATATGGGCTGTATAATCCGAACGAATCCATTAAAGGCAGAAAAATTGATACAATCAAAAAACTTATTGTTAAAGCGTTATTTGCTTGCAAAAAATAATACAAAGCTAAAATTAAACTTGATAAAGACCCCAGCAATCCCCATTTTATTTTGGTTTTTACCGCCGGAATCAAAGCGCCTTCCTGCCCTATGGCTGCCGCTCTGGAAACCGCCGTCGCCATTCCTGGCAAAGTTGAAATCGCCAATAAACTTGCCAGCGACATGATGTATTTATAAAAGCCGTAAGTTTCTTTGGGCAACAAATTGGCGAAAGCCAATGATAATAAAAAAGCCGCGGCCGATGATATTATTTGCCCTAACGACATCCATATCCCGCCGCGAGCTAAATAAACCATATCGGTTTTGGCGTATTTTTCCGACCAACGCAAAGTTCTGTAAATTTTATTTTTTATGCTTATAAACATGTTTTGAATTACCGAACATATTATTTTTTGTCATTTTGATTTTTGTCATTCCCGCGAAGGCGGGAATCCAGATTCTGCGTTTAACTCCTGGATTCCCGCCTTCGCGGGAATGACAAGAGATGGGCGGGAATGACAGTACAGAACATATTTCAGAGCCTCATAATTTATAGAAACATTATATTCCGCTCCTTGAAATCACTGTCGCCACGGTTTTCAGAATTATGGAAATATCCAGATAAAACGATCTGTTTTTTATGTAAAATAAATCGTATTGCAATTTTTTCAGGCTGTCTTCTCGCGACGGAGAATGATATTCTCCCGAAACTTGATCGGATCCTGTGATTCCCGGCTTGATTAAAGTTCTTTGGCCGTAAAAAGGTATTTGTTTTTCAAGGCCGGCGGCCAAATCCGGCCGTTCGGGGCGGGGACCGACAAAGCTCATTTCGCCTTTTAAAATATTTATTGTTTGAGGAAGTTCGTCTATTCGCGTTTTTCTCAAGAATTTGCCGAATTTTGTGATTCTTAAGTCGCCGGTTTTGGTGGGCGAGCGGTCGTTGCCTTGTTCTTTCATAGTTCTGAATTTTATCAGCTTGAATGTTCTATTGTTTTTGCCGATTCTTTCCATGATGAAAAATATCGGTCCGCGGCTTTCAATTTTAATTATTAAAGCTATCGCGAGCCAAAACGGAGAAGTGATGATAAAAATAGTCAGCGCCAAAATGAAGTCATAAATTATTTTTACGCGGTCAAACCGGATTTTATTATTTTCTCTCAAATTTTCCAAAAACCACATTTGATTGACCGAATCAAGAGATATTTTCCCGGTGATTGTTTCATAAAAATCAGGCAGGCTCAAATAGTTTATTTTATAAGGCAGGCTGTTGAATAAAGCGGTTCTTAGATTTTCCGACTGTTGAGGGCCGTATGATAAAATTATTTCGTCCAATTTGTTATTTGCGATAAGATGTTCAAGATCTGATATTGGCTTGATTCCGGAAATTTGATTTTGCGGATTGTCGCCGACAATAAATTTTATTCTGTATCCGAGATGGGGTTTTTGCTTAAATTCATTGATAATTTCTTCCACTAAATTGTTATATCCCACTATGCCGATATATTTTTTCGGCAAGTACGATTTCAGCGACCAGTTGTAAAAATGCCGCCAAAGCAAGAAAATAATCGCGAAAATAATTATATAAATCAATAAATTGGTTTTTGGGGCGATTCCGATTCCGGGAGTTAAATAAAAGAAAGCGAGAGAAGCCAAGCTTGAAACAGCGATTGCCCGCCCGCTTGAATGGAAGAACTTTAGATTATTTACAGCCAGGTTTAAGTTATAAAGATTGCCGATATAAAAAATTATCAGCCATATCATAAAAATGGCCGTGAATGGCCAAAAATGCGTTGACCACGCGGCATAACCGTATTCGCCGCCGTATCTGATTTTTAAAGCCAAATAAAGCGAAAGATAAAGAATTGCTATATCGCCTCCGAGTAAAATCAGTTTTTTGAATTTATTGTTCATGCGGCTAATATAACAGAAATTGCCGGAAAAAGCAAGCGCATGCCGGCGCGCGATTTGTCAAAATAAATAAAATTGTGATATTATGAAAGAGTTATGAATAACATTGAATCGCCGATTGAAGCGCTTAAAGCGAAAAAGCCGAAGCGTTTGAAAATCGGCGGAATTATTTTATTAAGCCTGTTTTTGCTGTCAGCCGCTTTCGGAGCCGGTATGATTTTCGCGCAAAAAAATGAATTTATCAAATCGGCCAGCATTAAGGAAGCGGCTTACGCCGGAGAAGTTTATAACAAATATGTCACCGCGCCGGCCAATAAATTGACGCGGGATGTTGATTTTAATCTATTTTGGGATGTTTGGGATCAAATTAAAGACAAATATGTTGATAAAAGCAAATTAGACGATAAAAAAATGTTTTATGGGGCAGTTAAAGGCTTGGTTGAATCAATCGGCGATCCGTACACTATTTTCATGGAGCCTAAAATCGCCAAAGAATTTTCCGATGATTTGGCCGGAACTTTTGAAGGCATCGGCGCGGAAATAGGAAAGAAAGACGAAATTATAACCATTGTGGCTCCTTTGGCCGGCATGCCGGCTGAAAAAGCCGGATTGCAGGCAGGAGACAAAATTTACGCCGTGAACGGGCAATCAACCGCGGGTTTTACGATTGAAGAAGCCGTGAATAAAATACGCGGCGCCAAAGGAACGGAAGTCGTTTTGACGATTTTCAGGAAAGGCTTTGAAAAAACCAAAGATTTTAAAATAATCAGGCAGACGATTTTTATCAAAAGCGTCAAGACAAAAATGCGCGATGATAAAATATTTGTGATAACAATAACCAATTTCAACGACGATACGAGCGAATTGTTCAAGCAAGCCGCCCAAGAAGCGGTTGAAAAAAATCCTAAAGGCATTATTCTTGACTTGAGAAACAATCCAGGAGGATATTTGGAAACTTCCATTGATGTTGCCAGCGAATGGATTGACACTGGATTTATTGTTACAGAGCAATTCAGCGATGAAAAAAAGAACGAATATTCGCATCGCGGCCGGGCCAGATTGAAAAATTTTCCAACTGTCGTATTAGTTAACCAGGGAAGCGCTTCGGCATCGGAAATAGTTTCCGGAGCCTTGAAGGATACGGGAAAAGCTGTTATCGTGGGAATGAAAACTTTCGGGAAAGGATCGGTGCAAACTTTGGAAGATATGAAAGACGGTTCTTCGGTGAAAATAACCGTGGCGAAATGGCTTACGCCCAAAGGATATAATATCAACGAGCAAGGAATATCTCCGGATGTTGAAGTTGATTTTTCGCAGGAGGATTATGATAAAAACATTGATCCGCAGATGGATAAAGCAGTGGAAATATTAAATAAGAAATAATAATATTAAATATGCCTAATGTGAAAAAAAGCAAATCCGTAAAATACATTTTTGTGGTCGGCGGAGTGATGTCGGGCGTTGGCAAAGGCATAACTTGCGCGTCCATCGGAAGAATTTTGCAGTCAAAAGGCTTCAATGTGAGCGCGATAAAAGTTGATCCTTATGTCAATGTTGATGCCGGCACAATGAACCCGATTGAGCATGGTGAAGTTTTTGTTACTGAAGACGGCGATGAAACCGATCAAGATATAGGAAATTACGAAAGATTTTTGAATAAGAATATTTATCGGGAAAATTACATGACTACCGGACGCGTATATTCAACGGTTATCATGAAAGAAAGAAATTTGGAATACGGCGGAAAATGCGTGCAAGTCGTTCCCGACATACCGAATGAAGTGATATCAAGAATCAGGAAAGCCGCTGAAAAAGCCAAAGCGGAAATTGTGGTGATTGAAATAGGCGGAACCGTGGGAGAATACGAAAATTTGCTGTTTTTGGAAGCCGCGCGCATGATGCATTTGGCCAATCCGAAGGATGTTTTGTTCGTAATGGTGTCTTATCTGCCGATTCCGGATAAAGTGGGGGAGATGAAAACCAAGCCGACTCAGCACGCTGTCAGGGCGCTTAATTCAGCCGGAATTCAGCCGGATTTTATCATTGCCCGCTCCAGATTCAATATTGACAGCCCGCGCAGGCAGAAATTGGCCGTGTTCTGCAATATACAGGAAAATGATGTGATCAGCGCGCCGGATATTGATTCAATTTACGAGGTGCCGATAAATTTTGAAAATGACAATTTGGGAGAAAGAATTTTAGAAAAACTCGGCATGAAAGCCAGGCAAAAAGATTTGAAAGAATGGCGCGCTTTCGTGGATTCAATGAAGCGCGTTAAGAATGAAGTTAATATAGGCATTGTGGGCAAATATTTCGCTACCGGAGATTTTTGCCTTTCGGATTCTTACATCAGCGTGATTGAAGCCGTTAAGCACGCTTGTTGCGTCAATAAATGCAAACCGAATTTTGTTTGGATAAACACGGAAGAAGTTGAAAAAAACGGCGTTGCGAGTTTAAAAAAATTAGATGGCGTAATCGTTCCCCAAGGCTGGGGTTCAAGAGGAGCTGAAGGGAAGATAAAGACAATAAAATATTGCCGTGAAAATAAAGTGCCGTATTTCGGCTTATGCTACGGCATGCAAATGGCCGTGATTGAATTCGCGCGCGATGTTCTCGGTTTCAAGGGCGCCAACAGCCATGAAGTTGATCTTGAAACAAAATATCCGGTCATTCATATAATGCCTGGCCAGCAAGAGCTGATAGCCAAAAAGCAATATGGCGGCACCATCCGTTTGGGCGGCTGGCCGTGCAAGATTGTTCACGGAACGCGTTTGGCCAAAGCGTATAAAAAGAAATTTGGCGCGCAAAGCGTGATCTCGGAGCGCCACAGGCATCGTTATGAATTTAATAATATTTACAGGGATCAGTTTGAAAAAGCCGGCCTTAAAATCGCCGGAACTTCGCCTGATGGAAAAATAGTGGAAGCCGTGGAAATTGCCGATCATCCTTTTTTTATCGGCACGCAATTCCATCCCGAATATATTTCGCGGCCGCTTGATCCGCATCCGCTGTTCGTGGAGTTCGTGAAAGCGTGCGTAAATTTGAAAAAATAAAAAAAACCGCTTAAGCGGTTTTTTTTATTTTGAAGTTATTTTTGAGCCTCGACATTGACTATTTTCACGGCTTCAAGCCTATTGTCGTATTTTCTTATTTTTTTGGAAGCGAATTTCACGAAACCGGATATTACGGAGAATAAAGTATCGTCTTTGCCTTTTTTGACATTTTTACCCGGACGATATTTGGTTCCGCGCTGTCTGATTATGATTGATCCGGCTTTGGCGTATTCTCCGTCCTGAAGTTTTACGCCCAATCTTTTGCTTTGAGAATCGCGGCCTAAAGCTGTTGAGCCGCCTGCTTTTTTATGCGCCATATTCGCAGTAATTTTCAATTTTTAATTTTCAATTTCAAAATAGTGTAGAAATAAAAATTACCAATTGAAGTCATTTAAAATTTATTCTTTAATGATAGCAAAAACTCGCGAATTGTCAAGAAATTGTTTTTAGTATATAGGATATTTGTCTGTAATGAATTTGAAGCTGTTCCAGAATTTTTCGTTTATGTAATCGCCCATATTAGCGTTTATAACAAATAATTTGTCATCTTTAATAAACACTGTTGTTTTTTGCTGTTTAAATTCTTCAAATATTTTTCCATCTTGCATACCTGCCTGATGAGTGATTATCGCTTCGTTGCCGTCTATATAAATTTTTTTTTCAACCACGCTGGTTCCATATTCACTTTTTTGGCTTTCAAGCCATTCATCAGTTGATTGAAATCCGCTGTTTTCAAATATTTTAATTGATATGCCGCCTGGTCCATCTATTGAATCCGCGGGAAAAAATACAATTCCTTCATTCGTGGTTAAAAAACCTCCGCCGAAATCGTCAGATACTTTAACCGTATGTTCGTACATTGTAGCTACATCAAATTCCGCCGGAAAATCTATTTGGTATTTATATCTTTAATCATAATATGCGCTCCATGCTTTTGTCATTCCCGCATCTGAATTTGCTCTATCTGTTTTAGTGTATGAATTATCAGTATTTACGCATTCTCGCGCAATTTGTGTTTTGCCACCATTTTGTTTCAAAAAAATATAACATCCAAAACCGGCGAATAGAATCGCAACAATAAAAACAGAAGAAATTAAAATGATTTTTTTTGAAGTCATATATCGTTTGTATACAAATTGATTTTTAATTTTTTGCAACCTTTAAATATCCAATAATTGAATATTGATAAAATTACAACAATAAAAACAGAAGTGATTGCGTTTGGCGGTTCTGTTCCAAATTCAAAATACCATTGATGACCCCTTGTAGTGAAATAAGCAAAAAGAAATGCAGAGATGGATAAAAATGAAAATATATATTTTAAATTTTCTTTTTTTCTTGTTGCGTAAGTTGTTAAAATAAAAAATAAAGATAAAACATAAAATATTTTTTGAACAGCGCTTCTATATATTATGTCGGCATTAGTTATCGCGCTATGTTCATTTTGAGTATCAGTGCAATTATTTCCGCATATCTTTCTCCATGATGGAGCTGGATATATTATTTGCAAAGAAAAAATAATAATATTCAAAAATATAAATGAAATTAAAGAAGCTATAATTGCTTGACTGAGTTTTAGAATAATTCGATTTGTTGTATTGATTTTTAACATAAATATAAAGTTAAAGTCGGCGGTGAATGTATTTTTATAATAATACATTCACCGCCATAAGCGCAAGAATGAAAGGTTTGTATTGCTATCTCAGGTGTACTGTATAAAATATTTCCCACGGTTCCCACCCCCAAGTTCTCAGTGGCCAATAATATGAACCATTAACGAAAACCCTGGGGTGATTTGTGCCTTTTTCCCAAACCATCCAATTTCTCCGATATCCAGACCATGGCAAATCGGTTGTTACTATTGGATTATTGTTAATTTTATTGCATTTAAACCATGCGACTGCGTGGTCGCCGCTGGCAGGATTATTCCGATCAGTCCAATATTCATCATAACCCACAATCCAACAATCGCATCCATCGGCGCAAGCAAAATTCGGCGCATAAAAGGCAATTAAAAAAAATGCGACAAGCGTTAAAAGATTTTTTCTTAACATCTCAAACCTCCTCTGCAAAAAAGTTGTTTTCAAAAGAACATTAAAAAAACTCATTTAATATTCAACCCCGACAAACAAGACAATTCGCATAGCTCAAGATTTATTTCTCAAGCAATTTTAAGCAGGTAATCCGCGCGACTTATCTTTCCTAATTTTCCTCACCTCCTTGATTTGCCAAAGCTTAAATCTTGATCTTGATTATACCCCCCCCGAACGCGAAATGTCAATTCGCCGACAGGCAAGTTTGACATTAAAATTGCGCGTGATATTATGATGATATGGAGAGATGGTTTCAAAACTGTTTCTACTGCAATTTGCTATTTTTTGCCGAAATTTCGTCAAGCCGCGCAAAATGATTTTCACCGTAGCCACTGCTACGGCTCAATCATTTTGCTTGCTTTCCTAATTTTGGCAAAAAATATCTAAATTTCGTTACGAAACAGTTTTGAAACCATCTCGGGCTAATTTAGAGGTTCAAGCTATGAAAAAGTTTTTATTATTGATTATTTTATCATCTATTCCTTTGTTTGCTAACGCCGGCAGTTTAATGGATAGCGATTTTGATGGCGTTCCCGATGAAGATGAAATTAAAATTTATCATACCGATCCGAATAATCCCGACACCGATGGCGACGGATATAACGATTGGCTGGAGCTGAACAGCGGTTTTTCTCCGCGCAACGCGAAAAAAGCGAGATTGGAAAACAATGACACTGACGGCGACGGATTGTCTGATAGAATGGAATTGAATTTTCATTCCAACTTGGATAATCCCGACACCGACGGCGACGGATATAATGACGGCGAAGAAATAAAAGACGGATATGATCCGACAAAATCCGATAAAATAAAATTGATCAAAAAAATAGAAATAAACACCGTGAAACAGGAATTGAGTTATTTTTTGTCAGGAGTAAGGATGGGAATTTTTCCGGTTTCCAGCGGCAAAAGCAACACGACTCCCAAAGGAACATTTAAAGTATTGAATAAAAACATAAAAGCTTGGTCGCCTTACGGATTATGGATGCCTTATTGGGTCGGGCTTGGCTCGGGGAAATTCGGAATTCATGAATTGCCGATTTGGCCGAACGGCTATCGCGAAGGAGAAAATCATTTGGGTACGCCGGTTTCGCATGGTTGCGTCAGATTGGGCGTCGGTCCGGCAAAATTAATTTACGATTGGGCGGAAGTAGGCATGACGGTAAAGATATATTAAATTTAATATTATGCAATATTCAAAAAAAGTTATTGAACATTTTAAAAATCCGCGCAATCAAGGAAGCATCAAGAATGCGGATGCTGTCGGGCAGGTTGGAAATCCGTCTTGCGGCGATATAATGAAAATATATTTAAAAATCGCCGTTGATAAAAAAGGCGGGAAAATAATCAAAGATATTAAATTTGAAACTTTGGGTTGCGCCGCGGCCATAGCCGTTTCGTCGGCTTTGACCGGGCGGGCCAAAGGCATGGCGCTGGAAGACGCTTTGAAAATCAAGAAAGACGACATAGTCAAAGATTTGGGCGGCTTGCCGGAAATGAAAATCCATTGCTCAATGCTGGGGATTGAAGCTTTGCGCCAAGCTATTGAAAAATATAAAAAATATAATAATAAATAAAATATGCCGAAAAAAAGCGTTGATGATAAGATAAAAGAAATTTTGGATCAAATCCGCCCTTCTTTGCGAATGGACGGCGGAGATGTGAATTTCATCGGTTTTGATGAAAAATCCGGCATTTTAAAAGTGAGCCTTATCGGCCAATGCGCGCATTGTCCGATGGCATCCATAACATTGAAGCAGGGGATTGAAGCGGAAATAAAGAAGAAAATAAAACAAGTGAAAAAAGTGATAGCCGTGTAAAAGCGGAATAAATTATGAAGCTGAAAAATAATAAATCAATATATTTTGACCATAGCGCTTCCACGCCGGTTGGCAAGGATGTTTTAAAATCCATGTTGCCGTATTTCACTAAAAATTACGGCAACGCTTCTTCTCTGCATCATTTCGGGCAATCGGCTTTTTCCGCCGTGGACGAGGCGAGAAAAAATACGGCTGAATTTTTAAATTGCCTGCCCGATGAAATAATTTTTACTTCAGGCGCCACCGAATCCGACAATTTGGCTGTTTTGGGAGTTGTCGGAGCTTTGAAGAAAAAATATAAAACGGAGAAATTGCATGTTATAACTTCGGCCATAGAGCATCCGGCCGTTTCAGAGCCTTTTCGAAAGCTTGAATCCGAAGGTGTTGAAGTTGATTATTTGCCGGTCGGGGAAAATGGAGCGGTTGATCCGGAAGTTTTTGAAAAGGCCGTGAAAGGCAATACTGTTTTTGTTTCAATCATGTATGTGAATTCAGAAATCGGCAGTATTCAGCCGATCGCGGAAATCGGAAAAATAATTGAGAAAATAAATAGGAACAGAACTGAAAATAATAAAATATATTTTCATACGGACGCGGTTCAGGCTGTTAATTTTTTGAATTGCGATGTTAAAAAACTCGGAGTTGATTTGCTTTCAATGTCGGGCCATAAAATTTACGGTCCGAAAGGAATCGGCGCGCTGTTCGCGAAGCGGGGAACTCCGATGGCGGCCATGCAGCTCGGCGGGCATCATGAAAAAAATTTAAGAAGCGGGACGCTCAATGTTCCGGGCATAGCCGGCATGGGAAGCGCTGTAAAAATTTGCGCGAAAGACAAGGAGAAAAATAACAAGAAAATTTTAAAATTGAGAAACGAATTTATTTCGGAAATTAAAAAACTTGTGCCTGAAATCATTGTTAACACGGATATGAAAAATTCCGTTCCGTCTCATGCCAATATATCGTTTATCGGCGCCGAGGGAGAAGCAATACTTATGGCCTTGGGCTTGGAATCAATCGCGGTTTCAACAGGTTCGGCTTGCGCCTCGTCGGATCTTAAAACTTCTCCGACCCTGAAAGCGATAGGCTTGAGAGATGAAGCGGCTCACGGCGCGATAAGGTTCACTTTCGGCAAAAACAATACACGAGCGGAAATAAAAGCCGCGCTTGATATTTTGCCGGCGATAGTTGAAAGATTAAGAAAAATGGCGCCAGTCCTTTAGCGAAAAGGGCTGATAATGTTTTGAAATTCGCCGGGCTTGGTTTTTTCCTCCAATTTTTTTATTATCATATTGAATTTTTCCATATCCACCATGTCTACGGCGACTTTTTCTTTGAGGATTAAAATTTCTTTTGTTTGCGTTATCGTCTGATAAAAATTTTTGTAAAGAAACAGCGAAATGAAAATTAAAATAGCCGAAGCCGCCGAAATAATCACGGCCGCCGCGAGGCTTGATAATTTTTTTCTGGTTAATTTTATTTTAGCAATGGCCATAAATTTAATTCCAATAAGCGTCTCCTTCAATAGACATATTCAAATCGCCGCTTTGGCTTTTATCTTCGCCAGCCTCCGCGGCCGAATGCGACAGTTCAAGGATTTTGGCGTTTATGTAGTAGCTTAATTTTTCAATGCCGGACAGGTACCCCAGCTGTTCGGAGAATTTTCCTTTTGTAAAGATTTTGATTCCTGTTTTTTGAAAATTCTGATTTTCAATTTTTTCAGGCGCGCTTAAATTTATTTTTTGGCTTACGCGATTTTTATTCGCTTCGTTTTCAAGGCTGGTGATGAATTCAAGCTCCCTGTTTTTGTTTATAAAAATTTGGTCAAGCAATTTAAGCCTTGGCTCTATTTCGCTTAAATTATCGGTTAATTTTCTCAAGCTTTGGCCTTTGATGTATTTTCTTTCCAAGTCTTCCCTTTGAGCTTCTATTGATTCGCCCATTGATTTGATTTCTTTGATTGTCGGAACGACGATGAGGCAGGCTAAAACCGAAATTACCGCCAGAAAGCACGCGAAACTCGCGATGATTTTATTCTTGAGGTTTAATTGGAAGTATTTATAGCCGTTCATAATTTATTTTTGAATTTATTTCAAAATCTATGTTTTCTTTTTCTAGGATATTTTTAATCGGAAAATCAATGTCTTTGAAAATTTCCGAGTTTTCCATATTTTGCTTGAAATCAAGCAAATTTTCGCGCAAGCCGGCTTTGCCTTTGATTTTCACGGATTGTTCTCCGAGATTGATTTTAAGGTAATTCAAATTGATTCCGATAGGCGTTATTTCGGAGATTATTTTAAGGGCGTTTGACCATGGCACGAAATCATTTTGCACTTTTTCCGCAAAATTTATTTTTCCGTTTATGACCCTCACTTTGTTGTTGTAGCCTTGGTTGTTCTTGGTGACTAAAGTCATTTGATTGACGGTATCGTTGAATTTTATTTGCAATATGATTTTCGCGGTTAACAAGATAGTCGCGGTGAAAATGGCTATGGTAATCAAAACCAAGCCGATTTTTTTAATGAATAAGTAAAGCCGGCGCAATTTTATTTCATTTTTCAATTCATCCGAAATAAGGTTTAGCGAAAGCATAAATTTATAATTCATCTATGAATATTCCCCTCAAAGCCAGCCCCACGGCCGTAGCGAAAGACGAATTGGTTTTTTGCTTCAGAGCTTCGTCAAATTTGTTTTTCGGCTCCGAAAGATTGGCCAAAACATCCGACGCGGTTGTTTTAATGGAAATTTTTTCACTGATTATTTTTCCGAGATCGGGTATGTTGGATCCGCCTCCGCACAGCAAAATTTTGTCCAATTTGCCGCGCGAGCCGAAATAGTTTTCATAAAAATCAAGCGCTTCTTTTATTTTTTCAACCAAATTTTCTATCGTGTCGGCCAATATTTTTTTAATTACTCCGTCGGCCTTGCTTTCATCCAATCCGCAGATGATTTTCGCTTTTTCAGCTTGATTTTTCGGCATATTCAGAGCTTGCATTATTTTTGAAGTTATCTCTTCTCCCGAAACCGGCATGCTCACGGTGAAAAGTATGGTATTGCCCGAATAAAATATCATGCAAGTGTGTTTCGCTCCGATATCTATAATGCCGAAGTTGCCTTTTATTTCCTGCTTAAGCAGGCATCGGCATATCGGAACAGGCTCTATTTCAAGCGCTACCGGATATAATTTCGCTTCGCCGAGAATTTCAGTGTATTGGTTGACTATATTTTTAGGCGCGGCTCCGATCAGAACGGAATATTTATCCCCGACAGCTTCAATAATCTGCCAGTCGTAATAAATTTCCTCAACGGACATCGGCACATGCTTTTCAATTTCGTGGCATATTATGTCGTTTAAATTATTGGGGGTTTTTTGTATCTCAATCAGCTTGATGAAAGTTTTTGATTCCGGAAGGCAGGCAACGACTTCTTCCGAGCTGATTTTTCCGTATATCGGATCGGATATTATTTTTTTGATGGATTTGACAAGTTCTGTTTTATTTTTTATTTCGCCGTTCGCTATAACGCCCGGCGCGAGATCCAATCTGCTTACTGCCTGAATTTTTATTTTATTCCCGTTTTTGCCAAGCTGGACAAGCTTTAAAGACAAATCCGAAATATCCAAACCCACTGGATAATTTGAATTGTTGGTTAATAGCATATTGTGAATTATAGCATAATATGAAAAATTTTAATATTCTTCTTCCCAGTGTTCAACCATGATGATGGGTGAAAATTCGGCGGATCCGATAACGCCGACGAAGGTGTCGTCATTTTTGGTGATATTTATCGCCCGAGCGGAACTGTTAATGTCTAAATCATGCCCGCCGATCAAGGCTCCGGAAACATTAAAATTATAGCCGGACGGCAATCCGTCTATTTTTATGTCTTGGCTGGCGTAAATCAATCCGCTGGCGTTCACATCGCCGGTCCATTCTTTAAATTCAATTTTATGTTTTACCAAAATGCCGGAGGCTTTGCCCGGAGTGTTGTTCACAGTGATTGAGCTGTTGCCGCAACGCGACTCCCAGCATCTGTCTTTGCCGACTTCCAAATCGTGTTCAATCACAAGTAAGCCGTTGATTATTAAATTCTGCCCGCCTCTTAATCTCACATCTTTGTCTATATATGTAATATCATCGTTCAATATCAGGGTTTGGTTGTTTCTCATCAAATCTTCAAAATCATCATCGTCATAAATTATGTCGGCTTTGTTTTTATAAGAAGTCGGCTGATGAGAATCAAAATCAATCGCCGGCATATCTATGGCATCGGGAGCCGGAGGATTGTCTTGCGAATAAATATTGCCGCCGACGGTGATAGTGGAGCTTATGTCTTCGGAGTAATCGTGTACGACCGATAAATTTTTTTCAATGTAAGCCGCGCTGTTTTGTTTGGCTTTAAAATCATGATTGGCATGAATGCCTCCATTGTAAATGTTGAGAGCGCTGTTGGAAATTTCAATGTCATGATCTCCGTAGCCGGCGATATCGCCCAGCAAAGAATTGCCGATGGCTTTATAAATTTTAGTTTTTATCACTCTTCGGCTGTATTTGCCGCCGCCGATGGCGATTGAACTGGAGGCGGTTATTTCGCCGTGCGCTAAACTTGAATTAACTATGCTGGCGGTATAGCTGCCGCTGTTGGCGCCGAAAGGGTCGGTTCTGGTAAAATTGGCTGTCCATGCGGGGTTTGTTTCAAAATTTGTTTTGTAAGCCGGGTCGTTTTTTAATTTCCAAATCATGTCTTGCGCGCCGGCTTCGGACAAATAATAAGTTTTGGCGCCGATTGATTGGCTTTTGGCGATCCGGCTTTCCGTAAGAGAAGAAGTTAAAATATATAATGACAAAAATAAAATCATGTTCATTATCAGTATCGTTAAAATCAGCGCTATGCCTTTGTTTTTTTTGAAATTATTTATTATCGCCATAATTTAGCGGTTTCGGCTGTAAATTAAAGTTTCAATATTGAGCGAATTTTGGTTTTTTAGCAAATTCAATTCCATGTTGATAACTCCGTTTGAACCCCAAAATTTTATGCCGTTGAAATATTCCCCGATTATTCTGTCATCAATAACCAATTCGTTCGGCGGGTAGCCTCCATAGTCAAGGCTGTTGTAAGCGACATAAGTTGAAGGATCGGTGTCAAAATAATACGCTTTGCTCTGCCTCATCAAGTCGGAACCGTTAAGATAATAGCGGATATAAGTGATAAGATCGGCATCGTGGCCGTCTTGAAAAAAAAGCTGTTCGGCCGGAGGGTTTGACGGATCATCCTTTGACGCGGGCAAAGCCGTGATAATGCTGTTTGATTGCCTTAATTCTCTGGACATCCGGTCAAAAGACACTCTGACATTTTGCGACAATTCTCCTTGGCCGGAATTTTGATCGTAAGATCGTTGAGAAGCCGCGTAAATTTCATTGACTAAAATGACGATAATTACGAAAAGCGATAAGCTGACGATTATTTCCAGCAGGGTAAATCCCTTTGGATCGGAGTTTTTGGCGGATAGTTTTTTTTGTTTCATATCACCAGCGGGATATTAAAGAATAAGTAGCGTAAGATTTCTCGGTTTTCAACAGGTCGGCCGTGTAATAAACCGTGACGGTGATTTTTTTCAGTCCGGTGTTTGAAGCGCTGTTTTGCAAATTACCGTCAACATAATCCACTGAAGTTTGCCTTTGAAAAAAATATAAATAATTTGAAGAATCATCCGATAAGCGATGTTTGTCTTCTACGACGCCGACGCCGATATTATCATAACCGAGAGAATTAAGCTCTTCAATTTTCATTTGGGCGGCGTAAGAAGCTTTAGTGGCGTTTTCGGCTGATTTGTTGATGGCCGCGCTGAAAGGATAAACTTGCATCAAAGCGATGAAAGCGATTACCAATATTGTAAAAGACACCATGATTTCAATCAGCATTATGCCTTTTTGGCAATAAAGTTTTTTAATATATTTGAAATTCATTTTTATTCGGTTAATTGAATATATCCGGACGGTTTTATGTTGATCACGGCGTCAATGTTGTTGATATTGGTTAAAATTATTTGCCCGGACTGGCTTACGCCGCCGTAAAAATTAAAAACGGCTTGATCGTTCGCCAGCCCCGTAATTTGCTTGAAGCTCACTTCCGGATCAAAAAAAACCGTTTTTACCGTAGTGGTGGCGGCGTCAATTTTTAAAATGTCATATTTGTTATTTATCAAGTCAAAGCTTGTTATATGGATTTTTTGTTCCGTTATCGTTAACTGCTGGGCGTATCTTAAATCCGACGCCAGATTGCGCGCGTCCGCGTTCAATTTTAAATTCGGCTGGTATTTTTTTATGTAAGGTATGGCCAGTGTTGACATGAGAGCGATAATTCCGAGCGCGACAATCACATCAATCAGCATGCTCCCGCGGTTGTTTTTATGAAAAATCATATGGCTGAAGTTAAAGAATACATCGGCATAATCACCGCCACGGCCATTCCGCCCACAATCAATCCCAAAAACAATATTAAAATAGGCTCAATGATTGAAGGCAGGTTATTCATGGTTTGGTCTATTTCACCTTCGTAAAATTCGGCCAGCTCTTCAAGTATATAATCAAGCTCGCCGGTGTCTTCTCCTATTGAAATCATTTGCGCCACAACCGGCGGAAATAATTTTTCATGGTTCGCGATAACTTCATTGATGGTGCCTCCTTTTTTTATTTTATCTCCCATTTGGTTCAAAGCTTCCTTGTAATGCGAGTTGCCGAGGATATTGGCGGTTATTTGAAAGCTCTTGACTAACATGATGTCTGTTTTTAAAAGAGAGCTGATAGTCCGCGCGAAACGGGCGAGATTTATTTTTTTGACTATGGCGGAAAAAATCGGCGTTTTTAAAATAAGCCCGTCAAAAATATATTTTCCTTTTGTTGTTTTGATCAATTTTATTATAATAATTATGAAAACAATAAATCCCGCCAGATAAAGCAGTCCGTTGGCTATCAAACTGTCCGATAATTTGATGAGCAGTTTCGTGGCCAAAGGCAGTTCGGCGTCAAAATCTTTGAACATGGAGGTGATTTTCGGAATTACCGATATCATCATGAATATTCCGATGCCAGCCATGGCTGTCAAAATGACAATCGGATAAGTGAGCGCCCCTCTTACTTTTGAAACAATTTCATGGTTTTTTTTGAATTGTATATACAGCCTTTTCAGCACTTCTTCCAATTTTCCGGAAATTTCGCCGGATTCTATCATATTGATAAAAAGCTGGCCGAAAATTTTTTCATAAGGCTTGAGGCTCTCGGTGAAGCTCACCCCTTTTTCAACATTTTTTGAAATTCCGGTTATTATTTTTGAGAATTTTTTATTGCTTGTCTGCTTTGATAAAGTTTTCAGAGCGGTTGACAAAGAAATTCCGGCTTTGAGCATTATCCCTAAATGCTGGACAAAAAATAATTTTTCGGAAATCGGAATAGGAGAAAATTTTTCCAAAAAAATGTTTATTCTGTCAATGGCGTTTTTAATGGAATTGATTTTTTCCGGCGATTCCGTTTTTTGCCCGGCTTGATCCGGCTGTTCGTTTTTTTGGGGGAAATTTATCGGCATAAAATTATTCTTTTGTGACTCTCATTATTTCTTCAATTGTTGTAATGCCGTTTTTGGCCTTGATGAATCCGTCTTCAACTATCGTGAGCATATTTTGTTTTTCCGATTGCTTTTTAAGGTCTGATAGAGAAGCTTTTTTCAGTATCAGCTCGGACATTTCTTTGGTGATTTCCAAAACTTCATAGATTCCCATTCTTCCTTTGTAGCCGGAGCTTGAGCATTGTTTGCATCCTTTCCCCCTGTAAAACAGCAGAGATTCTATGCCTTGTTTGGCATTGGCGATTATTTTTTTCTCTTCCAGCGTCCGCATGATATTTTCAAGGTCAATTTGTTTTTTTAATTCGTTGATTGTCTGTTTGTCCAATTTGTAGCTCTGAATGCAATTCGGGCATATTTTTCTCACAAGCCTTTGAGCTATTATGATATTTGTCGTTGACGCCACCAAAAACGCTGGCACTCCCATGTCCGAAAGGCGGGGTAGCGATGTGATGGCGTCGTTGGTATGCAAAGTTGATAAAACCAAATGCCCGGTCATAGCGGCGTGAATCGCTATTTCCGCTGTTTCCTGGTCGCGAATTTCCCCGACCATGATGATATTGGGGTCTTGCCTTAAGAAAGCTCTTAATCCGGCCGCGAACGAATAGCCGATTTTCGGATTTACTTGCGATTGGTTGACGCGGGGCATTCTGTATTCAATCGGATCTTCAATAGTCACGATGTTCACTTCCGGAGTGTTTAAAATATTCATCATCGTGTAAAGCGTTGTTGTTTTTCCCGAGCCTGTGGGGCCGGTTACCAAAATCATTCCATGGGGCTTGGAGATATTTCTTTTGATTGATTCAAGGGCCGAAGGCTGAAGCCCAAGCTGTTCAAGGCTTAAGGCTTGCGCTTTTTCGCTAAGCAATCGCATGACGATTTTTTCTCCGTCAAAAGTCGGAATAATTGAAACTCTGAAAGAAACTTTGTATTCTTTGGAGCTTATTTTAAACCGGCCGTCTTGCGGAAGGCGATGTTCGTCAATTTTCAAATTCGCCAATATTTTTATTCTCGCGATAATTCCGGGTTGGACATTTTTTGGCAATGTCATTACGGTCCTTAAAATTCCGTCAATGCGGTAGCGCGCTATGACATCTTTTTCTTCCGGCTCTATATGGATATCGCTCGCGCCTTCAAAAATCGCGTATTCCAAAAGCGTGTCAACAATTCGGACAATGGGCAGGTTTTCAGCTAATTTTTTGAGATTTTCATCTCCGGAGTTAATGTTATTTTCTTCAAAATCCTTGAATTCGGCTTTCAAGCTTTTGTGGTATTGTTTAATGGCTTCTTTAAGATTTTCCGGAGCGGTCAGATAAATGACGGGCTTTAAATTGGTTTTTTTCCCTATAAATTCAAAAATTTCCATGTCTTCGGGATTCAGAGTGGCAATTTTTATTTCTTTATCGTTTGAATCAAAAGCGATAACTTTATGCGTTGAGGCGATAGGTTCGGGGATGCTGAATAAAACATCTTTTCTTATATTTTGGTCTTTCAAATTGATAAAAGGCACTTTGAAATAGCTCGCGGCGTTTTCATAAAGACAATCGGCGGTTGTTATTTTTTTTTCAATTAAATAATTTTCCAAAGTTTTTCCGCATTTTTCCGCTTCTTTGGAAAATTTTTCAAATTCTTGCGCCGGAATAATATCCGATTTTTCCAATATTTTTTTCAATTGTTGATTTGACAGCATGTAATTATTATAGCATAAAATTATAAATAAAGCATAGCCGCGGAGACTGTATTTGTTTTTTATCAGAAATATGTTA
Source organism: bacterium (assembly GCA_043807825.1). Classification (GTDB taxonomy): domain Bacteria; phylum Patescibacteriota; class Patescibacteriia; order Patescibacteriales; family GWC2-42-12; genus JACPHD01. The sequence continues at coordinate 35,655 of JAZDFM010000034.1, read as the reverse complement.
AATTGAATTCATGGATATCGGCAGCAGTAAAATATTAAATTATCTGTATTTGAGCCGGGAAAGGCTGGCGCAGGCTGTTTTTCAGCTGTTGAGATTCGTGTTTGTAAGGATATATTTGGCGTCTTTGTTTTTTTTGAATATTGTAAATTGGCTCTTGGCGTTATATATCAATAATAATGTGAGCCAAAATCTCGTTGTTTTGCATTATAATGTGAATTTGGGCGTGAATTTAATCGGCGCGGCGAGGGATATATATATTATTCCGACTCTCGGCTTGTCGTTTATAGTGATAAATTTTATTTTGCTTTTAAATATTTTCAGGAGCAATAAATTTTTAATTCATTTGTTATTCGGCTTTTCAATATTGGCCAATTTATTTCTGATCGCCGGAACCATTGCCATATATTTAGTCAATTTCAGATAAAGATATGTTTGATTTTTATGTGATAAAAATTTTGTTTTTAACGGCGCTGGCGTTTATTTTCGCTATTTTTTGGACGCCATTGCTTACGCATTATTTGTATAAATACAATTTGGGAAAAAAAATCAGATCAAACGGTTCAACGCCGGTTTATACCAAATTGCACGCGCATAAAGACGGCACGCCTACGATGGGCGGAATTTTAATATGGGTTACGGTTTTGATAATAGCCGCTGTTTTTTATTTCTTGCCGAAAATTTTTTCCTCCGACATTTTTAATCATCTTAATTTTTTATCCCGCAAAGAAACTGTTTTGCCGCTGGGAGCTTTGGTCGCCACCGCGCTTGTCGGCTTATTTGACGATTGGCTTGATGTAAGAGGCAAGGGAGTTTCGCGCGGCGGAGGATTGAAAGTCAAACATCGTTTGCTTATTTACGCGATGATAGCATGCTTCGGGGCTTTATGGTTTTATTTCAAATTAGGTTGGGATATTTTTCATGTTCCATTTTTTGGCGATTACCAAATCGGCTGGCCGTATATGCTGATTTTTGTTTTTGTTTTGACAGCAACGGCTTTTTCAGTTAATGAAACCGACGGGCTTGACGGTTTGGCCGGAGGAGTTTTGCTTTTGTGCTTCGCGGCTTTCGGCGTCATATCTTTCTCAATGGGAAAATATGACTTGGCGGCTTTTTGCGGGGTCATTGTCGGAGCTTTGCTGGCTTTTTTGTGGTTTAACATCAATCCGGCAAGATTTTACATGGGCGATACCGGAGCCATGAGCTTGGGCATAACTTTGGGCGTGATCGCCATGCTTACCAATTCGGCTTTGATATTGCCGATTATCGGTTTTGTTTTCGCCGCGGAATCTTTCTCGGTGATCATCCAGCAACTGTCAAAAAAAATCAGAGGAAAAAAAATATTCATTTCTTCTCCGATTCACCATCATTTTGAAGCCATCGGCTGGCCGGAGCCTAAAATAGTCATGCGTTTTTGGGTTATTGCCGGAGTAAGCGCGGCGATCGGGTTGATTGTGTTTTTGCTGGATAAGACGATGTAAAAGATATAATTTAATTATCATGAGTTCAATTATTGGCTGGTTTAATAAATTAGTTAATTATAAAGGCGGCCATGAATCGGATAGGCCGCTTATTTTCATAGCCGGAGCCATATTGATTTTCGGGCTCGCGATGCTTTCCAGCTCTTCTTCCGTTATCGCGTATAACGCTTTCGGGGACAGCTATCATTTTTTCAAGCATCAAATTCTCGGCCTTGTTTTGGGTTTGGCCGCGGCTTGGGTTTTTTCCAGAATTGACTATCATATTTGGCGGAGATATGCTTTGGGAATGCTTGCTTTTTCGGTATTGATGTTGCTTTTGGTTTTTATTCCGGGATTGGCCGGCGATTGGGGAACATCAAGAAGCTGGATAAATATTTTCGGATTTTCTCTTCAGCCTTCGGAGTTTGTTAAAATTACTTTTTTGATTTATTTAGCCGCTTGGCTTGAGGGGAGAAAAAATAAATTAGCCGAAATTTCGCAGGGCATAGGGCCGTTTGTGGTTATTCTGGGATTGATCGCTTTGCTGATGATACTTCAGCCGGATATGGGAACTTTAACCATTATCGCTTTGTCTTCTTTGGTTGTTTATTTTATCGGCGGAGGGAAATTGAAGCATGTGGCCGGTTTGATATTGCTCGGGCTGGCGGCTTTGATAATTATGATAAATATTTATCCTTATCAGGCTAATCGGTTTAAGTGCATGCTTGATCCGTCATATTCGCCCAAGGAGTATTGTTATCAAATCAATCAATCTTTGATAGCAATCGGGTCGGGGGGGGTTTGGGGGCGGGGATTTGGCGCTTCCCGGCAGAAATTTTTGTATTTGCCCGAAGCGCAAAACGATTCAATTTTTCCCATCATCAGCGAAGAAACCGGTTTTATTTTTTCAACAGGCTTAATCTTGCTGTATTTGGCTTTGTTTTATCGCGGAGTTATGATCGCCAAGAATTCTTCTGACGATTTCGGAAAAATTTTGGCGGTCGGGATTTCAAGTTGCATCGTGGCGCAAGCATTGATAAATATCGGCGGAATGGTTAACATAATGCCGATGACCGGCGTGCCTTTGCCTATGGTAAGCTATGGCGGCTCGGCCATGCTCGCTGTCTTGGCGTCTTTGGGTATATTGGTGAATATCAGCAAGCAGACAAGGCAAGAAAGAATTTAAAAATTATTAACGCTTGACAGTATTATCTCAATGCGTTAATATAATAATGCGTATGATAAAAAGTTTCGGCTGCAAAGAAACTCAAAAAATATTCAATAGAGAATATTCGCTTAAATTGCCATCAGTAATTCAAAGAACGGCTATGCGCAAACTTTGGATGATTAACGCCGCGAATTCAATAAGCGATTTGAAAATACCGCCCGCGAATTGTTTAAAAAAATTAAAAGGCGAAAGAAAAGATCAGCATAGCATTCGCGTCAATGATCAATGGCGTATTTGTTTTAAATGGCGGCAACAAGACGCTTATGAAGTGGAAATCATTGATTATCATTTATAATTATCATAAATTGTATGGCTAAAAAAATTAAACCGATCCATCCCGGAGAAATTTTAAGAGAAGAATTTTTAGTTCCTTTTAAAATCAGCCAATATCGTTTAGCAAAAGATATCGGCGTCGCTCCGCGCAGAATCAATGAAATTGTTCATTGCGCGCGATCTGTTTCCGCGGATACAGCTCTTCGTTTGGGGAAATATTTTAATGTTTCGCCGCAATTTTGGCTTAATTTGCAGTCGCATTTTGATTTGGAAGTGGAAGCGGCAGAATTAAATTATGTGCTGAAAAATGAAGTAAAAATTTTTGAGTTTGCCATATGAATTTAAAAAATAAAAAATACCCGTCTCGTCCGCCTCGGCGAGTCGAGGCGGATAAAATTTTGTTAACCGGCGGAGGAACAGGCGGATCGGTGTCGCCGCTGTTGGCCACGGCTGAAGAGCTTAAAATTTGCGGCAATTTTGAATTTTTGTGGCTGGGAACGAAATTCGGGCCGGAGCGAGAGATGGTAGAGCGCGCCGGAATTAAATTTATGGCTATAAGCGGCGGAAAGTTGCGCCGTTATTTTTCTTTTAAAAATTTTTTTGATATTTTTAAAATTAAAATAGCTTTTTGGCAGGCGTTATTTATCATGCTGAAATCACGGCCGGATTTGGCTATGAGCGCCGGCAGTTTTGTGAGCGTTCCGGCGATTTGGGCGGCATGGATATTGCGTGTTCCGATTTTAATTCATCAACAGGATGTCGCGGCCGGACTGGCCAATAAGCTGATGGCGCCGTTCGCCAAAGCCGTGACTGTTGTGTTTGAAAGCTCCCTTAAAGATTACGGTAAAAAAGCCGTGTGGATCGGAAATCCGGTAAGGCGGAGTTTGAAAACGCAAAGCATAAACAAAGATTTTCCAGCAGTATTGATTTTGGGCGGAGGAACAGGGTCTGCGGCGATCAATAAGTTAGTGGAAAATAGTATAAGCGAATTGGCGAAGTTTTGCCGCGTGGCGCATATAACAGGGAAGAATAAAGGCGGAAACACGGAGGTGAAAAGCGGAAATTATGAACGATATGAATTTTTGGGCGTGGAAAAAATGGCCGAAATTATGAATGCCGCCGATTTGGTTATAACGCGCGCCGGCATCGGCATGCTTTCCGAGCTGTCCTATTTGGGCAAGCCATGCGTGATAATCCCCATGCCGAATTCGCATCAGGAAGAAAACGCGGAATTTTTTAAAAATAAAAATGCCGCCATTGTCTTGGAACAAAAAAATCTGACGCCGGAAAATTTTGCCGCCTTGATAAAAGATTTACTGGCCGATAAAGAAGCGCTGGCGGGTTTATCGGCGAATATGGCGGGAGCCATGAAAAAAGGAGCCAATCAATCTATGGCGAAAATAATTAAAAATTTGTTAAAATAAAAACTAATTGTCATTGCGAGGAGTCCCGACGAAGCAATCTCACGAACTATTGGCTTAATTAATTATCCGTTAGATTGCCCGCCTTGCGTCGCAACGCGAGGCAGGCTTCGCTCCTTTCAGTCGCTCGCAATGACAGACAAATTATGCGCGATTTGATAATCAAAGGAAAATACATTCTGACAATGGATGAAAATTTGTCTGTCATTAAAGACGGTTTTGTCGCCGTGGCTGGAAATAAAATTATTGCCGCAGGCGCTGGCGATGAAATAAAAAATTATAATGCCGGGAAAATTATTGACGCCGGAAACAGCATTGTAATGCCTGGTCTGATTAACACCCACACCCACGCGGCCATGGTTTATTTTCGCGGACTTGCCGATGATCTGCCTCTGCAAGAATGGCTGGAAAAGCATATCTGGCCGGCCGAAGCCAAGTATGTCAATGAAGAATTTGTAAGGCGGGCAAGCGAATTGGCATGCCTTGAAATGCTAAAATCCGGAACAACTTGCTTTAATGACATGTATTTTTTTGAAGAAATTACCGCGGAAATAGCGAAAAAAATCGGAATGCGGGCTGTAATAGGCGAGGGAATTTTAAATTTTCCAACGCCGGACTGCAAATCTCCGGAAGAAGCGATTGATAAAACAATAAGGCTGGCTGAAAAATTTAAACATGATGAATTGATAAATATCGCCTTGGCTCCGCATTCAATTTATACTTGCGATAAAAATATTTTGATAAAAGCGAAACAAGAAGCGGAAAAATACAATTTATTGCTTCATATTCATGCCGGAGAAACAAAAAAAGAAACAGAAAATTGTAAAAAACAGCATTGCAAATCTCCTGCCGCGTATTTAGACTCAATCGGTTTTTTGGGAAATAATGTAATCGCCGCGCACAGCGTCTGGCTTGATGATAATGACATTGAAATTTATCAAAACAGGGGAGTGAAAATCAGCCATTGCCCGATCAGCAATATGAAATTAGCGTCCGGCATTATGCCTTTGTCTAAAATGAAAAATATTACAATCAGTTTGGGAACTGACGGCGCCGCCAGCAATAACACTTTGGATTTATTTTCCGATATGCGCGCTTGCGCCTTGCTTCATAAAATAAGCGAAATGGATCCTACCGCCGCGAGCGCGTGGCAAGTTGTCCAAATGGCGACAATAAACGGAGCAAAAGCTCTTGGGCTTGAAAATAAAATCGGATCGCTGGAAATCGGCAAACAAGCCGATATAATCACTGTAAATTTAGACAAGCCGCATTTGACGCCGATTTACGATCCGTATTCCCATCTTGTTTATTGCGCCAACGGAAGCGATGTGGAAAATGTTATTATAAATGGAAAAATAGTTGTGAGGAACAGGGAAGCGAAAATTTTGGATGAAGAAAAAATATTAAAACAGGCCATGGAATTTATTTTATGAATTTGAACAAAGTGAAAAAAGTCTACATGATAGGCGTGAAAGGTGTGGGCATGACAATGCTGGCGCAGTATTTGGCCGCGAGAAATATTGAAATAAGCGGTTCGGACGGGCCGGAAAAGTATATGACCGATTCTGTTTTGTCTATAGCCGGCGTAAAAGTCATTGAGAAATTTGATTCTGAAAATATTCCCGAAAACGCCGATCTGATAATTTATTCAACCGCGTACAACGCTGAAACCAATGTTGAAGTGGCCGCTGCTTTGAAGGGAAAAATAAAAATTTTATCTTACGCCGAAATTCTGGGAGAAATTTTCAACAAAAAATACGGCATTGCCGTCGTCGGATCGCACGGCAAAACAACCACAACCGCTTGGCTCGGGTATGTTATGAAAATGTCGGGCATTGATCCGAGCGTTATGGTTGGCGCGCGGGTGCCGCAATTCGCCGGCTGTTCTCTTGTTGGAAAATCCGATTATTTGGCCGTTGAGGCTGATGAATATCAAAACAAATTAAAATATTATATGCCGAAAGCTGTTTTGCTTAATAATATAGATTATGATCATCCGGATTTTTTCAAAACAAAAAAAAGCTATGAAAATGTTTTCGCCGAATTTGTAAAAAAGATTCCGCCAAAAGGATTTTTGATCGCTAATTTTGACGATTCCGCTGTCAGAAAAATCGCGAAAGCGGATTGTGGCGGCAGAATTATAACTTACTCCGTCGGCCGCGCGGCCGATTACGCGGCTTATGGCATTAGAGCTGAAGGCGGACGGCAATATTTTAAGGTGAAGTCGCGGATTGAAAATGAAGTTTGGGATTTTTCCATTCGGCTGGCTGGCAATCATAACATTTATAACGCTTTGGCCGTAATAGCGGCTTGCCGCGAATTAAAAATAGATGTTTCAAAAATAAAAAAACACCTCGGCCAATTCAAAGGCGCGGAAAGAAGGATGCAGATTTTGGGCCAATTCAAAGGCGCGGAAATAATTGACGATTACGCGCATCATCCCACGGAAATAAAAGCCGTTGTCGGCGCTATCAGGCAAAAATACGGAGACAGAAAATTGATCGCGGTTTTTCATCCGCATACTTTTACCCGCACGAAAGCTTTGTTTAAAGAGTTTGTTAGGAGTTTCAGCGGTATTGACGAACTGATTGTCATGAGCATATACGGATCGGCGCGCGAAAAACAAGGCGGAGTGAGCGGAGAAGATTTGGTTGAGGCGATAACGCGGGACAACAAAAAAACAAAAAAACCGCAAAAAGTTTCTTATATTCCGTCTTTGGAGCAATGCGAAAAATATTTGCGCGAACACGCGCGCGAAAACGATGTGATAGTGCTGATCGGCGCCGGAGACATATTCAGAGTCGGAAAAAATTTGATTAAGAAATAAATGCAATATGCTTGAAAAAGAGCTTGGTTTAAAATTGAATAAAAATACTCTGAATATGAGGCAATTTTGGCTGAGATTGTGGAAATTGATTTCAGCTTCCCATTCGCGAATCATGAATTTGCTTGTTTTCGTGATTATTTTTGAGCTGTCAAAATTCATCGGCCCGTATTTATTGAAGCGAATCATAGATTTGATCGCCGATTTCAAACCGGAGCACATTAAGAAAATAATTATTTTGGCATGCTTGATTTTGGTTTCGGACATGGCGCTTTACGCGATTGATTATTTAGCGGATAAAAAATTATTCAGAATTCTTGTTGATGTTGAAAAATATTTGTCGGTCAACGCCCATAAGAAAATGGTTGGCTTGGGATTGAGCTACCATGAAAAAGAAAATACCGGAAATAAAATTTTTAAAATTCAGCGTGGCATAGACAAAATAGTTGATTTGCTTGGAAATTTTTTCTGGGATGTGGGCCCTACCATTATCCAGACGATATTTACCGCCGTGATATTGTTTTTCGTTGATTGGCGCTTCGGCTTGGCGTTTTCCTTTTTTACGCCGATATTTATTTTATTGACTTCAAGCCTTAATAAAAAAATTTCTCCTTGGCGTTTGTTGCGCCATGATTTGTATGAGCAAGCCGCCGGAAAAATGGCTCAAGCTATCATCAACATAAATACGGTCAAATCTTTTTCGCAGGAAAGCCGCGAATCGGTTGAATTTAAAAAAATAAAGCAAGATACTGAAAAAGTGGCTTTGTTTGAATTTTTCAAATTGCTGAAATATAATTTTTTGCGAAGCTCCGTCATAACAGGCGGACGGATTTTTATCCTGCTTTTGGGAGTTTATCTTGTCTGGATCGGCGGCATTACTATCGGAAGCTTGGTTTTTATAATCACCATTTCGGAAAAAGCTTTGATTTCCCTGTTCAGGATTTCAAGGCTGTATGACAGGATCATGGATTCAAGCGAAGCCATAAACCGGCTTTACAAATTGGAAAATCAAGATATTGACATCGTGAATCCGCTTTCGGGTTTTAAAGCGAAAAGCCTGGAAGGACGGATTGAATTTAAAGGAGTTGATTTTTTTTACAAAGGCGGCGGGGTTAAAGCGCTTGATAACGCTAATTTTAAAATCAATTCAGGATGCTCCACGGCTTTGGTCGGGCCGTCGGGCGGAGGAAAAACAACAGTCGCGCGCTTGATATATAGGCATTACGACCCGGTTAAAGGAAAAATTTTGCTTGACGGCAAGGATTTGAAAGATTATGATATATACAGTTTTCGCAGATTTTTAGCCATCGTTCCCCAAGAAGTGGAAATATTCAATATCAGTGTCCAAGACAATATCTCTTATTCCAACGCGAAAGCGAGCATGCGGGAAATAAAGGCCGCGGCCAGAATCGCCAACGCGGAAGAGTTTATTGAAAAAATGGAGCAAGGCTATAATACTTTGGTCGGAGAACGCGGAGTCAAATTGTCCGGCGGCCAAAGGCAGAGGATCGGAGTGGCCAGAGCGGTTTTGGCGAATCCGAAAATTTTAATTTTTGACGAAGCCACTTCCAGCCTTGATTCGGCCAGTGAAAAATTGATTCAGCAAGCTTTGGAAAAAATCAGCAAAGACAGGACGGTGATTATTATCGCGCACAGGTTAAGCACGATTAAAAAAGCCGATAAAATAATTGTTTTGGAAAACGGAAAAGTCGTTGAGCAAGGCAGCCATTTTGAGCTTTCGGAAAAAAGGGGCGGTTTGTATAATAAGTTGTTAAATTTGCAAAAGATTGGAGATATAAAATAAAAAACAAAAAAAAGGAGGCAAACCATGAAAATTTTTGTGGAGTTTTTGTCTCCTGTTTCTTACAGGAGAAATAATTTTCCGGTTATTGAAATGAATAGCCGGGAAATTGAAAAAGTTAAAATTCCGCAAGGGGCGTGCGGATTTTATTTTTTTAATCTCACCGATGACGGTGAGAAAGTGAATTTATCTCCGGAATATTATTACGGGGATAAATTATATAACGCTGATGAGCTTGAAAGGGAGTTTCCCGGAGAGCTTATCACGCGTGTAATAAAAAATAACGGTTGTCAGGCATTACATTGCCTTGACAGCTGGATTATTTTCAACGAAAATTCACATATTTTCGTTGGATAAATCGCGCGCGCTGAGTACACCCCTGCTCGCGCGCGCATGGGGCAAGCTCACAAGGCTTGCCCCATTTTTTTAGGGTTTGCCGCCGAATGGATTTTTTAAGGGTTTTTTGCTAATATTTGTTTATGGCAATAAAAATAATCGCGAATATCATATTGATAGTTATTTTGGCAATCATCCAAATTTCATTCATCAGCGGCTTGCCCGGAATGGCCGGAGATTTGAATTTGGTTTTGGCGGCTTTGATTTTTATTTTGGGTTTTTCAAATTTCGGCTTTGCGTCTTTATGGGCGGCGGCGATAGGATTCTTGCTGGAAATTTTTTCTTTTCTGCCGTTCGGCGCTTATCTTTTCAGCTTGAGCGCGACAATGATTATAGCGAATTTTCTTTTGAAATATTTTTTCACCAACCGTTCGGTTTATTCTTTTTTAGCCCTTTCCGGGTTCGCGTCAGCCGCCTGCGGGCTGGCTGTTTATTTTTTTATTTCCGTTTTTTCTCTTGTGAATCCGTCGGCGGAAATAGCGGATGAAAATTTTTTGTTTTCCATGCCGAAGCAAATATGCCTTAATGTTTTGATGGCTTTTATTATTTATTATATAATTTATTTTTTCGGCAGAAGTTTTAAGCCCGTGTTTTTGGTAAAAAAATATTAACATGGATTTTTCATTCAGAAAACAATTCAAGAAAGGCCACCCTTTCACAATAAAACAAGGCGATGTTAAGCTGGGAAAATTAAGCCGAGGCTCGGAGGATTGCTGGCTTGATCAGTCTTCGGGATCAAAAGAAACCATAGGAAAAAATTTTGATATAAATAAAGTTTTTAAAATAAACATAGTTTTGATTTTTTTCATCGGCGTCATTTTATGCCGCGCGGCTTTTTTGCAGATAGTTAAGGGAAGCTATTATCATGATTTGGCTGAAGGAAACAGGATAAGAATCCAAAGAATTGAAAGTAAAAGAGGGGTGATTTACGATCGCAAATATCGTCCGCTGGCGAGAAATTCGGCTAATTTTTTATTGTATTTTATTCCGGCGGATTTGCCTAAAGACAATTCCGGATTGCAGACCGTTGTTGAAAAAGCGAGCGAAAGTTTGGAAAATTTCAATCCCGAAGATATTTTAAATTCTCTTTCAAAAATAAAACCCGGCTCGCTTGAATCGTATCAGCCGATGTTTGTCGCGGACAATATTGAATACGAAAAAGCCATGGCGCTTTATTTGGAATCCGACAATATGCCGGGAGTCGCGATAACGAATAAGACAAGGCGCGAATATAATTTATACAGCTTGTCGCTGTCGCATATTTTGGGATATACGGGAAAAATAAACGACCAAGAATTGGCTAAGTCAGGCTCGGAGTATCTGCCGATTGATTATATCGGAAAATCAGGAATTGAAAATTTTTGGGAAAATGAAATGAAAGGGTATAACGGCAAAAAACAAATTGAAGTTGACGCTTTGGGAAAAGAAAAAAAAATAATAAACCGGGAAGCCGGCGAAGACGGGCATAATTTGGTTTTATCAATTGATATTGAATTGCAGAAAAAGCTTGAAGAATCTGTTATAGGCGTTTTGAAAAAGCTTAATCTTAATAAAGCCTGCGCTATAGCTTTGGATCCCAATAACGGCGAGATTTTAGCCATGGTAAGCTTGCCGGCGTATAATAACAATGATTTCGCGCGCGGCATGACGGCGGAACAATATCAAAAAATAGCCAATCATCCGGACATACCCTTGTTTAATCGGTGCATCAGCGGAGAATATCCGTCAGGTTCAACCATCAAGCCGGTGATAGCGTCGGCGGCCCTTGAAGAAAATATCATCAACGAGAATACGAGTTTTTTAAGCGTCGGCGGCATAAGAATCGGGCAATGGTTTTTTCCGGACTGGAAAGCCGGCGGGCATGGGGCGACAAATGTGAGGCGCGCTTTGGCCGAATCCGTCAACACTTTTTTCTATTATATCGGAGGCGGTTATCAGAATTTTCATGGATTGGGGCTTGAGCGCATGGTAAAATACGAAAAATTATTCGGCTTGGCTTCCCAGACCGGAATTGATATGCCGGGCGAAGCAGACGGATTTTTGCCCACGGCGGAATGGAAAGAGAATACGAAAAACGAGCCATGGTACATAGGTGATACTTATCATTTGGCCATAGGCCAGGGAGACACTTTGGTTACGCCGCTCCAAGTGGCATATTACACCTCCGCTTTCGCCAATCGCGGTTCTCTGTACAGGCCGCATTTAATCAAGCAGGTTTTAAACAGCAAGGACGAGTTGATGGGAGATGTTGAAAACAAACCGATTAAGTCAAACATAATCAGCTCTAAAAATATGGATATTGTCAGACAGGGTATGAGGCAGACGGTTACTGCCGGAAGCGCTCGCAGCTTGCAATCTGTTCCGGTGGAAGTGGCGGGGAAAACCGGAACGGCGCAGTGGGCCGCGAACAAGCCCACTCACGCGTGGTTCACCGGCTTCGCGCCTTATGAAAATCCGGAGATAGTGATAACCGTTTTGATTGAACAGGGCGGAGAGGGGAGTTCAACCGCGGTTCCGATAGCCAATGAAGTTTTGACATGGTATTTCAGCCGCAAAAATTAGCACTCTTGACAGGAGAGTGCTAAATGGTGTAAAATGCCAAATATGGATAAACGCAAGGAATTGATATTAAAAACAATCATTAAAGAGCATATTAAAACAGCTTTGCCTATCGGATCCGAAGGTTTGGTTGATAAATATAATCTGGATATTTCTCCGGCCACGGTAAGAAATGAAATGGCCGAGTTGGAACAGTCCGGATATATCGCCCAGCCCCATACTTCAGCCGGGCGAGTGCCCACGGAAAAAGCTTATGATTTTTATTTGGAAAATTTAAGCGAAAAAAAATTGAGCGAAGCTGAAATCGCGATTTTTAAAAATTTATTGTCAAAAAAAGATGAAGCCAGTTTTAAAAAAGCGGCTAAAGCCATGGCGAAAATTTCCGACAGCGCGGTTTTTTGGGCATTTCATAAAAATAATCTTTATTATACCGGCATTTCCAATTTATTGCATCAGCCTGAATTCATAGAAACCGGATTGATTTACGATATTTCGGAAGTGATTGATCGCGTTGATGAAATTATCGGCGGTATTTTTAATGATTTGAAAACGGGACCGCAAATTATGCTGGGATCAAAAAATCCTTTCAGCGAGCATTGCGGAGCGGTCGTGGCAAAATACAAGCTTGACGGCAATATCGGGCTGGTGGGAATTTTGGGGCCGATAAGAATGAATTATGAAAAAAATTTGGCGTTGATAAAATTTGTCAATAATATTTTAATTGGAAAATAAATTTATGCCGGAAGAAAAAAATAACGATGTTTCTTCAGATGAAAAAAGCTTGGAAGACAAATACAGGCGCGCTCTGGCGGATTATCAGAATTTGCTGAAGCAGACCGCCAAAGAAAAAATGGAATTCGCGGTTTACGCCAATGAATTGATGTTAAGGGAAATTTTGCCGGTCTACGACAATTTGAAATTGGCGATTGAACATCATAACGGCGAGTTGTCCGATGAATGGCTGAAAGGCGTCCTGCATGTGGCCAAGCAATTTAAAGACGCGCTTAACAAGCTTGGAGTTGAAGAAATAAGAGTTGAGGGAGAAAAATTTGACCATAATTCAATGGATGCTGTTGATAGCGAGGAAACCGAAGATGAAAATTTGGACGGGCAAGTGGCGAAAGAAATAAAAGCTGGATATAAGCTGAACGGCAAAGTGATAGAAGCGGCGAAAGTTATAGTTTATAAATTAAAATAATAATGTCATTGCGAGCGATTCGCCGGCTGGCGGAACTCCTCGTAATGACACAACAAAACATATGTCACCAATTATAAAATGGACTCCATTCCTTGAACCGTTTGAGGATATGGATAAAATGTTTGAAAATTTAATGCCGGCCGTGGATGTTTATCAGGATAAAGAAAATGTTTATATTGAAACGCAACTTGCCGGAATTGATCCGGAAAAAATTGATATTTCCATTGAAAACGATATTTTGACGATTAAAGGCGAAAGCGAAAAAAAGAGCGAAGTGGAAGATAAGAATTATTACAGAAAAGAAATAAGGCGCGGCAGTTTTTACCGCAGTGTTCCGTTGCCGTCGCATGTAATCGGAGAAAAAGCTTCGGCCGAGGCTGTTAACGGAATTCTAAAAATCGCTGTTCCAAAAGCTCCCGAAGCCAAGCCAAAAACGATTAAAATAAAAACGGGGAAATCGCGTAACTCGTAACGCATAACGCGTAACTCTAATTCTGTCATTGCGAGGAGGCCGTACTCGGCCGACGAAGCAATCTCACGAATAAGGAGTTTAAAATAAAGTGGAAAGCTTTATCGCAACTTGTTGTCCGTGAGATTGCCCGCCTTGCGTCGCAACGCGAGGCAAGGCGGGCAATGACAACCTCAAACCTGTCATTCAAGCCCGTCTCGCCGGAGTGAAGCCGAGGCGGACGCAAGCGGGAATGACGGAAGAAAAGAATCATGATTAAAATCAGTATTTAAATAATGATAGAATAATTAATAATTGAATTTGTCATTTTGATGCGACTAAACCTGGATTCCGGCTTAAAGCCGGAATGACGAAAATAAGAAGTTTAAAATATATAATAAATTAATTTAACCATTGAGATGAGTTTTGGCGATTAGCAAAGTAAATGAGATTGCTTCGTCGCTACGCTCCTCGCAATGACAATAAGGTATATGCCAAAAATATTAGGAATTGATTTGGGAACGACTAATTCGGCAATGGCCATTATTGAGGGCGGACAGCCGAAAATCATTGAAAATGTTGAAGGCGCCAGAACCACGCCGTCAATCGCGGCTATGACGAAAAACAGCGAACGATTGGTCGGCATGTCGGCGAAAAGGCAAGCGGTGACAAATCCGGAAAATACCATTTTTTCCATTAAGCGTTTGATCGGCAGAAGTTTTGAAGACGAAGAAGTGCAGAGGGATTTAAAATCCATGCCGTATAAAATTGTCAAGTCTAACGGAGGAGTAAAAGTGAAAATTGGAGATAAAGAATACACTCCGCAGGAAGTTTCGGCCATGATATTGTCAAAACTTAAAGCAGACGCTGAAGCCAAAATCGGGGAAAAAATCACCGAAGCCATTATAACCGTTCCGGCTTATTTCAATGATTCTCAAAGGCAGGCGACTAAAGACGCCGGAAAAATCGCGGGTTTGGATGTTAAAAGAATCATCAATGAACCGACTGCCGCGGCGCTGGCTTACGGATTTGAAAAGAAAAAAGGCGAACAAATCGCGGTCTACGATTTGGGCGGCGGAACTTTTGATATTTCCATTCTTGATGTGAGCGCGGATACTGTTGAAGTTAAATCCACCAATGGCGATACGCATTTGGGAGGCGATGATTTTGATCAAAGAATAATCTCTTTTATCATAGAGCAGTTTAAAAAAAGCGAAGGCGCTGATTTGTCAAAAGACGCGCTGGCTCTGCAGAGAATAAAAGAAGCCGCGGAAAAAGCCAAAATTGAGCTTTCCACCATGCCGGAAACCGAAATCAATCAGCCGTTTATCACGGTTGATCCGAGCGGCAGGCCTTTGCATTTGGTCATGAAAATAACCAGAGCCAAGCTGGAAGAGCTGGTTGGAGATTTGGTGGCGAACACTATAGGCCCTGTTAAGGCCGCTTTGAAAGACGCGGGAATTGAAGCTAAAGATATTGATGAAATAGTGATGGTTGGAGGAATGACCCGCATGCCTTTGGTATTGAAAACGGTAAAAGAATTTTTCGGCAAAGAGCCGAATTTGACGGTTAATCCCGACGAAGTTGTTGCTATGGGCGCGGCGGTTCAGGCCGGAGTTTTGCAGGGAGATGTAAAAGATGTTTTACTTTTGGATGTTACGCCTTTGACTTTGGGCATTGAAACTTTGGGAGGAGTAGCCACTCCTTTGATTGACCGCAATACCACTATTCCGACTTCAAAGTCGCAAGTGTTTTCCACGGCGGCTGACGGACAGACAAGCGTGGAAATCCATGTTTTGCAAGGCGAACGCCCGATGGCCGCCGATAATAAAACTTTGGGAAGATTTATTTTGGACGGCATACCTTCGGCTCCGCGCGGCATTCCGCAAGTTGAAGTGTCGTTTGATATTGACGCCAACGGAATATTGAATGTCAAAGCCAAAGACAAAGCGACAAGCAAAGAGCAAAAAATAGTTATCACGGCGTCTTCCGGCTTATCCAAGGAAGAAGTGGAAAAAATGAAAAAAGAAGCTGAATTGCACGCCGAAGAAGACAAGGAAAAGCGCGAACAAGTGGAAATAAAAAATCAAGCCGATGCCGCTGTTTTTCAGGCGGAAAAGTTGATAAAAGATTCGGGAGACAAAATCAAACCCGAGGATAAAAAAGAGCTTGAGGAAAAAGTTGAAGGTCTGAAAAAAATAAAAGACGGAGAAGATATCGGCGAGATTAAGAAAAAAATGGAAGAATTGAGCGCTGTGGCGCAGAAAATCGGAGCGGCCATGTATCAGCAAGCTCAAAGCGCTCAACCCGGAGCCGAAGCCAAAAAAGACGAAGGGCCGATTGAAGGTGAATTTACGGAAAAAAAGTAAAAAATAAAAAAAATGTCCAAGGACTATTATAATATACTCGGCGTAGGCAAAAACGCTTCTCAAGATGAAATCAAAAAAGCTTTTCGCGAAAAAGCCCATAAGTTTCATCCTGACAAACAAGGCGGAGATGAAGCCAAATTCAAGGAGCTTAATGAAGCTTATCAGGTTTTAGGCGACCCAAAAAAGCGTTCCCAATACGATCAATTCGGCTCATCGTTTGACCATCAGCCAACTGGCGGGGCGTATGGAGAACAAGGCTTTGGAGGATTTAATATAAATATGGATGATTTGAGCGATATATTCGGAGGCTTTGGAGATATTTTCGGTTTTTCAGGGAATTCGGGATCGGGCCGCCGGCATTCAAGGCGCGGAAGCGATATTCAGATTATTTTAACCGTTGATTTTATGGAATCGGTTTTTGGCGTTGAAAAAGAAATCAGCCTCAAAAAAACCGTTGAATGTTCCAGATGCCATGGGGAAGGCAGGGAGCCGGGTTCTGAAATAATCACTTGCAAAACATGCGGAGGCAAAGGCAAAGTTATAAAATCTCAGAGAACGATTTTGGGCAATATGCGAATGCAGACGATTTGCGAAGATTGCGAGGGACATGGAAAAATTTTTAAAGAAAAATGTTCGGCTTGCCACGGCGCCGGCATTGTCCAGCAGATAGCGAATTTAAAAATTAAAATTCCCGCCGGCATCGGCGATAATGAAACAATAAGATTGTCGGGACAAGGCGAAGCCGCGCCAAAAGGATCGCAATCCGGAGATTTGTATGTTAAAATCAGGGTTAATTCCGATGGAAGATTTAAGCGGCAAGGCTATGATATTTTGTCAAAAGCGGAAATAAATGTCTCAACCGCGGCTTTGGGCGGAAAAATTGAAATCCAAACAGTTGACGGGCCTGTTGAATTGAAGATTCCCGAAGGCACGCAATCCGGCAGAGTTATCAGAATGAAAAATAAAGGCGTGCCGCATTTGTCCGGCCGCGATTATTTCGGGAGAAATCAAGAAAAACGCGGCGACCATCTCGTGGAAGTGATAGTGAAAACTCCGACCGGATTGTCCAAAAAACAAAAAGAGATATTAAGAGAGTCGGGGATATAATTTTTATGAAAACTTACCATATCATCACTATCGGCTGTCAGATGAATGAATCAGACAGCGAAAGAATAGCCGGAGCTCTTGAAAAACAAGGATATAAAAAATCCGAAGATAAATATTCGGCTGATTTGGCGGTGATAAATACTTGCGGAGTGCGGCAGTCGGCCGAAGACAGAATTTACGGCCTTATACCCGGAATAAAAAAAGCCAATCCGAAAACGAAGATTATGCTTACGGGATGTTTAGCTTGCAGAAAAGATGTGAGGCGGAGGCTGAAAAAGCATGTGGATTTATGGATGACAATAGGCCAAATAACAAATAGCAAAGGCGCCGATTATTTTAAAGCCAAGCCGAAATATGAATCTGAATTTTCGGCTTTCGCGCCTATCGGCAACGGCTGTAATAATTTTTGCTCTTACTGCGTCGTGCCTTACGCCAGGGGCAGGGAAGTCTGGAGGCCGGCCAAAGACGCGCTTGCCGAAGTTAAAAGTTTGGTTAAGAAAAATTACAAAGAAATAGTTTTTATAGCCCAAAATGTCAACAGCTATAAAGACGGGAAAACTGATTTCGCGGATTTGCTGAAGATGGCGAATAATGTTAAAGGAGAATTTTGGATCAGATTTTACACAAGCCATCCCAAAGACATGTCAGCGAAATTGATCAAAACGATCTCTGAATGCGAAAAAGTCTGCCGTCATATCCATTTGCCTGCGCAATCAGGAGATGACGCGGTATTAAAAAGAATGAACAGAAAATATACGCATGATGATTATGTGAAATTGGTCGGAAAAATAAGAAAACAATTAAATCGCGATATATCGCGATTGCCTGTTTCCATTACAACCGATATTATAGTCGGTTTTCCCGGAGAAACGAAAAAACAATTCGGCAATACGGCGAAGTTGATGAAAAAAATCAAATTTGACATGGCGTACATATCGCAATACAGCCCGCGGCCAGGAACCGCGGCTATGAAAATGGCGGATAATGTAAGCAAGCCGGAAAAAAAGCGGCGCGAAGAAGAATTGAATAAAATATTGAAACGCGCGGTATCGGGCAACAATAAAAAATACGCGGGCAAAACAGTGAAAGTCTTGGCGGAAGGGAAAGGCAAAAATAATAATTGGATTGGCAGAACCGAGACCGCGAAAAAAGTTAAATTTTTTGCGGCAGACGGTAAAAAAGATTTAACCGGAAAATTCGTTGATGTGAAAATAAATAAAGTTATGGATTTCGGTCTGGAAGGCTAGGTTGTTAATATCTATGAGTAAAAAAAACAATAAAATTTTGGCGGTTTTAGGCCCAACAGCGTGCGGAAAAACAAAGCTGGCCGTGGAATTGGCCCGCAAATTCAATGGCGAGATTGTGAGCGCGGATTCAAGGCAGGTTTACAGGGGAATGGACATTGGAACAGGCAAAGATTTGAGCGAATACACTGCTCCGTATCATTTAATAGATGTGGCAAGTCCCAAGACAAGATTTGATTTGGCAAAATACCAAAAAATGGCTTTTGCGGCCATTGATGATATTTTAAAACGCGGCAAAATTCCGATTTTGGCCGGCGGTTCAGGCTTGTATATGCAAGCCGTAATTGACAATTACAAATTATCGGACGCGAAAAAAAATTCGGCTTTAAGAAAAAAATTGGAAAAATCAAGCGCTCAAGAGCTGTTTTTAAAATTGAAAAAATTATCGCCGAAAGTCGCCGCCAGATTAAATCAAAGCGACAAAAACAACAAGCGCCGGCTGATGAGATATTTGGAAATTTTAGAACAGGATGAAAATTTCAAGATGGGCAAAGGCGCGAAAAAATACGCGGCTTTGCTTATCGGCGTTAAGTTTGGAAATAATATTTTGAAACAAAGAATTTTTCAAAGATTGATTGAAAGGCTTGAAAAGGAAAATATGCTCGGCGAAGCGGAAAAATTGCGCCGTCAAGGCTTGAGCTGGAAAAGGCTTGAAGAATTCGGGTTGGAATATAAATTCATGGCTTTGCATCTGCAGGGCAAAATGCCGTATGATGAAATGGTTGAAAAGCTGAATATCGCAATCTGCCAATTCGCCAAACGCCAGCTTGTTTGGTTTAAGCGCTGGGAAAAGCAGGGCGCGGAAATAAATTGGTTGAAAAGCGGCCTGAAAGCCGAAAAACTTGTTAAAAAATTTTTAGAGCCTGTTTGATGTATAGGCGAGAAAATTTAGAAAAAATTATGCGGAAATTTAAAAGTCGCAGTAGAAATGGGCTTATTAGACAGGCTCTGAAAGTAGAAAGGGGATTGCTTTGGCGCAATCCCCTGACATTATGACTCCAAGCAAATTTTTATGGGTTTGCGGAGTTCCACAAATCTTTTTTCTCCGTACAATCTTAAGTACGAGAAAAAAAATTTATGGCATAGTTCTTCGCGGATGCATCTGCCGTTTTTACGGCAAGACTTTTCGCTCGGCACCTGCGCGCGCAAATCCGGCGAATCGCATTTGGCGAGTTCGCCGTTATATCCCATGTCCGCCATAATCGGACATGGAGTTTGCGCCAAAATTTGGCGCCTGAAAAATTCGCCGCATAGCGCGGCTTGCTCTGTGTTACACGCGCTTGTGCCAAAAGCGCATGTTTTTAAAAACATGCAGAAATTTTCTTTTTCCATAATGCCCCCCTTTTTTTAAAGATCTGTTGAATAAAAAAATTCCCTGTTCATTTGAACGGGGAATTTTTAAAAAATAATTTTTCGCCTCGGGCTTTTACCCAAGCCGTTATGTAAAATTTATTTTTTGGATGATTTTTTCGCATTGGAAATATTTTATCACGGCGCCGGTTATTTGGCAAGCGCGGATTTTAACAGCTCAACCGCGACTTTCGGATTGGCCTTGCCTTTAGTGGCGGCCATTACTTGTCCGACCAAGAATTGCAGGACATTGGCTTTTCCGGCTTTATATTGTTCCGCCTGTTTTTGATTTTTGAATACGACTTCTGCGATAATTTTCTCCAAAGATTCGCGGTCATCAAGCTGTTCCAAACCCAATTCAGCCATAATATCCGTTGGATCGCCGCCTTTTTTGCACATCTGCTCCAAAATAGTCTGCGCGGCCGAAGAATTTATTTTTTCTTGATAAACCAAGCAAATGAATTCGGCGAAATTTTCAGGAGTTATTTTGAGGTTTTTTATGCTTATCCCGTCTGTTTTTAAATGCTTGAAAAGCTCGTTAATCAGCCAGTTGGCCGTTGCCTTGGCTAATTTGTGTTTCTGCCTGCTCCAGCTGTCGCCTTCGGCTTTGATCCAAGCGCGCAATTCGGAAATCACTTGTTCCGTGAATTTCGCCAAATCTTTGTCCAATGCCAAAATTTCAGCCTCTTTCTCCGAGAATAAATATTCATCTTGAAAGCGTTTGATTTTTTCGGCAGGCAATTCTCCCATGCCGGCTTTTATTTTATCAATCCATTGTTGGCTTATTTTTAAAGGCGGTATGTCAGGCTCCGGGAAATATCTGTAATCAGCGGATGTTTCTTTTATCCTTTGGCTGAACGATATGCCCTTGTCATTGTTCCAACCGCGAGTTTCCTGAACCAATTTTTCATGTTCTTCCAAAGCTTTGATCTGCCGCTTGATTTCGTAATCAACGGCCTTTTCCATGTATTTGAAAGAATTTATATTTTTCAATTCAACTTTAGGATTTAACCTGTAATCGCCGATCGGCAGAATTTGGCCGTTTTCATATTTCCATTTGCCTTCTTCCTGAATGCTGATATTGGCTTCACAGCGCATTTCGCCTTTTTCCATGTCCGCGTTTGATATGCCTAAAAATCTTAAAATTTGTTGGTAGTTTTGGGCGAATTTTTTGGCGGTGGCCGCGTCTTTTATGATCGGTTCGGTTACCATTTCAATCAGAGGAGTTCCGGCGCGGTTGAAATCAACCAAAGAATATTTTTTTCCGGCCGGGTGGATGAGCTTTCCGGTATCTTCTTCCAAATGTATTCTAGTTATCAAGACGGGCTTGCCGTCAATTTCTAAAAAACCGTCGTAAG
The DNA here is from genome assembly GCA_043807825.1 of bacterium. Lineage (GTDB taxonomy): Bacteria > Patescibacteriota > Patescibacteriia > Patescibacteriales > GWC2-42-12 > JACPHD01. The sequence continues at coordinate 14,562 of JAZDFM010000034.1, read as the reverse complement.
CGATAGGCAAGTCGTATTGTGAAATTTGGTAGCCTTTCGGCAAGTCAGGATAAAAATAATTTTTTCGGTCAAATTTGGAAATATTGTTGATTTTGCAATTTAAAGCCAGGCCGATTAAAATCGTCCATTCAACTGCTTGTTTATTGGGAACAGGCAATGTTCCCGGGTGCGCCATGCAGATTGGACAAACCGCGGTGTTGGGTTTTTTATTCTGCGCGTCATTGTCGCATGAGCAGAACATTTTGGATTTGGTTTTCAGCTCGGCATGGATTTCAAGGCCGATTATTGTGTCGTATGGCATAGCTTAATATTAACATAATTGTCATTGCGAGCGCAACGGAGTGAAGCGAAGCAATCTGAGGTTAAAATCACAAACTGTTGATTATAATGATTGTTGTAGCGCTTTGAACTAGAGATTGCTTCGCCACGATTACATGGCTCGCAATGACAATTGATTTTTAAAACAACCCCGAACTTCCGAAACATCCGTCTTTTCTGTCCGTTTCGTCCGCGACAGGCTCTTCCGCGATTTCCGGCGTTTCAATTTTTTGGATTAACAATTGCGCGATTTTTTGCCCCGGAGCGATATGGAAAATGTCATGGCTCAAGTTGATCAATTCTACGGTAATTTCCCCCATGAATCCGGAGTCAACTACGCCAGCCATGGAATGTATGCCTGTTTTGGCTATTCCGCCTTTATCCCATACTAAGCCGGCAAAGCCGTTTGGAATGGCGATTTTTATGCCGGTTTTGATAATGGTGAAATCTCCTGGAAACAATGAATAATAATCCGCCGCGTATAAATCCAAACCGGCGTCATGAGAATAAGCCCGTGTCGGAATTTTGGCTAAAGGCGATATTTTTTCAACTTTTAATTTTAAGCTGTTTGTTGTTTTTGTTTCATCGGAAATTGTTTTAGCGGATTCAAATAATTTTACGACGCGATTCCAAACCAAACCGCTTATTTCTTCCCGGCTCAAAATTCGCCGGCCGCTCGCGCATTCAATCAGGCTGAAATCGGGAAAATCTCGCGCGATTTGCAAGTAAGTCCGTTCCGCGCTTTCAAGGTGCGCGATATCGTCTTGATGAATGTCATTGGTTTTGCCGATCCAATCTTGCTTCTGTCGGCGTTGCGCCAATGCTTGCGATATTTCCGCCGGAACATGCAGAATGATATTCAAGTCTGGGCGCGGAATGTTGAAAATTTCATATTCAAGCTGATTCAGCCAGTCAAAAAAATGTTTTTTTTCCAGCGGATTGGAAATTTTTCCTCCCTGATGGCCCATATTGGCCGTGACATAGCGGTTGGAAATCACGATTTTTCCCTGATTAAGCCAACGCCTGATTTTAAAGCTGGCGTCATAGCGGTCGCAGGCGTAAAAAATTGAAGCGCGGTAAGGCCCGACTTGTTCGGGAGAGCCGTATTTGCCGCTTAAATATTCTTCAACCAATCCGGCTGATTTGGTGTTATATTGGGGAAAATCCGCCACTTCCACGGAAAATCCGGCTTGCCTCAATCTTCTGGCCAGTATTTCGGTTTGTGTCGCTTTACCTGAACCGTCGGCGCCGTCAATCACGATAAATTTTCCCGATGTTTGTCGCATATATTAAAAAATAAAAGACAGACTGTCTGAAACTGTCTGCCTCCTTAATGCTGTTTTTATTATAATAATAATTTAGCTGTTATTTATGATTTGGTCAACTTGCTTATATAAATTTTCCAAACTGCCGTTGTTTTCAATTTCCAGATCGGCTTGCGCCATAACTACCGGCACTTGAGCGTCAGCTTCTTTTTTGTGGTCGGCTAAAAATTCTTCATAAGTTTTATTTTCATCGCCTTGATTTTCTTTTCTGGCAATCAATCTGTTATATCTGGTTTCAGGCTCAGCTATGATGCCGGCTAATTTAAAATTTTCAATTTCCCGCAAGTATTTTATATCAGCTATCCGCCTGACGCCGTCAATTATGACAATGCTGTTCTTCTCATTTTTAACATCTTCGGCGATTACTTTCGCCATAATGTCTTCGCCGAAAGTTTGGCGCATAGCCGTGGAAATCAATTGCATGTTTTCTCTGGAAACCGGCAAATAGAGCCTGTTTAACAAATCGCGCAACATTGTGGAAAAGCGATAAGACGCGGCGCCGCGCTTTTCCGTTAAGTATTTCACGATCGCGCCTTTGCCGGCGCATATTTCTCCGGCCAAACCAATAATGATTTTTTTGTCAGCCATATTATTTATTTTTTATCTTGTTAATTCCAAAAAATTTATATCATAGCCTCCGGCTTTGAGTTTTTTTTGCGAAATTATATTTTTAAATTCAGAATAATCCGGAAAATAAACATCGGCTTTCGCCGGTTCGTCATCAACAACTGTCAAATATAATTTATCAGCCAAAGGAAGAGCTTGCCTGTAAATCATTCCGCCGCCGATAAAAAATATTTCGCCTTTATTTTGCGCTTTGCCGATTTCAACGGCCTCTTCCAAAGAATAAGCGATCAGGCAATTTTCAGCTTTAAAATTTTTATCCAAAGTTAAAATTATATTAACGCGATTAGGCAGAGGCTTGCCGCTCATGGAATGAAAAGTGTTTTCTCCCATAATTACGGCGTGTCCGGTTGTAATATCTTTAAAATGTTTCATGTCTTCCGGAATGTCGTAAAGCAATTTGTTTTGAAAGCCGATTGCTCTGTTTTTTGCCACAATGGCGATGATTGAAATCATATGAGCGTAAAATCAGATTGCTATCGGCGCTTTGATCGCCGGATAAGGATTGTAATTTTCCAAAGTAAAATCTTCGTATTTAAAATCAAAAATATTTTTTACGGCCGGGTTTATTTTCATTGTCGGCAAAGGCAATGGTTCGCGAGCAAGCTGCAAATTCACTTGCTCAAAGTGATTATTATAAATATGCGTATCGCCGAAAGTATGGATAAATTCTCCAAGTTCGCGCCCGGTGGCTTGCGCCATCATCATGGTTAACAATGAGTAGGAAGCGATATTAAACGGAACGCCCAAAAAAATATCCGCGCTTCTTTGGTAAAGCTGGCAGGAAAGTTTATTGTCGGCCACATAAAATTGGAATAAAGTATGGCAGAGAGGGGGAGCGGCTTTTTTAGCTTTGATCAATTCTTGTATATCGGCCACATTCCAAGTGCCGACTAAAATTCTTCTTGAGTCAGGGTTGTTTTTTATAAGATCAACGGCTTGGGCGATTTGATTTATCGGCTGTCCGTCGTAGCCGGGCCAGCGCACCCACTGTTTTCCGTAAACCGGCCCCAATTCGCCCCATTTTTTCGCGAATTCATTGTCGTTTTTAATTTTTTCTATAAATTCTTCCATGGTTTCTCCTTTGTATTGCCCGCCGGCTTTGTAGCCTTCATAAGGCCATTCATTCCAGATTTTTACATTATTTTCCGCTAAATATTTTATATTGGTATCGCCTTTTAAAAACCAGAGCAATTCGTAAGTTATAGCTTTGAATGCCATTTTTTTAGTGGTCAACAAAGGAAAGCCTTCGGCCAAATTAAAGCGGATTTGCCGGCCAAAAACGCTTTTGGTTCCGGTGCCGGTGCGGTCGCTTTTGTCAGTCCCGTTGTTTAAAATATCGCGCAACAAATCCAAATATTGTTTCATATATTAAAATCATCCTGATTTTTGGTCCGAATATGAGATTATGTTTGTATTAAAGTCTTTATATTTTATCAAATGAAAAACAAGAAAGCAAATTTTAAATTAAATTTCTTGATTTATGGCGGTAATTGTAGTTTAATGCCTGTATGGAAAGATTAACCGACGAACAGCTAATTAAGGCTTATATCAAAGGCGACAGAAAAGCGCTGGATTTTCTGATCAAGCGCTATTTGACGCCGATTTTCAATTATGCCTTGAGTTTCGCCAAAGACCGCGCCGCGTCTGAAGATTTGACGCAGGAGATTTTTGTTAAAGTCTGGAAAAAAATAAAGAGTTTTAATAATAAATATAAATTCAAGAATTGGATTTACGCCATAGCTAAAAATACCTGCCTTGATTATTTGAAGAAAAATAAAACAATAAATTTTTCGGAACTCAATTTAACCGATGACAATCTGCTGTTTGAAAATTTGATCGCGCAAGCTGGAACGCCGATTGCGGAAGAAGGGGATTTGTATTCGGCCATAGGGAAATTGCCGGAAAAGCATAAAAAAATCGTGAATTTGCATTATTATGAAGGTTTTAAATTCAGGGAAATAGCGAAAATTCTGAAACAGCCTTTAAACACGGTGAAAAGCGCGAACAGAAGAGCGCTGGCGAAGCTGAAAAGCGTCATAAACGCACCAAAATAGCTTGGCCAATCGTATTATATATATGCTAATACAGCCTAAAGCCGATCTTTACGATCGCGTTGTAAACAGAATAAATCGCGAGGAAAAAATCGCCGAAATAAAAATAAAGCTTATTTTCAGATTTTTCGGATTGTTATTGTCTTGTTTTGTTTTGGTTCCATTGAGCTTCATGCTATTTTCGGATATTTCAGAATCCGGTTTTTTAAATTTTTTGTCTTTGATTTGCAGCGATTTTAGCGCAGTTATGTTAAATACGGGCGATTATATTTTGTCATTGCTTGAGATTATGCCTTTGCCAAGCTTGATTTTTTCTTCGGTGTCTTTGCTCGTTTCAATATTTTTTCTCGCCAAGCTGGCTGATTGCTATGTTGATTTTAAAAAGATTTTAACTAATTATTAATTTAATTTATAATTTTATGAAATTCAAAGAAATTTTTGCATCGGGTCATTTTAACAGACTGCTTATAATTTCCGCGTCCGTTGCGGTTTTGATTTTGGTTTTTTCCGCCGGAGTATTGGTGGGCCATGGAAAAGCCAGATTCTCGCAGCGCTGGGGAGAAAATTATTACCGCAATATCATGGGACATGGCAAGAAGGGCATGGCCGATTTCGGCCGGTCGGGTTTTGGAGCGCATGAAGGTTTGGGCAGCATCATTAAAATTGATGAAAACAGCATTATTATCAAAGATCAGGCGAATATAGAAAAAACCATTTTAATAACCGATCAAACCGCGATTACCAAAAATAATCAAAGCATAAAAATAACCGATCTTAAAATTGACGATGAAATAATCGCGATCGGCAAGCCCAATAATCAAGGACAAATTGAGCCTAAATTGATAAGGGTTTTGCCCGAGAAAATGACAAAATAAATAATTAAAATATGCTTCAATCAATTAAGAAACATAAGATTGTTTTTCTGATTATTCTGCTTTTGGCGGCAGGCGGCTGTTATTACGGCTATAATAAATACAAAATCGGCAACGCGAAGCCAAGATATATCGCTTCAGCCGTTAAGAAAGGAACATTGATTGTTTCGGTTTCTTCAAGCGGACAAATTTCCGCTTCAAATCAAGTTGATATTTCATCAAAAGTTTCAGGATATATCGCGAAAATCGCTGTTGCGGCCGGTCAGGAAGTGAAAGCCGGGGATTTAATCGCCCAAATTGACGCTAAAAACGCTTATAAAGCGGTAAGGGACGCCAAATTGAATTTGGAAAGCGCCTATCTGTCTATGGATAAATTAAAACAGCCGGCTGACGCTAATTCAATTCTTGCGGCGAAAAATGCCGTAGCCAGCGCTCAAAATTCTTTGGATAAGCTGAAAATGTCTCAGCCCATAGATTACCAAAACGCGCTGGCCGCTTCGCAGACAGCTAAAAATAATTCGGAGAAATCTTACGAAGACGCTCTTACCGCCATTTCAAACAGTTTTTTGAATTTGCCGAACATAATGTCGGCCATGAATGATATTTTATACAGCGATCAAATAAGCCAAAGCGACAATTCTTTGGGCAGAGGACAGATAAACACCGATGTTTTGTATAATACCACTTATGAAACTGATCAGTTTAAAATCAAATCATATCAGGCGATAGCTGAAAAAGATTATTCTTCAGCCAAGCTTGCTTATGACGCGAATTACGCTAATTTCAAAAAAGTCAGCGTTTATTCCGGGCATGCGGAAATAGAAAATTTGCTTTCGGAAACTTTAGCGGCTGTAAAAGCGATGGCGCAGGCGGTGAAAAGCGAAAATAATTATTTCGCTGTTTGGTCCGACGCGAGATCTTTGAGGAATATGTCCATTTTCACCCAAATCTCAACTTACAAAACAAACCTTTCAACTTACAGCGGTCAAATTAATTCCAGCCTGTCAAGTTTGTCTTCGGCGCAATCGGCTATTCAAAATTATAAAGACGCTATTGTTTCGGCGAATAATAATTTAAAATCTTTGATTCAGAACCAGCCTTTTGATTTGGCTTCGGACGAAGCCAATCTTGAAGAAAGAAAATTGTCTTTGGCGGATCTTGAAGCCGGCGCGGAGCCGATGGACATAAGATCGCAGGAAATATCGCTTCAGCAAAAGAAAGAAGCTCTTTATGACGCTCAAACCGTTTTGGCGGATTACACCGTGAAAGCGCCGTTTGACGGCGTTATCGCCGCGGTCAATGTGAAAGAAGGCGATTCGTCATCGGGCGTTATCGCTACGATTATAACCAAGCAGAGCATCGCGGAAATTTCTTTGAATGAAGTTGATGCGGCCAAAATAAAAACAGGGGATAAAGCGATGATCGCTTTTGACGCGATTGACGGCCTTAACATAAGCGGCCGAGTCGCGGGGATTGACGAAATTGGAACAGTATCGCAAGGCGTGGTTACTTACAATGTGAAAATTGTTTTTGACACCCAAGATGATAGAGTTAAATCCGGCATGAGCGCCAACGCGGTGATTATTATAGACAGTAAAGTTGATGTTTTATTGGCGCCGAGTTCGGCCGTAAAAAATGGCAGGTCTGATTATGTGGAAATTCTTGACGCTGACGGCCAACCGCAAAGAAAGCCGGTTGTAATCGGCGCGTCAGATGATACTATGACGGAAATAATAAGCGGTTTAAAAGAAGGCGATAAAATTATAATCCAAACCATAACCGCCACGGCACCCAGCGCTTCGGCTAATCAACCAAGCGCCGCCGGTTTAAGAATTCCCGGGATGACCGGAGGCGGAAATTTTAGAAGAGAATAACATGATTAAATGCGAACATATTTATAAATCATATAATACCGGAGGATCTATCGCTGAAGTTTTGCGTGATATTTCTTTTACTGTTGATAATGGCGAATTTATAGCGATCATCGGTCCGTCAGGTTCGGGTAAATCCACGCTGATGCATATTTTGGGCGCGTTGGATACTCCGACTTCGGGCAAATATTATTTGGGCGGCAAAGATGTTTCTTCTTTATCTGAAGACGAATTGGCTAAAATAAGAAAGGAAAAAATCGGTTTTGTTTTTCAGGCGTTTAATTTATTGTCCAGGGCCACTGTTTTACGGAATGTTATTCTGCCATTGGTCTATGCGGAAATCCCGGCCGAACAGCGCGAGAAAAAAGCCAGGCAGGCGCTGATTGAATCCGGTTTGTCCGAATCTCATTTTACGCATCTTTCCAATCAGTTGTCCGGAGGGCAAATGCAAAGAGTGGCAATCGCCCGATCCTTGGTTAATAATCCGTCAATTATTTTGGCTGATGAACCCACGGGAAATTTGGATTCTAAAACAGGAGATATAGTTTTGGGCACTTTTCAAAAATTAAACGCTCAAGGCAGAACGATAATATTGATCACTCATGAACAATATGTGGCTGAACACGCGGACAGGATAATTATGATTAAAGACGGAAAAATAGTAAGCGATAAAAAGAATGAGAAAAAAATAAAAAATGGCTCTTAACTGTCATTGCGAGCGACTAGCGAAGCAATCTAACGAATGGTAAGTTTAGCAGAAGATAAGTATCAGGGAGATTGCTTCGTCGTCCCCCGCCAAATTTTGGCGGGGGACTCCTCGCAATGACAATGAATTTTATGCTTATTTCGGATTTATTACAAGAAAGTTTTTTGGCGTTATCGGGAAATAAAATGAGATCAAGCCTTACTATTTTAGGCATAGTCATAGGCATCGCTTCAGTTATCGCCATGGTATCAATCGGACAAGGAGCGCGGGGGACGATAGAAGCCAATATCCAATCAATCGGTTCAAATTTGCTTTTGGTAATGCCCGGAGCGCAAAGAACCGTCGGAGGCTCAGCCAGCGCAGGCCGCGGAAGCGCCCAATCCCTTACCACCGAAGATGCCGCGGCGATAAAAAAAGAAATCGCTTCAGCTAAAGCCGTGGCTCCGGAATTGTCCAAGCGCTATCAAGTTACCGCCAAAGGTACAAATACCAATACGCAAGTTATCGGCACAATTGCCGATTATATTGAAGTGAGAAATGTTAAAATAGATTCGGGGAATTTCATAACCGGCCAAAATAATCTCGGAGCGTCAAAAGTCGCCGTGTTAGGCCCGACCGCGCGCGATGATTTATTCGGAGCCGGATACAATCCTTTGGGGCAGTCTATAAAAATAAATAAAGTTGAATTCAAAGTCGTCGGCGTAACCAAAGCTAAAGGCGGCAGCGGTTTTTCCAATCAAGACGATGTCATTTATGTTCCTTTGCTTGCTTCGCAACGATATTTGACCGGCGGCGATTATGTTACCACAATCAGCGTTCAAGCCAACGCGGCTGATGAAATGGCGGCAGTTCAAGCTCAAGTAAATAGTTTGCTTTTACAGCGCCATAAAATTTCCGATCCTTTGCTTGCCGATTTTAACATAATGAATCAGGCCGATATTGTCGCCACGGCTTCAAGCGTGACAGGCATATTTACTTTGCTTTTGGCTTCTATCGCCGGAATATCTTTGGTTGTCGGAGGAATCGGGATTATGAATATGATGCTTACCACGGTTACCGAGCGCACCAAAGAAATCGGTTTGCGCAAATCCATCGGAGCGACAAGACAAGATATCAGCGGGCAATTTTTAGCGGAAGCGGTAATGCTTACTTTTTTGGGAGGAATTTTCGGCATTCTTTTGGGCTGGCTGGTTTCTTTGGCCATAACCAAATTTTCCGGCATGGCGACTGCCGTCTCAATGTCGTCCATATTTTTGGCTTTCGGAGTTTCAGCCGCCATAGGTTTGATTTTCGGGTATTATCCGGCTCGCCGGGCTTCAAAATTGAATCCTATTGAAGCGTTAAGATTTGAATAATATCCGCGTTTACAGAGCCACTTTTATTCCCGGACCCATGGTTGAACTGATTGAGATGTTTTTCAAATATACTCCTTTTGATGTGGCGGGCTTGGCTTTTTTTATCGCGTCTAAAAGCGTGTTAAAATTATTCGCCAATTTGCCAGTTTCAAAAGAAACTTTTCCGATAGCCACATGGATGTTTCCGGTGTCGTCATTCTTTAAGCTCACTTTGCCTTTTTTCAATTGCTCAATGGCTTTGGCCGGATTGGGCGTAACCGTTTCATTTTTTGGCGAAGGCATAAGCCCGCGAGTGCCTAAAATTTTCGCGATGGCCGCCAGATTTTTCATCATAACAGGCTCGGCGACGGCTACTTGAAAATCGGTTTTTTCGGTTTTTTTAATTTGGTTTATCAGTTCTTCTCCTCCGACATAATCAGCGCCGGCTTGGCGCGCTTCTTCTTCTTTGGCCGGAGTTACGAAAGCCGCTATTTTAATGGTTTTCCCTGTGCCGTGCGGAAGAGAAACCGCCAGCCTCACTTGCTGTTCGCCTTTTTTCGTGTTTATTCCCAAACGGAAATGAGCCTCAATTGAAGCGTCAAATTTTGTTTTGGACGATTTTTTTGATAATTCAATTGCTTCTGCGATTGAATAATTTTTAGATTTGTCAGAGTTAATAATTTGTTGTATTTTCATATTCGTGAGATTGCTTCGCTCCCTCCGGTCGCTCGCAATGACATAAGTTACTTAAGTTACTTAATATCCACCCCCATTTGTTTAGCCGTGCCGGCGATAATATTCATCGCGGCTTCAATGCTGTTCGCGTTTAAATCCGGCATTTTTATTTCCGCTATTTCTTTAAGCTGGGCGCGTGTGATTGATCCGACTTTCTCGGTCAAGGGCTTGCTTGACCCTTTGGCGATTTTGGCGAATTTTTTTATCAGCTCCGAAGCCGGAGGAGTCTTTAAGATGAACGAGTAAGTTTTGTCTTCAAAAACCGTGATTTCAACAGGCGTAATATCTCCCATTTTATCTTTGGTTTTTTCATTGAACGCCTGGCAGAATTGCGCTATGTTCAATCCGTGCTGTCCCAAAGCCGGACCTACCGGAGGCGCGGGATTGGCTTGGCCGGCGGGAATCTGCAATTTTATTTTGGTCAGTATTTTTTTTGCCATAAAATTAGTTATTTAAAATTTTCCCGTAGAAGCTCTCCGCGAATAGCGAAGAACGGGATTTTATTATATTTTTTTAATCTGCAAGAAATCCAGTTCAACCGGAGTTTCACGCCCGAACATTGAAACAATTACTTTGATTTTGCCTTTGGCTTCGTCAATTTCAAAGACTTTGCCTTCCAAATTTTTGAACGGACCGTCAATGATGCGCACGGGCGAATTGACGGAAACATCAATTTTGAATTTCGGCTCTTCAACTCCCATGCGTTTTTGCAAGTCTTTTATTTCATGTTCGCTCACTGGAGTCGGAATCGTGCCCATTCCTATGAAACCGGTAACATTCGGCGTGTTTCTGACCACATACCATGAGTCATCGTTCACGGTCATTTCAACCAAAACATATCCGGGAAAAATTTTTTCTTCAACGATTTTTCTTTTTCCGTTTTTTATTTTAATTTTTTTCTCGGTCGGAATCAAGATATTGAAAATTTTATCCTCCATATCCATGGATTCTATTCTTTGCTTCAAATTTTGCGATACATTTTCTTCATAGCCGGAATAAGTATGCAGAACATACCATCTTCGGCCTTGATTTAATGTTTGTTTAGCCATATCTATTTATTTATTAAATATTCAAGCGCTTTTGTAAAAATTATGTCAAAAAGCCCCAAAAACAAAGCTACCCCGACGCTTATTGAGATAACTAAAATAGTGTAATTATAAGTTTCTTTTTTTGTGGGCCAAGAAACTTTTTTCATTTCTTCAATTGAGGCTTTCAGATAATTGATTATTTTTTGCATATTTCTTTTATTAAAAAACAGCCCTTTGGCTGGGTGGCTGTTATTTGTATTGATGTTTATATAATACACAATAGTTATTAAGCTGTCAAGCATTTGAAAGAAAAGCGAAGTATGGTATAATAATTTTATGATTTCAAACAGCTTCATTTTTTACAGCTTGCGAATTTTCGCCGAACTTGTTCGCGATATCCTGTATTTTCCGGCTTGGTGGTATGGCAGGGGATTATTGAATTTCGCCGGCGACTTGAAAGATTTTTTGTCCAACAAGCAGAAATCTTTGGCTTTGCTGATTTGGATAAAAAATATTTTCCGGCCGATGTACGCGCAATACGACTTGGCCGGCATGCTGATAAGTTTTTTCGTGCGCTTGGCGCAGATTATTTTCAGAAGTTTTATTATGCTGTTTTGGTTTGTTTTTTCCGTTGCCGCGATTATTTTTTGGATTTTATCGCCCGTGTTCGTTATTTATGAAATTATTTTTCAATTTATTTAATGCCGAAACAAGATAACAAAAAAACAGAAATTCAATATATAACCTGCCAAATTTGCGCTGGTTATGGCAAGGCTGAAAACGGCTCTGTTTGCAAAAATTGTTCAGGCGCCGGAACCATGGCTTTTTATCAAGGCAGATTTTTTTATTGGGGCATGCCCATATCCATTCCGGCCATAAAATTAAGGCATTTGGAAAAAGGATTGAATTTGATTTTGAACTTGTCGGCTTATATGTTCGGGCTGGCCGGATTGCTGGCTTTGGTTTATTGGGCGCTGGGGATAGGGCATAGCGCGCAGGATTTCGGCACTTTTTCTTTTTGGCGCGCGAAAAGCCAGCTGATTTTAATTTTTTGGATGAGTTTGATTGCCGATATGTTTGTCCTTTACAGGTTAAGCGTTGAAGAAGCGGCCAAGCAAAAAATAAAAAAAATAAAATATAATCAAACAGAAAAACAAAATTCTCCGAATAATTGGTCGGAATTGAACAAAATAAGCGGCAAATATAAAATTGATGTTTCGTCAGGATTCAGTCCTCGGGCGATTTCCGCCATTGAAGATTCTTTTAATTTGGCGGATTACGCCAAGCACGGAAAAATAAAACCGATTCATTTGTTTTTCAATATTCTGAAAGACAGCGGAGTCGCCGCGGTTTTTTCCCGCTTGAACGCCGATTCGGCCAATCTTATAGCCAAAATAAAAAATCAATTGCTTGCTTTGGAAGCTGGAAAAGAGCAAACGGAAATATCCCTTGAGATAAAAGAAATTTTTTTGGAAAGCTATATTATCGCGATGGAATCCGGGCAGAAAAAAGTTGAGCCGATTCATTTTATTCTTCCTATTTTGTCCCGCGATAAAAATTTAAGCGAATTGCTTTATGATTTGGAGATTGATTATGATAAAATAAATAATGTCATCCAATGGTTTGGCATAAGCCGAAAGCTGGTTGATAATTATAAATTGTACAAGAAAGCTTCGCGGTTTAAACCTTCAAGCTCAATGGATCGCGCGTATACGGCCGTCGCCACTCCGATATTGAATCATTTCGCCTACGATTTAACTTTGGCGGCCAAATACGGCAGGCTGGAATTATGCGTTGGCCGAGAAAATGAGATTAAAGAAATTTTTCAAGCGGTTGAAAGCGGAAAAAACGGCATATTGCTCTATGGGCATCCCGGAGTCGGCAAAAATATGATTATCGGGCAAATAGCGCGCTTAATGGTTGAAGAGGATGTGCCAAAAGCTCTTAAAGATAAACGGCTTTTGGAATTGGACATTTCAAGATTGTTGAGCGGAACATCGGCGGCCAATGCCGAAGAAAGGCTGTTAGTGATAATTGACGAAGTGGCGCGCGCCGGCAATATTATTTTATATTTTAACAACATTGAAAATTTAATGGGCATCACGGCTGGCGGAGAAGAAAGCCTTGAATTATCCGAAGTTTTGGTCGGCGCCATAAACCGCCATAATCTTATTTGTTTAGCCGGCGCGAGCAAAGACAATTACGCCAAATATATTGAGAATAAGCCTTTGGGAGAAGCCATGGTTAAAATTGAAGTTGAAGAGCCTGAACGCAATGCGGCCATTCAAATGTTAGAAAGCAAAATCGGTTTTTACGAAGCAAAATTCAAAGTTTATTTTACATACGCCAGCATCGCCAAAGCCGTGGAATTGTCGGCCAAATATATTTACGACAGTTATTTGCCGGCTAAAGCCATTGATATTCTGGAAGCCATAGCGGTTAAAGTTTCAGAAAGCAAAGGCGAGAACAGCATGGTTGATGTTGAGGATGTGGCTGAAATTATAAGCCAAAAGACAAAAATCCCTTTGACTAAAATCACCGAGAAAGAAAGCGAAGTTTTGCTTAATTTGGAAGAGAAAATACATAACCGCATGATAGGGCAGGAAGAAGCCGTATCGGTTGTGTCGGCGAGCTTGAGGCGGGCGCGAGCCGAGTTAAGGGAACAGAAAAGGCCGATCGCCAGCTTTTTGTTTTTAGGTCCGACAGGAGTGGGTAAAACTGAATTGGCTAAAACCGTGGCTGAAGTTTATTTCGGAAATGAAGATTATATGATAAGATTGGATATGAGCGAATACCAAAGGCAGGAATCGCTGGAAAAAATGATCGGTTCTCCGGATGGAACGCAAGGCTATTTGACCGAAGCTGTCCGCAAAGCGCCTTTCTCACTGATTTTATTGGACGAGCTTGAAAAAGCGCATCCTGATATTTTAAATTTATTTTTGCAGGTCATGGATGACGGCCGTTTGACTGACGGATCCGGCAGGACAATAAATTTCACTAATTGCATTATTATCGCCACTTCAAACATAGGAGCTGTTTATATCCAAGATCAGATTAAGGCAGGAGCTTCGCTGGATTTGATAAAGCAGTCGCTTGTCAACGACCAGCTTAACAAATATTTAAAACCTGAATTGATCAACCGTTTTGACGGCGTGGTGGTGTTCAAGCCGCTGGCGCTCGCCGAAGTTGAAGCCGTAGCCAAATTGATGCTTGATAAAGTAGGGCGATTGCTTGAAGCCAAAGGCATCGGTTTTGAGTGCGATGGCCAAGGCGTGAAAAAAATAGCAAACATGGGATTTGATCCGAAATTCGGCGCCAGACCTTTGCGCCGCTTGATTCAGGAAAAAATTGAAAATGAAATAGCGAATAAAGTTTTGGCCGATGAATTGCGGAGAAGAGATATTATTATCGTGGATTCGGAAGCGCAAGTGTCTGTTCAAAAAAGAAAAGAATTGTAATTTTTTCCGTCATTGCGGGTCATCCGCCTCGGCTCGCCGAGAGCGAGACTGGAGTCCGCAATGACAAATAATTAAATTTTATTTTTAAATAATCATTTATGACTCTCAAACCCCAAAAAATAATCCTTCTGTTCATTCCGGCTATTGTTTTGACTTTGGGATTGTCAATATGTTTTCAGTCTCTGTTAGCCGCGTGGACCGCGCCGTTGGCCAATCCGGCAACCTGCCTCACAGGCA
>JAZDFM010000033.1:0-28776 GCA_043807825.1 bacterium | reverse complement strand
TACAAAGCTTAGACCATCAAGTAGATATTTATGAGCATCTAATTGTTTGGCTTCTTCTCGGCTTAATACTTCGCCATGATTAGTAAGAATGTAGCCGTCTAGAATATGAGGGAACTGAAGTAACAGTTTAGCCCTCATGTCCGCATCAACGGTAAGGCGGATAACGATTGATTTAATATCCATTGGTAGACACCTCCTTTCTGATCAAGTCGATTTCTATTTTGCCTGCTAGGTAATTCACCGTTAGCTCAGCGCCAAGATTAAATCCAAAATCTTTTAGAAAATTACCTTCCAGAATAATCGCCGGTGTAGGCTCGCCGCAGGCATCGGTTTTTCTATAAGAGACTTTGCGTTTTAGTTTGTAGGTCATAAAGTTGAGCAACAAAAAAACAGCCTTGATGGCTGCTTATCTGTTTAGCTATTAATATTTAGTTATGTCTTAACTTTTTCAACCTGCTTAATATAAAACAGGTTTACGGTTTTAGGATATTTCTTTATAACCTCGTCATGCTCGTCTTTGACTTCGATATAAGTCACGGACTTGAGCGCTTTCTCGCCACGCTTAACTCGGAAGCCGGCCGCTATCCACTGTCGGAATGTCATACAATTTTTGTATGGATCATAATGTCCGACCTCAGCTTCGCCAAATCTTTCAGCGATCTGTTCTGCGACCATGTTCCTTGTAGCTTCAGATCCTTTGTAGTTGGTAGTCATAATTTTAGATTTAAGATTTAGTTAAACTCGTTTCCTGCTTCGACCTTTAAATAGTCAGGAAAGAATTCATAACTATAGATAGACGCTGCCAATATCGTGGGACGGACCACAATAAAAAACCGCTACAGAGTAGCGGAGATTTTATATCTGGTTTATTTTCAATTCCCCCAAGTGGCAAATATAATTAGTGATTTATGGTAGTCATGACGATTGACGGATTAGATAAAATATTTTATAACACTATAAATTCTGTATAGATTTGTACATGTTTTGTATATATTTTGTACATATTTTGTCCAAATTTGCTTAAGCCCGAACAAAGTAGATTTATTATTTAATACTAGCGATAATTAAACTATATTAAAGAATAGGGCGCTAAGGCAATGCTTCTCAAGGTTGAGGGGAATTACACACACATGACTCTAATAAATATATTTAAGTATGATTGACTAAAGAATGACACATCTGAGTAGGCATGATAGTTACTTGATTAATTGATTTAATGGTAGTAGGTTGGGAGTATTATGAAAAAACATAAGAACATTTTTACCGAAGAAGCTATAAACAATTTCGCCGGGCTTTATGTTGCCTTAAAGAAAGTTCACGACAGGCTGATCCGGGAGGGCTATACGATTAGCGATGGCAAAATAACTCCACCAAAAAAACAAAAGCAGGTTTAGGACTTACTCTTACTTGATTAAGTAACATAAAAGCCTTAGACTATTAATAGATAGAAACTTCCACTACTTCTCCTATACTGCTATGGCTAAAAAATTGTGGCCATATTGTGTCCAAGAAGTAGTGAAAGTTCAATTGAGTGACTTAAGGCTAATGACGATTCGGAAATTATATTTTCTGTTATCTCAGCTGAAAGGTAGAACTTTATTCAGACGTTACAACTTTTTCATAAACCGTCCGAAGCCCTTCGATTCCCGTTACCCGCTCCACGAATAAAAGCAGTCCGCAAGGGCTGTTTTTTTGTTTTTTAAAAAATTGCTATAATACAGCCATAGGGACTGCCGCCGAATGCGTTTTTGATGATATTTTTCTGAATTTTGAGGAAATTTTGCGGAAAATTTTTGAGGCAATATATTATATTGGCGAAAAAATTTTATGCAAAATTTACCTAAATTCAGGAAAATAGCGCAAATCAGGTATTCGGCGGCAGTCCAGAATATCCGCGAAAAAAAATTCATTTGGCCGGCGTTTTGCTTATTGGCTGTTTTGATAATTTACGGCCGGACATTGCTCGGCGATTTTGTTTTTGACGACCGCGGCATTGTTGAACATCGGGCTTTGTTGTCGGATTTGAATAAGTTTGATCGGGTTTTAATGATGCCTTATTGGACCGAGGCGGCCGGACTTTATCGGCCGGTTGTTTTGGCCAGCTACGCTTTGAATTATGTTTTAGCCGGATCGGATCCGTTCGGATTTCATTTGGTGAATTTGCTGTTTTACGCGGCCGGAGTTTTTTTAATCGCGGAAATTTTAAAAAGTTTGTTTAAGAATAACGCGCTGGCTTATTTAACGGCCACGCTTTTTTTGGTTTTGCCCATTCATACCGAGGCTGTTGCCAATATCATCGGGCGGGCGGAAATTCTGGCTTTATTTTTTTCTTTGCTGGCGTTTCGCGAACTGTTGAAAGAGAAAATAGCCTGGCGGCGCGCCGGTTTTTGGATATTTTTGGCTTTGGGAAGCAAAGAAACCGCGGTGGCGGCAATGCCGATTTCAATTTTAATAATTTATTTGAAAGAAAAAGAATTTTTCAGCATGCCGATTATGCGAAAATACGGCAAAGCTTTTTCAGCCATGCTCGCGGGCGGGGCGTTTTATTTTGTTTTAAGATTTTTAGTTTTGGGGAAAACTTATTTTTTAAAAGCGGCCACAAGCATAGTGGAAAATCCTTTGCAGTTTGTTTCGGTTAAAGAAAGAATCGCCACGGCTTTGGGAGTTTTGGTTATGTATCTTGAAAAAACATTTTGGCCGCTCAATCTTTGTTCGGATTATTCATACAATCAGCTGGCGATTATCAAAGGTTTTTTAAATCCGGCTGTTATCATCGGCGTTTTAATTATAATATTTTTCTGCTCGGCGATTTTCATATTTTTGAAGCGCGCGCCGGTTTTGGCTTTGGCGTCCGCGGTTTTTATTTTCAGCTATTTGCCGATTGCCAATTTGATTTTTCCAACCGGCACGATCGCGGGCGAGCGGCTGATGTTTTATCCGTCTCTCGGCCTGTGCTTGCTGTCGGCTTGGCTTATGCTCGCGTTGCCGAAAAAATTTTATTTGCCGCTTATTTTGATTTTGCTTGTTTTTTACGGCTATTTGAGTTTCCGGCGCGCGGGAGACTGGATGACTGAAAAAAAGCTTTTCGCCTCGGCCGCCGAATGCGCGCCGAACAGCGTTTTATCGCAGTCCAATCTGGGCGCTGATTATTATTTGTCCAATGATTTGGATAATGCAAAAAAAGCGCTGTTAAAAGCCGAAAGCATTTATGACAGCTATCCCAAGGGAGTGAACAATTTGGGCCTTGTTTATTGGAAACAAGGCGATCGCGAAACGGCTAAAAAATATTTTTTGCGCGCTTTAAGCTTTGATTTCCCTTATTATGGAGCTTATGAAAATCTGGCTTTGATGGCCATTGAAGAAAAAAATCGTCCCGAAGCTGAAAAATGGCTGATGGAATTTTATTCCGGAGATAAAGCGGCCGCTGACAATTATATTGAAAAATATTTGCAAAATTCGGGTTTTTAGGTTAAGATGATATTTATGCGCAGAGTCTATCGCAGGCCCAAGCCTGATTTTGAAGAAAAAAGATTTAAAGCCAACCAGCAAATCCGCTCGGCGGAAGTTTTTTTGATTGACGAAAGCGGGCAGAGCATCGGCGTAATGCCTACGGCCAAAGCTTTGGCCATGGCGCAAGAAGCCGGCATGGATGTGATTGAAGTCAATCCCAAAGCCGAGCCGCCGGTGGTGAAGATAATGGATTACGGGCAATTCAAGTATAAAAAAGAAAAAGAAGCCCAAAAGCAAAAAGTTAAGCAGAAAAAAGTGGAAATCAAAGGCATCAGATTGTCTGTAAGGATAAGCCAGCATGATTTTGATTTCCGGCTTGACCAAGCCAAGAAATTTTTGGAAAGAGGAGACAAATTAAAGCTGGAGCTGATTTTGAAAGGCAGGGAGCGCCAGCATCCGGAAAAAGCCGAAGAAACAATGAAAAAGTTTTACCAAAAATTGAAAGCCATGCCGGAATTGAATATGGAAATAGAGCAGGGCTTGACAAAACAGGGGGGAAGGTTTAATATAATATTGATAAATAAGCAATAACCAAGAATACGAAAATCAGGTATTTGAGCCTGTTTTTTGTTTAAACAGCAAGATATGCCGAAAATTAAAACTCACAAAGCAACGGTTAAAAGGTTTAAAATAACAAGAAATGATAAAATTTTAAAAAGAAAAGCCGGCCAGGACCATTTTAATTCCCGCGAATCCGGAAATGTCGTCCGAAGCAAGCGAGTTGATCTGTCAATTTCAAAAACCGAGAGCCGGGTCATCAAACAGTTGATGCCGTATAACAAATAACCAATATGCCAAGAGTAAAAAGAGCTAAAATCCATCTTAAAAAAAGAAGAAATTTACTTAAACGCGCCAAAGGCTACAAATGGGGCAGAAAAAATTTGATGCGCGCGGCTTCCACCGCGGTTGTTAAAGCCGGAGTCCGCTCTTATATTGACAGGCGTTTGAAAAAGCGGGACAACAGGGCGCTGTGGCAAATAAAAATAAGCGCTTTCGTCAAAGAAAACGGATTGTCTTATTCAAAATTCATGCATCTTCTGAAAATAAACAAAATAGACATAAATAGAAAAATTTTAGCAGATTTGGCCGTTAACAACAAAAATGTTTTTTCGGCGATTTTAGAGCAAGTGAAGAAATAAAAAACAGATCTCATGAAAAATTTACAAATAATACAAATTGTCGTGTCAATCCTGTTGATGCTGGCGATTCTATCGCAAAATCGCGGGTCGGGCTTGTCCGGAATTTTCGGAGGCGCCGGAAATATTTACCGCGCCAAGAGAGGTATGGAAAAAAAATTATTCATTGCGACTATAGTTCTGTCGGTTTTGTTTTTTTTGGCCTCTTTAGCCGTTATATTGTTTTATAAGGGTTAAGCTCAATCTGAAAATATATCTCAAGGAGATTTTAATTTATAAATTTCAAAGTGAATTTATCAAGAGATAAAATAATCAAACTGTTCAAGGATATTTTGGGGCGCGGAAAATCGCCTGAAGAATTGGACAAAAAATTGGTTTTTTCTTTGGCTAAGTCAAGATGGCCGAGCCTTAAACAGTTGAAGTATGTCGGAAAATATTTAAACCCGGCCGAACGGCTGGCTGTTAATATTTGTTTGGCCGCCATTATTTTGAGCTTGATATTTTTGGCCGCCGGATTCTACAAAACGCATCTGCGGCTTATTCCTGTGAATGGCGGAGATTATGCCGAAGGTTCCGTAGGGTCAATAAAATATATCAATCCTTTGTATTCAACGGTGAGCGATCTTGATAGCGATATAACAGCGTTGGTTTATTCTTCGCTGTTTAAAAGAAACGAAAACGCGGAGCTGGCCGGCGATTTGGCAGAAGGATATGAAATAAGCCCGGATGGAAAAACTTATACAATAAGAATCAGAACTGACGCTATTTGGCATAATGGTGGCAAATTGACGGTTGATGATGTGATTTTTACTTTTGAGGCAATAAAAAATATCAGGTATAAATCTCCTTTGCGTTCATCTTTCACCGGCGTGGAAATTTTAAAAGTGAACGAACAGACGATTAAATTCAGTTTGGCCGAACCATACGCCGCGTTTTTAGATCTGTTGAATTTCGGAATTTTGCCTCAAGAGCTTTGGCAGCAGATTGAACCGTCTTCCGCCAGCCTGGCTGATTTGAATTTGAAGCCGATCGGATCGGGAATGTATAAATTCAAATCATTGGTAAAAGACAAATACGGAAACATAAAAACATATATTTTAACGCGCAATGACAATTATTACGGCCAAGCCGCGTATATTAGCAACATCAGTTTCAAACTTTTCGGCAATTCGCAGGAAGCCATATCGGCTTTAAATAATAATTTGATTGACGGAGTGAGCTATCTTTCGGAGAGCGATAAAAGCCATGTTGTGGCGCAAGATTCCTTGAATTTTTACAATCTTAATTTTCCCAAGCTTACGGTCGTGTTTTTAAATGGCAAGTCAAATCCGGCTTTGGCCGATAAAAAAGTCCGCCAAGCCTTGGCTTACGCCATTGATAAGAGTAAAATAATTGAGCAAGCAACCGCCGGGAATGCCCGTATTATTGACGGGCCGATATTGCCGAATAGCTTCGCGTATAATAATGAAATAAAAAAATATAATTATGATGCCGCCGCTTCAAGCCGTTTATTGGCGGAAGCCGGGTGGAAGGCAGTTGAATTAACCGAAGAAGATATAGCCAAAGCCAATGAAGATTCGGCTTCGCAAGATGAGGCCGTTAAAAAACAAGCCGAAGCTAAAATTAAAATGGGAGCCGGAAAATGGCTGGCGAAAGATAATAATTATTTGTCAGTGGAATTATCCACGGTTGACAATCATGAATACGGCGGCGCGGCTGAATTGATCGCCGGATTTTGGAATGATATCGGCGTAAAAACGGAAGTTAAATTGATTCCCGCGAATCAAATACAAATTGACGCCATTAAGCCGAGAGATTTCAACGCTTTGATTTACGGAGAAATGGCCGGCGCTGATCCCGACCCTTATGTTTTTTGGCATTCCACGCAAATCGGGCAATCGGGTTTGAACATATCGGATTACGCCAATAAAGAGGCCGACCAATTGTTGGAGCAGGGCCGTTTGACCAATGATATTAAAACGCGCGTTGAGAAATATAAAAGATTTCAGGAAATAATATCCGAAGACGAGCCGGCGATATTCCTATACAGCCCGAATTATACTTATGTCCAATCAAAAAAAATAAAAGGCTTTAACATCAAAAATATTGTCTCGCCGAGCGACCGCTTCGGATTGGCGGGACTATGGTACATGAATACGGGCAAAAAAATAGTTTGGTAAGCCGGAATGGTGGAATTGGCAGACACACAGCGTTCAGAGCGCTGCGGGAGCAATCCCATGGAGGTTCAAATCCTCTTTTCGGCACTAAATAATAATTAAACAAATAAATTTTATATTATGATCACAAAATATAAGCCAAGAATCAGAAGACAGCCTGTTGCCGCGCACAAAAACGCGCCGGCTCCGGCTCTTGAGAGTAAGTTGAAGGTCATCGTTTTGGGAGGGCTTGAAGAAGTCGGCCGAAACATGACTGTTTTTGAGTATGAAAAAGAAATAATCATCGTTGATATGGGACTGCAATTTCCGGAAGAAGACATGCCGGGAATTGACTATATTATCCCGAATGTTGATTATCTTGACGACAAGAAAGATTGGATCAAAGCCGTGATTATCACGCATGGTCATTATGACCATATCGGAGGCATTCCTCATTTAATGGGAAGGCTCGGCAACCCCAATATGTTTATGGGAAAATTGACCGCTGGGATAGTCAGAAAAAGGGCCGAGGAATTCAGCAAATGCCCGAAGCTTAATATTCAGGAAATAAATGAAGATTCAAAACTTCAGCTTGGAAAATTTTTCAGGGTGGAAGCTTTGAGAGTCAATCATTCAATTCCCGATTGTTTTGCCGTTATTATTCATACGCCGCTGGGTTCGGTAATACATTCCGGAGATTTTAAGATAGATTATTCTCCGGTGAACGACAAGCCGGCGGACTTGAACCGCATCGCGCAAATCGGCGGCGCCGGGGTTTTGCTTTTTATGTCGGATTCAACCGACGCCACGCATCCCGGGTATCAGATTTCAGAATCTTCAATCGGCGATGAAATGGGGAAAATTTTTGAAAAGCTTGACGGCAGGATAATCATAGGAACTTTCGCTTCGCAGTTAAGCCGCGTGCAGAAACTTTTTGATTTGGCGGAAAGATTCGGCCGCCGGATAAGCCTTCAGGGAAGAAGCATGAACGACAATGTGGAAATAGCGCATCAAATCGGTTATCTTAAATTCAATCCGAAAATTTTGGTTGAAGACCGCGAGTTGGACCGTTTGCCCGACAATAAGATAATTATCGTGGGAACCGGAGCCCAGGGAGAAAGCAACGCTTTTTTAATGAGGGTGGTTAACAACGAACATCGTTCAATAAGTTTGAAAAAAGGCGACACCGTGATATTTTCTTCTTCCGTGATTCCTGGCAATGAGCGCACGATCCAAGGCCTTAAAGATATGATTGTAAGGCAGGGCGCGCGAGTCATTCATTATGAAATGATGGATGTGCATGCCGGAGGGCATGCCAAACAGGAAGATTTGAAATTGATGATGAGGCTTTTGAAGCCGGAATATTTCATGCCTATAGAAGCCAATCACTATATGTTGCAGGCTCACGCCGATTTGGCCGAACAGGTAGGCATTCAGAAAGATAAAATATTTGTTGCCGATAACGGACAGATTGTTGAATTCCATAAAACAGCCGGAGGTGAAGTGTCGGGCAGGCTTACGAAAAATAAGGTTTTGACCGATTATGTCATGGTTGACGGATTGGGAGTGGGAGATGTTTCAAACATAGTTTTGCGGGATCGCCGAGTTATGGCCGAAGACGGAATGATCGTGATCATCGCGACCATTGATTCCAAAACCGGAGACACTATCGGCAATCCGGACATTATTTCGCGAGGCTTTGTCTATATGAAAGAAAACAAAGAATTGATCCAAAAAACAAGGATGAAAGTGAAGGCGATCGTTAAAGACCATAATCCTCGCACGCCGGCCGATGACGATTATGTCAAAAATAAAATAAGAAACGATGTGGGGCAATTTTTATTCAGCCAGACCAAACGCAGGCCAATGGTTTTGCCCGTGGTTATAAAAGTGTAATTCAAAAAATAACGCGAATAAATAAAAAAAGCGCTTTAAAAACGCTTTTTTTTGTTGACTAAAAGCCGTTTAAATGTTAGTGTAATAGTGTTATTTAATTTATTTAACTGGCAATTATATCGCTGGAAATTTTAAGAAAATATCCGTCCATTCGCTGATATTTTTTATAAAATTTTTGATATTTTTGAAGAGGTTGATGGCCGCTTTTTTTGTTAATTTGGCCTTGAAGCCTGTTTTGGCGGTTTTGAGATTTTTGTTCTATAAAGTTTTTGTAAGGCTGTATTCATTTTACTTTTCATTGATGAAGCGGTTTGGCTTGACGGAGAAGATAAAAAACAGATCATCGGCTTTTTTGTCCCATCAAAAATCAATTCACGCCGCGGTGGCGGGGTTAACGGTATTTTTCGTTATTTTAAATCTGACGCAAAAAACGCAAGCGGTGGCGCTTGATGAAATAGCCGGAAAGACTTTTTTGTCCGAAATAATATCAAGCGAATTTGGAGAAAACGACCAATTGATAGAAGAATATTTTGACGAACAGGCGGCGGTTACTCCGATACAGCAAACATATTTGGATAATTTGACCGCTTTTAAGCCTCAATCAACCGCCGAAATGGCTGCGCCGGAAGACGGCGAAGAAGAAGATGAAAATTTATTCAGCGGCGGTGACGCGATAAGGAAACCGGATTTGGCGGCAACGAGCAAAGTCCAAAGGCCGAGGGAAAGCATTGTTGATTATATCGTGCAAGCCGGCGATACGATCAGCACCATAGCGGCCAATTTCGGCATCAGCGTCAATACCATTTTATGGGAAAACGATTTGAACGCGTATAGTTTGATCAGGCCGGGAAATAAATTGGTTATTCTGCCCATGAGCGGCGTGTCGCATAAAGTGGCGCGCGGCGACACTTTGGCCGCGATCGCTTCAAAATACGGCATTGAATCCAACGCGATTATGGAAGCCAACAAACTGGCGAGCGCCGAAATGCTATCCGTCGGCCAAAAATTATTTATTCCCGGAGGCAAAAAAGTTTATTACGCTTCAAGCCGGCCGGCCGCCAATGTTTCAGCTGTTTCCATTATTAAAGATTTGTTCAAGCCGCAAGACCTTAAAAATTCCGCCAGCAATAAATTGGCGTGGCCGACTGTTGGCGCGAGAATCACGCAATATTTTTCATGGAGGCACCATGGGTTGGATATAGCCAATAAAAAAGGCACTCCTATTTACGCTTGCGACGTCGGCGTGGTTGAAGTGGCCGGATGGGGAACCGGATATGGCAATCAGATAGTTATAGACCACGGAGGCGGAAGAAAATCGCGATACGCGCATTTGTCCAAATTTTATGTCAAGAAAGGCGAAACGGTGAAAAAAGGCGAGGCTATCGCGGCCATGGGTTCAACCGGAAATTCAACCGGATCGCATCTGCATTTTGAATATGTGATCAACGGCATAAAATATAATCCGCTGAATTATTTAAAATAAAAAATTATGAACATTTTAACAGGGTTGGCGATAATCGCGGTTGGCGCTTTAATTGTGATAAAATCAGAAGCAATGCTGAACGGTTTCGGAAGGATTGAATTTTTTGAGCGCCATTTGGGAACCGAAGGAGGCTCAAGATTGGGCTACAAACTGACTGGCATGCTGATTATTTTCATAGGCGCACTTGTCATGACCAATATGATAGGAGGATTTTTAGAGTGGATGTTGTCGCCTATTTTGAAGTATAATAAAATGCAATAATATGATGCGAATATGGGCCGGTAGTCTCAGCTGGTAGAGCGCCTCGTTTGCAACGAGGAGGCCAGGGGTTCGAGTCCCCTCCGGTCCACCAAAGTTTATTAGTTGCCTCGCCTTATAAAAAAATTAAAGGCAAAAAAGTTTGGCTGTTTGATTGCAAAAACTTTAATAAAGAAAAAAGAGCGTAATAATAAAAAGAAATGAACAAAGATAAACAACAAATAATGAAGGGCTTACAAACTTTGCAAAATATTGGCCCGGCTACAGCAAAGCGACTTTATTTAATTGGAATTAAAACATCAGAACAGATGAAACGATCTGATCCCGAGGAACTCTATGAAAAATTAAAGAAAAAAGAGGGCGGCATTTTAGATAAATGTGTTTTGTATCAACTTCGAGGAGCAATTTTAGATATTCCTTGGCCGAAGTGTAAAAATATTATAAAATATTCCAAAGGTCGATTAAAAAATAAAATTGAAAGGAGGTAAAAAAATATGTCAACAATAGTACATTTTGAAATCCCAACAGATGATATTGAGCGAGCAAGGAAATTTTATGTCGGGCTTTTTAACTGGAAGATTGAAAAATACCCTGGCCAGATGGAATACTGGATGATTACCACCACAAATGAAAAGGGTGAAAAAGCGATTGACGGTGGCATAATGAAAAGACAAAATCCACAGCAACCGATTACTGCTTACATCGATGTCACTTCAATCGATGAGTATGCTGTCAAAGTTGAGGAGCTTGGTGGTAAGGTGATTGTTTCTAAGACTGCAATACCGGATGTAGGGTATTTTGCTGTATGTCTTGATACAGAAAACAACAGTTTTGCTATCTGGGAAAATGACAAAAATGCGAAATAAGAATTCAGAAGAAATTTAGTTTTCGGACAGTCTGGGGCTTCGCCGGAGCAGTTTGAGATTGTTGGAGGCACTGTAAACGGACAAGTGCCGAGTGAGTTTAAAATTGGTAATTTTAAAGTTTATAATAATCCAGTTTCAAATGATAGAAAAATTTATCAAAGGATTTTAGTTAGACATAAGAAAAAAATGATAATAAAATTAATTTTTTAAAAATATGTTGATTTGGCAATTGAAATTAAAGTCATTTATTGATGAGCGTATAAAAGAAGAAGTTAAACGGTATGAAAAAAATTTTACCATTGATGAAACAGGAGTAATAAAAGAACATTTAATGTATTTATCTAGAATTGAAGATGCTAACAACATTGAACCAATTTTACCATATTTAGAAAAAAAAATTACACCGCGCGAGCATTTGCAGGATTTAGTAAACCAGCTTAAAAATGATATATATCCACTCTTCAAGGTGCCATCAGTAACCCGTGGAGCGCCATTTACTGTTTTGCGGAATATCTTTAATTATATTGATTATATTGCATTGCTTAGATTTGGAGCTAAAAAAGGAAATTATGGAAATGGAATGGGAGATGTCGATAGATTATTAGATGATTTTGGTCCTGATGATATGAAAGAACGATATCGTTTATATAAAGATTATTTGATTCAAATTTATAGACATGATCTTGTTCATCTTGTATCACCGAGATCTAAAATAATGAAGATTTTAAATTCAAATAAAAAAGAAGAGATTAAAATTATAGGGTTTTGTATAACATCAGAAACATTTAATGATAAAAATGGAGAAAGAAAGAATAAAATTTTGGATGATTTTGAGCAGGGGTGTTCTTTGATGAAATCAGTTGAATTCAGAAAGAACCGTTTTTTTAATCTTAGATTAAATAATGGGGTGCCGAATATTAATTCAATCTCTGTTTTTTTCGATTTAATAAATTATATTAAAGATTATCAGGCATCTTTGTCAAAAGAAGAAAATCTAAATAGAATTTTTGCTGAAAATTTTATTGCTTCCAATTTAAATTCAGCTTTAAAATTAGTAGATAAAAAAGAACTGAATATGTTAGAAAATTATCACATAGCCTTTAATAGTACAAAATTTGAGAAATCTAACGGATAGATTAAATAAATTTTTATTAAATTAAAATGTTATGAAAACAATTTTAAAAACCAATATCACTGTTAAAGATATTTGCGAGAAGTAAAAATTATGAAGAAACAAGAGAAAAATAATATGACAAGTTTATATTAAAATAAAAATATGAACGACCTAATAAACATCAAAGTCATTCAAAAAGATTTTAATGGCGAAAAGAAAAGGTTTGTTAACGCGCGCGAATTGCACGGCTGGCTTAAGGTCGGCAGAGATTTTTCCAATTGGATAAAAGACAGGATAAATAAATATGATTTTATAGAAGATTTGGATTATTTTACAGCCATCGCCAAATTTGGCGATGGACTAAAACCCAATAAAACAGGCAAAATAATTGATTCCAAGACCGGGCGAGTTTTACCCAAAGAATACATTTTATCAGTGGATATGGCCAAAGAATTGGCTATGATTGAGAACAGTGAAATCGGCAAACAAGTAAGAAAATATTTTATCCGAGTGGAAGGAGAGTTTAAAAAAGTCATGCAGATCGCTACGATGGATCCCAAAACAATCAATCAATTGACTGAACAATTTTGGGAAACTAGAAATGAAACCAAAGAATACCGCCGGGATTTCACCGACTGCATCAAAGATTTTGTGGCTGTTAAAAATTACGGAACTTATACCGATATGCTTTATAATTTTTTATTTTTGGAAAGAGCCAAAGAATACAGAAAACTTTTGAGCTTGATTAAAAAAGATTTTACCCGCAATTATATGTATGAAGAAATTTTATTGATTATCGGCGCGTTTGAAACCGGATTAGCGGGAGAGATTGAAAAAGAATTTGAAAAATTAAAAAGGCATCTAAATCAAAAAGAATTTGAAAAAATATTTGAAGAATTTTCATCGCAGAGAAACTGGAAAGTTTACCAAAAACGCGCCAGAAATATTATGGCGACTTACGATGAGGAGCTACGAAACATAAAGCATCCAAAATTGATTGATTATAAAAAGGAATTTAGCCATGAAGATATTCAAAAATTAATCGGCAAGTAAAAATAATCTTGCAAATAATTATAACACTATGCAAGGAATAATCTACATAATGACAACTGCCGTTTCCGGTTTGATAAAAATCGGAAAAACCGGCGCAAATAATTATCAAGAAAGAATGCGGAATCTTGAAGCAAACGGCTATTATAATGTCGCGGGATTAAAAAGATTTTTTGCGATGGAACTTGAGGATTACGCCGAAAAAGAATCTCTGTTGCACGATATTTTTAATAAGCACCGACTATTTTCAATATAAAGGCGCAAAACTAAGAGATTTGCCGGATGTTAAATAAAAATAATTTGAAAACATTTGCGAGGGATAAAAATTATGACCACCCAAGATAAAAATAATATGAAAACCTCTATGCAAAAACCAATTATTGATGCTGAGGCATTTATGAAATTTTTTGAAGAAACTACAGGCGCAAAGTTTGTGGATGTTAAAGCTTTAGAAAAAAATTTAAAAATAATAAACCAAAAAAATAATATGAAAGCAACTTTAAAACCCAACATAACCATCAAACCACAATTTGAAAAATGCGGATAATCGGTGAGATAAAAAAATCATACCATTTCGGCTTGAAAGCCAGATGATTAAATGGTGCTGATTGTTTTTTCCATTTGTCAAAAATTTTTTTCAAGTCGGATACCATCGCGGGGTCTTGAAAAAATACGCCTATTTCGGCGTTATGCCCGTAAGAAAGGAAATCCATATTTTGCGAACCGACCATTCCTTCTTTTTCGTCAATAAGTATGGCTTTAGCGTGGTTCATATTGGGAAGAAGAAAAAATTTTATTCCCGACAAGCAGATTTTGGAAATATAAAGATAATTAAGCCTGTTTATCAGAGGCGAGCTTAAATTGTCGGCTTTGCTCGGTATGATAATTTGAACTTCAATTTTTCTCTTAACCGCGCGCTTCAAGGCTTTTATCAGCCACGGCCGCGGCATGAAATACGGAGTGAAAATCACAATGCTTTTTTGGGCGCTTTCAATTTTGCCGACATAGTATTTTTTTAAAGACAAGTGATTGGACAAATGCCAATGTTCAACAAGCCACAGGCCTGTTTTTTCTTCCATGTTTTTTTCGGCCAGCGAAAGAATGCTTTGGTCTTTTCCTCCGCTTATTCCATACGCGCGGGCGAACGAACGGACGATATTTTTTACAAAGCGGCCTTTAACGCGGACTTGCAAATCGTCCCATTTTTGAAAATATTTATGGATGTTCACTCCGCCCCAAAAAGCGGTATTTTCGTCAACTATCAAAATTTTTCTGTGGCTGCGATGGAGCCAGTGATTGAAAAATAGCAATTCCGCTCCCGCGCCTATGATTTTTTTAATGGTCTGCTTGTTAAGTTCCGCGCTGCCGGACGCGTCAATGATAATTTTCACTTTCACGCCGCTGCGCGCTTTTTGTCCGAGAGAATTGAAAAAATCATAATTTTCGGTATTATCCGAGAAAATATACATTTCAAGATATATTGATTTTTTGGCGTTGGATATGGCTTCAAACATCGCCGCCCATGCTTTTTCGGAAGTTGTGTAAAATTTATATTTCATTGATAGACGCTAAAATATTTGATATAATTATAGCATAAATTTCAAGCTGTATGTCAAATTCCGGAAAAGAAATATTCATGATTATTGACGGAAACGCGCTCATTCATCGCAGTTTTCACGCTTTGCCGATTTCCATGGCGACTAAAAACGGCGAGACAATAAACGCGGTTTATGGTTTTACGGCAGTATTGCTGAAGGCTTTGCGCGAATTCAAACCAGAATTCGTTGTTTTAACTTTGGATAGAAAAGAACCGACTTTCAGGCATGAAAAATTCAAAGATTACAAAGCGACCCGCGTTAAAGCTCCTGACGAATTATACGCCCAAATACCGAGAGTGAAAGAAATCGCGGGCGCTTTTAATATTCCTATTTTTGAGATGGCCGGTTTTGAAGCCGATGATTTGATCGGCACGCTGGCTGAAAAAATCGGGAGCAAAGCGGAAAAAATAATCGTGACCGGCGATATGGATACGATGCAATTGATCAATGAGCATACCAAAGTTTTTACCATGAAGCGCGGTTTGACGGACGCGATGATATATGACGAAAAAGCCGTTAGGGAAAGATACGGGCTTGAACCTTGCCAGATGATTGATTTTAAGGCTTTGCGGGGCGATCCGTCGGACAATATTCCCGGAGTAAAAGGCATAGGAGAAAAAACCGCTACGGAACTTTTGCGGAATTTCAAAACTTTGGACGGCGTGTATGAAAATTTGGACAGCGAAAAAATAAAGCCGAGAATCAGCGAATTACTGAAAAGTTATAGAAGCGACGCGTTTATGAGCAAAGAATTGGGAGCGATAAAATGCGATGTTGATATTGATTTTGACATTGAAAAAGCGCGATTCGGGCGGTTTGACATTGAAAAAGTGGCCAAATTGTTAAATGAACTGGAATTTTATTCTCTTCTGCCGCGTTTGCAAAGCCTTGGCGCGGAAGATGAAAAACGCTCCGGTGAATCGCGGAATTGGCATGTTGATAAATTTAAAAGAAATTTGGAATTATTTAAATATGAATTGATTGATGATAACGAGAAATTTGATAATTTTTTTGAAAAACTGCGGGAGCGAACGGAATTCGCTTTTGACACCGAGACCGGAAATTTTGATCCGGTGAGCGCCGATTTACTCGGAATAAGCTTCAGCTGGAAAACCGGAGAAGCGTATTATTTAGAAATCAAAAATCAAAAATCAAAAATCAAAAATAATTTATTTGATTATAATAATGAAAAAAACGATAGAAACGCGGAATGGCTGGAAAAATTAAGGCCTGTATTTGAAAATGTCGCGATTAAAAAATACGGGCATAATATAAAATACGATATTGAAGTGATGGCGAGTTTGGGGATAAAAGTGAAAGGCGTGGCCGCGGATTCAATGATCGCTTCCTATTTGTTGAATCCGGGAAGCCGCCAGCACAATCTTGACGCGGTAACTTTCAGCGAATTCGGTCATCAGAAAATAAGCAAAGAAGATTTGCTGGGAAAAGGCAAAGAAAAGATAAATTTTGGCGCCGTTCCGATTGAAAAATTATATAATTATTCATGCGAAGACTCGGATTTTTCGTTTAGATTGGTTAAAAAGCTTTTGCCGCGCTTGGCAGAGCAAAAATTGGAAAAATTGTTCAATGAGATTGAAATGCCGCTGGCGTTGGCGCTGGTTGATATGGAAATGAACGGCATAAAAATAAATACAGAATTTTTGCGGAATATCGGCAAGAAAACAGACGAAAAAATAAAGCGCTTGAAAAAGAAAATTTATGAATCCGCCGGCCTGGAGTTTAATATAAATTCCACCCAGCAACTGCGCGAAGTTTTATTTGAAAAATTGGGCATACCGGCGGCGGGCGTTTCCAAAAATAAAACCGGCCTGTCAACGGGCGCGGATGAATTGGCGAAATTAAAAGGCCGGCATCCGATAATACAGCTTATTCAGGAATACAGGGAAATCGTAAAATTGTCCACGACTTATATCCACGCCTTGCCGAAGCTGGTAAATCCGAAAACAGGCAGGCTTCACACCAGCTTCAACCAAACCGTTACGGCAACCGGCAGGCTGTCTTCAACCGAGCCCAATATGCAGAATATACCAGTCCGCGCGGAGTTGGGACGGGAAATACGCAAATCTTTTATTTCCGGCGATGATTATGAATTATTAAGCTTGGATTATTCGCAAATTGAATTAAGGATAGCCGCGCACATGTCCGGCGACAAAAAAATGATTGCAGCTTTTAAAAAAGGCGAAGATATCCATACCGCCACGGCCGCGGAAATCAATCAGGTGGAATTAAAAAATGTGACGGCTGAAATGAGGCGGGAAGCCAAGTCCGTGAATTTCGGAATTTTATACGGGCAAGGCCCGCATGGCTTGTCGGCCGGAGCCGATATCCCTTATGCCCGAGCCAAGGAATTTATTGATAAATATTTTACGGTTTACGAAGGCGTTAAAAAATTCATTGACCGTTCAATTGAGCTGGCGCGAGAGAGCGGATGCGCGGAAACTTTGTTCGGCAGAAGAAGATTTTTGCCTGAAATAAATTCGTCTGTTTTGCAAGTGAGAAAAGCGGCCGAGCGCATGGCAGTGAATACGCCAATTCAGGGAACGGCGGCCGATATTATAAAAATCGCGATGATCGGAATCCGCGAAATGATAAATGAAAAATACAAATCCGGAGAGGTTAAAATGCTTTTGCAAGTGCATGACGAGCTGGTGTTTGAAGTGAAAAAAGATTCGGCCGCGCGAATATCGGCTGAAATCAAAGACATAATGGAAAACGCGATAAAATTGGAAGTGCCGCTGTTAGTTGACGCGAGCGCCGGAAATAATTGGGGAGAAATGGAATAGGGGACTGCCGCCGAATGCCTGATTTGCGCTATTTTCCTGAATTTAGGTAAATTTTGCATAAAATTTTTTCGCCAATATAATATATTGCCTCAAAAATTTTCCGCAAAATTTCCTCAAAATTCAGGAAAATATCATCAAAAGCGCATTCGGCGGCAGTCCCAATAAAAAACAAAGCCATGGCGGCTTTGAATAAATCGTTAAAATAGCGTAAGATTTTACTACTCGGCGTTTTCTTCCGTGGATTCGTCCAAAGGCTCAAGCAAAAGAGGCTGAAGCGAAATGATTTCCAATTCGGCGCCACAGTTTAAGCAGTTAGCCAAATCTTTTTCGGACGCTTCTTCTTCAATAATAATGTCGCTTGAGCAGATCGGACATTGAGTTGTTCTCATAATTTGATCTTGTTGTTAATTGTTAAACATTATTATATTATCAAAGTTAAGCTAAAATTGCAATATTATGATAATTTTCCTTTACGGCCAAGATAATTTCAGGAGCCGGTCAAAATTAAATGAATTGAAAGACAAATATTTGCGCGAGATTGACAAGTCGGGCGGCGGATTGGATGTTATTGACGGAGCCAAAGCTGATTTTTTCGCGATAGCCGACGCAATCGGTTCGTCTTCGCTGTTGTCAAAAAAACGGCTGGTGGCCATTGAAGATATTTTCATGAATAAAGATGATTTGATTTTCGCGAAGCTGGCGGAACATTTGGAAAATAAAAAGCAATGCGATAATATAATTATCTTTTGGGAGTCAAATATTAAGAATAAAAAAATTAAAAATATTCCGGTTCCCGTGATTTCAGACGCAAGCGGCAAAGATGTTCCTTTGAATAAAAAGAAATCGGAGTTTTTTAAATTTTTATCGGCGCAAAAATATTGTTTTTGCTTCAATCAATTAAGCAATGTTGAATTGGCCGAATGGCTGAAAAAGCGCGCGATGGCGCGCGGGGGAAAGATAAGCGCCAAAGCCGCCGATATGATGGTCGGGATTGTGGGAAACGACGGTTGGCAGATAAGCAATGAACTTGATAAATTGTTAAGCTATAAAACCGGAGGCTGCATAGAAGCCGAGGATGTGAAAAATTTGGCAAGCGGAAATTTCAGCGCCAATATTTTCGCTTTGACCGACGCCATCAGCGTTAAAAACAAGTCTTTGGCGATTGATCTTTTGGACGCGCAAACAGAAGCCGGTTTGAGCGGCGGGCATCTTTTCAATATGTTCGTCAGGCAATTTAAAATTTTGCTTCAAACCAAGCAGGCGCTTGAGTCAGGCTTAAGCCAGCGGCAAATCGCGCTGAAATTTAAACTGCACGCTTTCGTGGCTCAAAAAGCCGAGCAACAGGCTCGGAATTTCACTTTGCCCGTCTTGAAAGATATTTTAAACAAGCTGGTTGAAATAGATTTTAAAGTTAAAACCGGGCAGGCGGATTATATCACGGAGTTGAATATTTTAATCGCGAAAATATAGGGCATCTCCATAAATACAAAAACCCCTTAGAGCCTGTCTGATAAGCCCATTTCTACTGCGACTTTTAAATTTCCGCATAATTTTTTCTAAATTTTCTCGCCTATACGGCAGTATAAGCTCAAAAATTTATAAAAAATTCTGCTGGAAATTTAAAACTCTCGCTACGAAAGCGGCTTATCAAACAGGCTCTTGGCGGGGTATTGTATGAAACTATAGTTTTTATTACAAAGAGCGATTCAAAACAAAAAACTGCAATATTATTATTTGTTTTAAACTATAATATAATTACAGTTTTTTGTTTATAGAGGTGGTTTCAAAACTTATTTCGGCTGCAATTCGCTATTTTCAGCCAAGGCTTTGTCAAGCTGGCGCGAAATAATTTTCACCGTAATTATATTACGGCTCAATCATTTCGCTGGCTTTCCTCGCCTCGCCTGAAAATATCTGAATTTCGCTTCAAAATAAGTTTTGAAACCACCTCTTTGGCGTTATTTAAACGCTTGATTGAATTTTTTATGCAATCTGGATTTTTTTCGGTCGCGCGTATTTTCTTTAATCACGCCGTTTTTGGCCGCTTTGTCAAAAGCTTTCAAAGTTTTTGACACCAATTCTTTGGCGCCGGCATCTTTGGCTTCAATGGCTTGGCGGCTTTTTTTAACCAGATTTTTTAAATTTTTTTCAATTTTTACATTGCGCTTATTGCGATTTTTTGATTTGCGCAGTTCTTTTTTCGCTGAAGCTGAATTTGGCATATTGTTTTGTTAGTTAGTATTTTTATATGATAACATAATAATAATCAGTTATCAAGGGTTTTGTTTTTTTTGATTTTTAGCCAAATATCGCGTATTAAAAAGCTTGAAGACAGAAATATTATGGATAAGCTCGCCAGCTGTGGAAAACGCAGGCCGAAAATTTCCGGCGTGGCGTCAACGCGGATGAATTCAATGCCGAATCTTAAAAATGAATAAAGAAGCAAGTATGCTGAAATTTGAAATTTGAAAAATTCCGGATTTTTATATTTTTTCATGAAATAAGCGTGAGCTGAAAACAAGATGATAAAAATAATCAGATTGCCGAGCGATTCGTATAAGAACGCCGGATGGAAATATTCACTGTTGATATATTGCAACGGGCGATTGGCCGCGGTTATCGGAATTCCCCACGGAAGATTCGTCGGATAGCCGAACAATTCTTGATTAAAATAATTTCCCCAGCGGCCGATGGCTTGCCCCAGCGGCAGGACGGATGCGATAATCGCGGTTAATCGCCAAAAATTTTCCTTGTATTTTTTGCCGAACATGAAAACGGCCGCCATGCCGCCGATAATGGCGCCGTGGATCGCCAGGCCGCCTTGCCATATTTTGAAGATATCAAAAAAATTGGATGAAAAATAGCGCCATTCCAAAAATACATCGTAGATTCTCGCGCCGATGATTCCGAAGATAATCAGCCAGATGGACAGATCAATGATTGTTTCTTTTTTTATGTTATGCGGTTTTGCCAAATAAATCGCCGCCCGAAGAGCCGATAAAAATCCCAGCGCGATGAAAAAGCCGTACCAATGAATGTTGATCGGGCCGATTGAAAATAATATCGGAGACGGATGGAATGTGTAAAAAAAATTGAACATATACGAATAAAATGGAAATTTTTTTGTCATTGCGAGCGACCGAAAGGAGCGAAGCAATCTAAGGTTAAAATCACATACTGTTTGTTATAATGATTGTTTTCAGCGCTTTGAACCTGAGATTGCTTTGTCGCCCCCGCCAAAATTTGGCGTGGGGGGGGGCTTCTCGCAATGACATAAAAACCTGTTTTCATTTTCTCTTTTTAAGGAGATTTAGTCAAATGAAAAGAGGACCCTGTAAAAAGCGGTCCTCTGTTTAGTTGTTTATTTGTTTGCTTCCGCCACAGGAGGCAAACAGATTGAGGAGTAAAAATTTTTTACTTCCTCAATCAGGTCCTTTTTTGTTGCCGGGCGGCCGTGGCCGATGCCGCCCATTCTGTTCCAATCCGGATCGCCCATGCGATCCCTCGGCGGCCGGACTGGCGGAGGAGTTTTTTTCATAACTCCTCCTTAGCAACCACTGACACTGCGATCTTTTGTAAAAAACCGCAGTGGCCCAAGTCCATCGGGACGCCCATCGTGGCCACGATAGGCAAATACTCTTTGGAGGGGTATACTGTGGCCGTATACCCCTCCATTTCTATTAAAAGTCGAATCTCGGCATAATCCACTCCGTGGATTATGCCGAAAAAATTTCCCTCCTTATCAACCGTCATCTCCGTGATGACGGCCGGGGTGCTTGGCACCCCCCAGTCCTGCACCAGGACGCGGGCTCCTTGCACAGACTTTCCGTCTTCGGTACAGATTGTTCCGAAGACGGAAATGGAATCGTTGCAGTCCGATTCCAAAAAAGAATCCCCGCAGGAGGGGATGAAGAAAACAAAAAAAACGAAAAAAACGAAATTTTGTAAAAATTTCATTTTTACCCCCTTTCGCTTGGTTTTTTAGCCAAGCATTGAGAACATTGACAAAACAATACCCCAAAATTAGATATTTGTCAAGGGTTGCTTTTCGGCTATAAGGTTTAAATGCCCGTTGCGTTCCATAATCAAGAGCGCGGCCGCTTCCCGTGAAATATTTTTTTGTTTTTCTAACGCTTCCACATCAGTCATAAAATTTTTATCCAAGTATTCGGCGAATACTTGGATAAAGGCATCGCTGAACTGGATTCCTTCATTTTCCGCCAAAGCTTGCGCTTTCGGCTTTATTTTGTCGGATAAGTCCAAAAAAATCGCATTAAGCGTCATATTTTCTTGCCTTACTGCATCATTGAATAGTTTTTCCCTCATATGTTTTTTAATTATTAAAATTTAGCTTTTTTTCGGTTTCCAATATGGCCATTGTGGTTTTTATGACAGTATCCGGATTCAAAGAGATGCTGTCTATGCCGCATTCAACCAGAAATTGCGCGAATTCTGGAAAGTCTGACGGAGCTTGGCCGCAAATGCCGATTTTAGTCTGGGTTTTTTTGGCGGTTTCAATGGCTTGCTTTATAAGTTTTTTTACCGCCATATTGTTTTCATCATAGATATGGCTTACAAGCGAACTGTCGCGGTCAACGCCGAGCGTTAATTGCGTAAGGTCATTGGAGCCGATGGAAAAGCCGTCATAAAGTTTGGCGAATTCTTCGGCTAAAATGACATTGGCCGGAATTTCAACCATGCAGTACAATTCAAAGCCGTTGGCGCCTTGCTTCAATCCGTTGTAAGCCATGATTTTTATAACCTGCTCGGCTTCTTTGATTGTTCGGCAGAAAGGCACCATGGCTTTTAAATTTGTAAGTTTCATCTCGCCGCGGACTTTTTGGACGGCCGCGCATTCAAGCTCAAAAGCCGGTTTGAATTGCGGAGAATAATATCTTGAAGCTCCGCGCCAGCCGATCATGGGGTTGCCTTCAACAGGCTCGTATTCGGCGCCGCCGATCAAATTGGCGTATTCGTTGGTTTTGAAATCCGAGAATCTGATAATGACATCTTTGGGATAAAAAGCGGCCGCGATAATGGCTATGCCTTGCGCCAGCTTGTCTATGAAATATTGTTTTTTGTCTTTATAGCCGGCGGTAAGCGCGTCAATTTTTTTCTTGGTTTTCTTGTCTTTGATTTTAGAATAATTCAATAAAGCCAATGGGTGTATTTTAATATGGTCGTTGATGATGAATTCTTCGCGCGCCAGCCCGACGCCGTCGTTCGGAATGAAAGAAGACGCGAAAGCAATGTCCGGCGATCCGATGTTCATCATGATTTTGGTTTTCGGTTTGGCCAGATTCTTAATGCTTGTTTTGTTTATTTTAAACGGCAGTATGCCTTCATAAACAAATCCGGCGTCTCCTTGAGCGCAACTTACGGTTACGGCTTGTCCGGTTTTTATTTTTCTTGATCCGTCATTTGTTCCGACAACGCACGGTATGCCAAGTTCGCGGGAAACTATGGCCGCGTGGCATGTCCTTCCGCCTTTGTCCGTTACTATGGCGGAAGCTATTTTCATAATCGGCTCCCAATCCGGATCTGTCATATCGGTAACCAAAACTTGTCCTGGCTTGAATTCGGATATGTCTTTTATATCCATAATCCGGTTGGAAATTCCGGCGCCAATGCGGTTGCCAACGCTGCGTCCCTGGGAAATTATTTTGCCGCTTTTTTCCAAAACATATTCTTCAATAACGCTGTAATCTCTGACGCTGTGTATGGTTTCCGGCCTGGCTTGTATGATATACAATTGGTTTTCTTTTCCGTCCAAAGCCCACTCTATGTCCATAGCCCTTCCATAATGCTTTTCTATCAGCATGGCCCAGTCGGCTAACTTTAAAACCTGCTCGTCTGTTATGGATTGTTTGCATTGGTCGGCTTTGGGAACTTTTACATCTTTCACCGGGCGTTTGGGGTTGGAACTGTATATCATCTTGATTTTTTTACATGAAGTTGTTTTGGATATGATTGTTTTGGTCGGCTTGAAAACATAAAATTCGTCGGGATTGACTTTGCCTTGCACGATATTTTCTCCCAGCCCGAAAATGGAGTTGATTAAAACCGTATTGGCAAATCCGGATTCGGTGTCAATGGTAAAAGTTACGCCTGAAGCCGCCATGTCAGACCTGATCATTTTTTGCACGCCGACCGATAAAGCGATTTTGAAATGGTCAAAGCCTTTGTCAACGCGGTAAGAAATCGCGCGGTTGGTAAAAAGCGAAGCCACGCATTTTTTCACCGCCAGCAAAAGCTCGGCTTCTCCGGAAACATTCAAATAAGTTTCCTGCTGGCCGGCGAAAGACGCGTCAGGCAAATCTTCGGCGGTCGCGGACGATCTCACCGCCACATGGAGATTCTTGGTTTTGTAAAAATCGGACAATTCTTTGTAAGCGTTTGTTATTGATATATTCAAATCTTGGGGAAAAGGCATTGACACGATCAATTTTCTGGCTTCTGATCCGCGTTTAGCCAAATCAGCGACATGGCGCGTATTCAGGTTGTCCAATATTTTTTTGATTTTGCCCTTGAGATCGGTTTGTTCAAAAAAATAATTGTAAGCCGCCGAAGTGGTGGCAAAGCCGTTCGGGACTTTTATTCCCTGCGATGATAAATTTTTGTACATTTCTCCCAAAGACGCGTTTTTCCCGCCGACCAAAGGGACATCTTGAATTGTAGTGTGTTCAAAAAATTTAATGTAATTGTTTTCAGTCATAATTATAAGTTAATTTTCTTGCTTAATCCGTAGATGTACGGCGTTTTCCACCACGCGCCTTCAAGGCATTTCAATATGCCGACGACCGACGCGATTATTATGGCTAAGCCGATCAGCCAGCCGAAAACCGGAAACCATGAAATAAAGCTTAATAAAAATAAAATCAAACCTTGTTTGGCGTGGAATTGGCAGAATTTTGAATGTTGCTTGCCAAGCAAAGGAATCAGGAACAGAATCCAGATGTAAGATAAAGCCGCGGCTGTTTTATTTTTTTCAATGTCAGTGTCTGTTTTTTGGCCCGTATTCGTTGTGTTTGACATAATTTTGTATT
Source organism: bacterium (assembly GCA_043807825.1). Classification (GTDB taxonomy): domain Bacteria; phylum Patescibacteriota; class Patescibacteriia; order Patescibacteriales; family GWC2-42-12; genus JACPHD01. The sequence continues at coordinate 3,859 of JAZDFM010000033.1, read as the reverse complement.
TAGTTAATTATGTTATAATAATAGCATGATTTCGGAATGATGGAAAATAATAACGCAGGCGTGGCGGAATTGGCATACGCGCCAGCCTTAGGAGCTGGTGGAGAAATCCATGAGAGTTCAAGTCTCTCCGCCTGCACCAGTAAGGAAACAGACCGTAAAGGATTTGTTCAATTAAAATTGTTTTAAAATAACAAACTGCCGCAGAATATAATGTACCCATAAATTCAGACAGGTATATATGGATTTTTATAAAAAATTTTGCTATAATGCAACCATAGTAAATCGCTAATTTTACTAAATTTTATTATGGAAAAAGAAATAAAAGAAATTAAAAAAGATTTAGAATTTATAAAAAATATTTACATAAAACTTCTAACAATACTTCCAAATTTTGATATTACCGATAGTAAAATTTTGCCTTACGGACTTAAGGCGCACACCAGATCAGTGAGCTGGTTAGTTGAACAGGTTATTACGCAACAGACTAAATTTAATGCTAAAAAGCTTGGTATTGATGAAGTAAATTTTGATTTTCCAGACACATCTTTGCACGATTGCGAAATAATTCATGGAGGAAGAAGTTATTTCGTAAATGTAAAAATTCATAATATTGAAGGCAAGGAAAATAAAAATGATATTGCCGCGGTAGAAAAACTTTATTTTCAATATAGCGTCAACAAAAATTACACATTGATTTATGCCTGTTTCGGCATAAAATTTGAAAATATAAAAATAAGCTTTGTCAAAGATTATTTAGAAATTTTTTCGCCTCAGTTTTTGCCAATTTATGTAAATCCAAGAAATGATAAAATTCAAGCTACTTACAGACACGATAAAATATATAGAACACGGGAAGAATTTTTAAAAATGTTAAAAGAAAAATCAAAAAGTATTATTTTGAAATAAACTATGAACAAAATTTTTAACGAAGATATTTTATCCGGAATAGATAAAATAGAAGATGATTCTATTGATTTGATATTGACTGACCCCCCATATTGCTTGGGAAAAGATTATGGCAATGATTCTGACCAAAAATCAGCAGAGGAATATTTAGCATGGACATATCAATGGATTGATGCAGTCTTGCCAAAATTAAAAAAAACAGGCAGTTTTTATATTTTTTTAAGTTGGCAATATTCACCTGAAATTTTTGTTTATCTAAAAAGCAAGTTAAGAATGGTCAATGAAATTATTTGGGATAGAAGAGTCCCAAGCATGGGCGGATCTACTAGAAAATTTTCTTCTGTTCATGACAATATAGGTTTTTTTGTAAAAAATAATGATTATCATTTTGACATTGACAGTATTAGAATTCCTTATGATGAAGAAACCAAAAAAGCAAGAACGAGATCAATTTTTGTTGGTAAAAAATGGTTAGAAATGGGCTATAATCCAAAAGATCTGTGGAGCGCATCAAGAATACATGCTCAAGACCCTGAAAGAGAAAACCACCCAACGCAAAAACCGCTGGAAATAATTGAACGAATGGTAAAAGCAAGTTGTCCAAAAAATGGTTTAGTTTTTGATCCGTTTATGGGAACCGGAACAACGGCTATCGCATGTTTGGCAAATGACAGACAGTATGTCGGTTTTGAAATAAATAAAGATTATCATAAGCTAATTACAAATAGACTTAAAAAGTATAATAGTTGTCCGACTTTATTTCAGTTGCAAGAACAAAAACAAGGTAATTTGGCTCAGGGAATTTATCCCCAGCCGCTTTGCCCTTCGCCAAATTAAAGAACTTGTTTTTCACGGGCGAGACATTGGCGCGGCCGAATTGATTGAGTAATGTGGAGAATAAAATAATATATTTTATGAATAAAAAAACTTTCGTAATTTCAATCGGGGGCTCGCTGATCGCGCCGAAACAAGGAATTGATTGGCGGTTTTTGAAAGAATTTCGGGCTTTTATTTTGGAGAAGATCAAACAAGGAAATAAATTTTTTCTGATCGCCGGAGGCGGCAGGACGGCGCGCGACTATGTCGCGGCGGCCGAACAAGTGGTAAAAATTGAACGGGACGATTTGGATTGGCTGGGAATTCACGCCACAAGATTGAACGCGCATCTTTTAAGGACGGTTTTCAGGAAGCATGCCCATCCCGAAATAATAAAAAATCCGCTTGTCAAAATGCAAAGTTCCAAAAAAATAATCGTGGCGTCAGGCTGGAAGCCGGGCTGGTCAACCGATTATGTCGCCGTGATAATCGCCCGGGAATACGGAGCCGAAACGATTTTAAATTTGTCCAATATTGATTATGTTTATGATAAAGACCCGAATAAGCATAAAAACGCGAAGATGATTGAAAAAATAAACTGGCCGGAATTCAGGAAATTGGTCGGAAACAAATGGTCGCCGAGTTTGAACGCGCCGTTTGATCCTATCGCTTCCAAAAAAGCGCAATCATTGAAATTGGAAGTGGCGATAATCAACGGAAAAAATATCGGGAATTTAGAAAATTATATGTCGGGAAAAAAATTTAAAGGGACGGTGATAAAATAAATTGACAAATGAATAATAAAGCGTTATTTTTGTATAGTATTAAATTATGGTATAATATGAGCGTTTAAATATTAACATTTATGATAAATATTATTTGGGAATTTTTAAGTAATAATTTTCCGCAGATAGCAGGATATTTTTTGTTTGTTTGTCTATTCGGTTTTGCAGTATTCAAAGCGACTAAATTTTACATAAAGATATCAAATACATGCAATGATCATGGAGAAATTAAGAAAAAATTAAATTTACTTTTAGAAAAATTCAGCAGTTTGATTACCGCTTTATATGAAAAAGAAATAATTAAAGACGCGGGAATGTTTGAAACAAAATCTCCGGTTAAGTTATCGGCGGCAGGCGATAAATTTGTTGAAGATATCGGTTGGAAAAATATTATGGATAATGAAGAAAAAAGACAAAATTTATTTGATTTGTTGGATAAATTAAATTTAAAAACAAAAGCAGACGCAGAACGGTATAGCTTGATAGTATTAAATGAGTTATATTCAAGCAGGGAAATTAATCCTTTTGCGCAAATAAAAGAATATTTGTATAATAACGCGAATGTAAACAAACAAACAGCAATATATGCCTGTTCGCTTTATTTGCGAGACAGATATTTGGAAATACATCCCGAAATAAAATAATTTTTAAATTATGTTTAAAAGAGGAGGCTTAAAAATTATTATAATCTCGGCCATAATCGGCGCGGGATTTTTTTGTTGGAAGGAAGTTGAGGCTGATCAAAACGCGCAAAATATTTTGATTAGCGAAATACAAATCGGCGGCGCCACAGCTTATGATGAGTTTGTTGAATTGTACAATCCGACAGACAGGGATATTAATTTGGAGGGTTGGAAAATGCAGACAAAATCAGCTAATAGTGGAACTTGGATAAATCGAACTGGCAGTTCGGGGTTGCCGACTGTGGTTATTTATTCAGGCGGTTATTCTTTATTGGCGGCTAAAGATTACAGTTTGTCTATCGTGCCGGATTTTCGCCATTTATTTAATTGGGGCTTGGCTGACGGTGGAGGACATGTAAGAATTATTGATAATTCAAATATAGAGATTGATAAAGTTGGTTACGGCGATGTTAATGATCCAGAAGGTGCGGCGACTCCGGCAACTGGAAAAAATTTGGCACGCAATATTGTTAATGGGATTATGCAAGACACTAACAATAACAATGCCGATTTTGAAATTAAAGATACTCCAAATCCGCAAAATTCAAATTCTGCGATTGTCGCGCCTTTACCGATTGAAGAGCCGGAAAATTCCGCGACTTCAACTCCGACGGCAGATCGGCCGGCAGTTGCCGCGCCGCCAACAGATGCCGAAACCGCGACTTCAAC
>JAZDFM010000032.1:0-23921 GCA_043807825.1 bacterium | reverse complement strand
GCAAAAGCCCCTCTCGGATATTTCAACGAACCGGGATTGAGAACTATTGAACCCGACAAAAAAACTTTTAACAAAGTGAATGAAATTTTGCGGGCTTTTGCCACCGGCGAATACACTTTAACGAAAATTCAAAGCAAAATGTTTTCTCTTGGCTTGGTTGGCAAAGACGGGAAACTGCCTCATCTTTCCACAATCCATAAAATTTTAACCAATCCGTTTTACTACGGACATTTTCGCTATCGTGGCGAAATTCATCAAGGATCGCACAAGCCAATGATTTCAAAGAAACTTTTTGACCAAGTGCAGGAAGCGTTGATATTAAACGGCAAGCCCCGCAAAAAGCGAGGACCGAAAAACTTTCAATTTCTTAATTTTGCGGTTTGCGGCGAGTGCGGTTATTCCATAACCGCTGAACGGCACATCAAAAAAAGCGGATTAAAATTTGTTTATTATCGTTGCACCCATAAAAGCAAAACGCAAAATTGTTCTCAAGCTCGCTTTTTGCGGGAAGAAGTTTTAACCGAGCAAGTAAAAGAGAATTGTCAAAAAGTTTCTTTGTCTGACGATTGGCGGGAAAAATATCTTGAAAGAGTAAATCTTTGGGAAAAAGAAAACAGCCAATCGTCAAACCTTTTCGCTCAAAATCTCAAAACCGAACTTTCCGCCATTAAAATAAAAATAGACCGGCTTATGGACGGCTATCTTGAGGGCAGTTTTGAACTTTTAGAATTTCAAGAAAAGAAAAATAAATTTATGGCGGAAAGAAAAGATATTGAGGAAAAATTATCCACTTTTGAGCGAAAAGGAAATCATTGGCTCGAACTCACAAGAAACTGGATTTTAGAGGCCAACCAAGCCAAAAATCTCATTTTGTCAGAAAATTTTGAGGAAATAAAAATTTTCTTGAAAACCATCGGCTCGAACCGCCGCCTTGCGGCGGGAAAATTGGCGATTGATTTCAAAAATCCGTGGAATTACCTGGCCGAAATGCCCGCCGAAGCGAGAGGCGAAGCCCCAAGCGAGGCGATAAATCGTTTTTGGTGGACCTGGGGAGAATCGAACTCCCGCCTCAGCAATGCGAATGCCGCGTTATACCACTTAACTACAGGCCCTTATTGGTTGAACTCGCGCTTGTTTCCTCGCTTTCAGGCGCAACCTTAACCAATTCAACACTATTTATAATAATATTTTCAGTCGGGTGATCATTTTCATTCACTTCGGATTTTTCTATTTTTCCCACCACTTCCATTCCTTGCGAAACATAACCGAAATTCGTATGCTTGCCGTCCAGCCAAGCGGCCACATTTGCCGTCACTATGAAAAATTGCGAACCATTCGTGTTCGGACCGGAATTCGCCATGGCCAAACTGCCTTTCACAAGCTTATGCTGATTTATTTCATCCTGAAATTTATACCCCGGCCCGCCCAATCCGTCGTTTGACCAATCATCGTCTTTTGAATTCGGATCTCCGGATTGAATCATAAAATCTTTTATCACGCGATGGAATTTTATGCCATTGTAAAAACCGGCTTTGGCCAAATTCATAAAATTATTAACAGTGATCGGAGATTCTTGCGCGTAAAATTTTACCGTAATATCGCCGAAATTCGTTTTTATGACAGCGGCATCATATTGCGCGACCAAATTTTCCAGCTGTTTTTGGTTTTCCGATTCTGCCTGTCCGCCAGCCTGCTTTTCCGGCGCGGCCGGCCGATAAACTCCGTTTGGCTTGATTTTGGGCGTTAAGCCGTTTTTTATGCTATTCATCCTGTTTATTATATCCGCTTCATTAAAATTGTCCATACCCCCCGGGGCATTGATCTCGTTATAGCTGTATTTGCCTGATGAACAAGCCGACAGCGCGAATAATATTATGGATAATAAAATAATTTTTTTCATAATCGCTTATTTAACATAAAATTCTTTTTTTATTTCCTCATCATCTTCCATTTTTTTCTCTTCAATTTTTTCTTTGGCTTTTTCTCTCAGCTTCGCGAGATCCATTTCATTAAGTTCAATACTTCTTTTTTCCAAATATTTTTTATCATTCAAATCCTGATTTTCAATGACTTCGGACAGCAGAACATCCAGAATGGCTCCGATTTTCGGGCTTGGCGGTATTTTCAGCAATTTTATCAAATCATCTCCGTTTATTTTCAGCATTTTTACGGATACGGCGTCATGCCTCACTTTTCGCATCATGTATTCAAGATGGCGCAACTTGTACGGCTTGGCTTTCGGCACGCCCGATCCCAAACGATCAGCCACGCGCAAATCAATCAAATCCGCCAAATTTTCCTCACCCACATTCTTTATCAGCCGGCGCACTGAACTTTCGGTAACATCGCCGACATTATAATAAAACATGTGATTCCTGATCAAGATTGTTATTTTTTCAATGTCGGCTTTGGAAAATTTAAGCCGTCGCGTAATCTTTTCCGCGACTCTGGCGCCGACCATGTCATGATTATAAAAAGTCGCCTCGCCTTTTATTATTTTTTTCGTCTGCGGCTTAGCGATGTCATGCAATAAAGACGCCAACTTCACCTGCCATTTTTTGCTCGGCGTATGCTTAAGCGACAAAACACTGTGGTTAAAAACAGTGTAAGTATGGTGCTTATTTTGATCAACCCCTACTCCTCGCTCCAGCTCCGGAATAATATACTGCAGAAGCTTCATTTCATGCAAAGCCATGATTCCTTCATAAGCTTTTTCCGATTCCAAAATTTTTATCAACTCGTCGCGTATTCTCTCAGCTGAAATGAATTTTATTCCGCCGGCCATTTTCATAATGGCTCTTTGGGTTTTCGGTTCAATTGAAAAATCAAGCTGGCACGCCAGCCTTATCGCGCGCATCATCCTCAAAGCGTCTTCTTTGAACCTGTCTTCCGGTTCGCCCACCGCGCGGATTATTTTTTTCTTCAAATCTTTTTCTCCTCCGAACAAATCAATAATTTTATCGCCATTCAGGCGCATCGCCATTGCGTTAACCGTAAAATCCCTTCTTGACAAATCTTTTTCCAAACTGTCTTCAAATTTTATTTCATCCGGATGGCGGCGATCGCTGTAGCATTGCTCCGACCTGTAAGTCGTAACCTCAACGATATCTTTTGTATCTCCATTTTTCAGTTTAACCGGAACTAAAACCGTACCGAAAATATTTTCATATTTCCCGTCCGAAAATATTTTCAAAATTTTTTCCGGGCGCGCGTTAGTGGTTACATCCCAATCTTTCGGCGATTTGCTTATTAGCAAATCCCGCGCGCATCCGCCCACGATATATGCTTCAAAACCGGCTTTCTCCAAATTTTCTATTATATTTTTTACATATTCCGGAATTTTCATACTCTTTTCAGCCATTTTAAAACGACCCACGCTATCATGCCGCCAGTAAACGCCGTGGCAAATTGCGGCCAGCTCATCATTTTGGCGACCGCCGCGGCCAAATCTTGCTTCAAAAGCAACTTTATTATCCAGCCGACGCTTAAATACAAAAAAATAAATTTCAGCGCCGCGCCGGCTAAAACGCCTTTCCAATAACCCGCGAAACTTGCCTGTCGGCTATAAAAATAGTCAATAATTAAAACAAAAATCACATTGCCGACCATGATAAACGGAACGGCCGGCGCCAAAATTACGGGCAAAAGCCCTCCTGCTAAAGCCATCAAGCTGGGAATCAGAGCCATAACCAAAGCGCTTCTTATGCCTACCAAAAACAAAACCAAAATTAAAATCGCGTTGACAATCGGCCCGGTTATAAATTGCAAATGCAAAAAAAACGGCAAAACCATCGCGATTCCGGCCAAAGCCATAAATTGAGTCATAGCTTTAACATTGACTTCTGACAATGTTTGTTCTTTCGCGATATTTTGCATATATTGATTAAAAATTTATAAAGCAGTTGGCTGAAATTAGTGATTTTTGAAGTGAGGACTGTTTGAGCGAAGCGAGTTCCGCAACGAAAAAATCGCTGATTTCAGCCAACTGCTGATTGTTATATAAAATTCCTAACTTCTCTTTTTATATTTAGTATACAAAATCTGTTCTCTTAATTTCCCTTGCTTTCCAAGCCATTCAAGCGCTTCAAGCGCCTGCTTATTTTCATGCGCTTTTCTTATTTCGCTTTTCGCGTCAATTTTATACAAAGCCTTAATTCTCTTTTTTATTATTTCATTCGTTGTGGGAATGGGCTGGCCGCCTCCTCCGACGCATCCGCCCGGGCAAGCCATGACTTCAATATAATCATAATCTTTGATTTTTTCCAATATCGGGCCGATGTTGCCGATGCCGTTGACAATCGCGATTTTCAATTTTTTTCCGGCCATTTCAATTTCAACCCTTCTTATTCCTTCCTGCCCGCGCGTATCTTTAAATTCCAGCCGGCCGGCGGATAAATTATTTTTCCCTTCCGCCAGCAGATATTCGGCTGTTCTTAAGGCCGACTCCATCATTCCGCCCGAAGCCCCGTAAATCGCGGCCGCTCCGCTTGATTTTCCGAAAGGATTATCCGCTTGTTCAGACTTTAATTTAAGAAAATTTATTTTATTTTTCTTTATCATCCATGCTAATTCGCGCGTGGTTATTACGAAATCAACAAGCTGATTGCCGCGAACTTTCAATTCCGGCCGAGTTGATTCAAATTTTTTCGCCGTGCAAGGCATCACCGAAACAACAACGATTTTTTTCGGATTTATTTTCAATTTCTCCGCCCAATATGTTTTTATCAATCCGGCGCCATGAACTTGCGGACTGCGGACGGAAGTTAAATTCGGAATCAGATCCGGCCTGTAAAATTCAACATATTTCACCCATGCCGGACAGCAAGAAGTGAGCATAGGCATCGCGCCGCCGGATTTTATTCTTTCAATAAATTCCTCGGCTTCAACGATTGTCGTGATATCAGCGAAACAATTGACATCAAAAACATAATCAAAGCCGAGTTTTCTCAAAGACGCCACGACTTGCCCGAGCATTACTTTTCCGTGTTCGGCGCCGAATTCCTCCCCTACGCTCACCCTGATTGACGGGGCGAATTGCGCCACAACAATTTTTGACTTGTCGCGCAAAGCTTTTTCAACAAACTGCCAATGAGCCTGTTCTTTAGCCGAACCCACGGGACAATGCAAAGCGCACTGCCCGCAATAAATGCAATCAACTTTATCCGCTTTTTTTCCCACAAAAGGCAGAATATTTTTTCCATCAACCGGAACCACTTCTTGATTTATGCCTTTGCCTTTCAAGCTCAAATAATTTATTTTCTGCGTATTCGCGCAAGCGTCCACGCAATTCCGGCAATCAACGCATTTCGTTCCGTCAATTTCAACCGAATTCGCGAATTTGTAAATTTTTCTTTTGCTTTTGCGATCGGGGAATCTCGTTATTTCAATTTTATACTTATCCGCCAATTCCAACAATTTGCAGTTAACCCGCCAAACGCAAGTCGGGCATCTTTCAATATGCTCGGCGAATATCAATTCAATATTCAAATTTCTCGCCCGCTTCACTTTTTCGGTATCGGTTTTTATTTCCATTCCGTCTTCGGCTTTGGTTGAACAGGAAGCGGACAATCCTTTGCGGCCGGCTATTTCCACCACGCAAACCCGGCAATTAGCCTTGATTGACAAATCCGGATGAAAACACAAATTCGGCAATTCAATCCCGTTTTTGCTCGCGGCTTGCATTATGGTCATGCCAGAATCGCATGTTATCTGCTTGTTATTTATTTTAATTTTTATCTTTTTCATTTATTTTATATTATACGCATTTTTCATCAAACTTCTTATAGCCATCGGCGCCGATGATCCGAGCGCGCAAAACGAAGCGTCGCTCAAATCATCAAGCAGGCGGTTAAACAAATCCCAATCAATTTTTTCTTTTGAAAAAACTTCATTCAGCCTGTAAGTTCCCTCGCGGCAAGCGACGCACTGGCCGCAAGATTCATTCATGAAAAAATTAAGCGAATTTTTAATTATTTTTTTAAAATTATTTTTTTTCATGCTGAAAACCGCGATTGACCCGGCTCCGCCGGCCGGCTTTTTTAATTGCGAACTGTTAAAAAATTCGCCCGAAGCCAATCCGCCGACTTGGACGAAAAACGGAAATTTGGGATAATTTTTCGTCTGGTTTAAAATTTTTTCAACAGTAAAATTATCCGACAATTCATAAACTCCTTCGTTCGGGCAGTCGCCGGTTATGGTATAAAATCTTTTATTCTCGTATTTTCCGCCGTTCGCCAAGCTTACATTATAAAAAGTTTCAACATTGTTGATTAAAGTCGGGCATGACCATAATCCGCTTACAGGCGGAAATGGCGGCTTTAATCTGGGTTCAATCCTTTTGCCTTCAATCGCGTTCAAAAGCGCGCTTTCTTCTCCGCCTATATAGCCGGAATTAACAGGCTTGGCGAAAATTTCAATTTTGGAATCTTTCATCAAAGCCGTTAATTTTTTATTTAATTTTTTATTATACGCGTAATTTAAAAACAGATAGCCTTTTTCGGCTTGCAAAAAATCAATGGCTATTTTCATGCCGTCAATAACCCTTTCCGGATAATGTTCCAAAATATATTCGTCTTTTGACACACCCGGCTCTCCTTCCGAACCGTTGCAAACGACATATTTTTTATTTCCGGCCGCTTCTTGAACCATGGTCCATTTTGCGGCAGTTGAAAAACACGCTCCGCCCATTCCAACTATTCCGGCTTTTTTTATTTTTCCCAAAATTCCATTCATAGTATAAAATTATTTATCGCCATTATGCTTTTCTTTATGCGTAGCCAATTCTTTTTCCAGCAATCCTCCGTCTTTTATTATACTTTTAACATACTTTTCAGCTTCTCCGATCCTTAAAGAAAAATTTTCAAACAATTTCTTTTCATTTTCCGACATGGCTTTTCTGCCGTTTTCGGTTCTTCTTTTCAGCAATTCAAGAACCGCCAGCAAAGTTTCCAGCTGGCCGAGATTATCCATCAAATTATTGTCTTCAGCCACTTTTATTTCCTCGCGGTCAAACAACAAAACCGACAAATCGGTTATTCCTTTTTTTATGACATTTAAGCTGTCCAGCAAATAATCGTCTTTTATTTTTTTCGCGGCATAAACTTCGCAATTTTTTATAATGCTTAAAATTTCAGCTATTTTTGCGTCTATTTCATTCAATTCAAATTTCTTTTTTTCTTTTTCGCTTTCATGCTCAATGTTAATATTATTTTCCATTGATTCTGTTTTTGGCATATTATTAAATTAAATTTTTATCAGCGATATATTGGCACAATTCGGCCAGCCGGCAGCTGTATCCGCGTTCATTGTCATACCAAGATATGATTTTCAAAAGGTCTCCGCCGATCACTTTTGTCAAAGGCAAATCAACAATGGCGCTGGCCGGATTGCCGATGAAATCGGACGACACAAGCTGTTCTTCCGTAACCGCCAAATATTTTTTATAATCCCCTGCCGCGGCTTTTTTTAAAACTTGGTTCACTTGTTCAACAGTTGTTTGCTTTTGAAGCAAATAAACAGCGTCGCATAAAGACACTACCGGAGTGGGTACGCGCAAAGACAAACCGTCAAATTTTCCCGCGAGTTCGGGCATTGTTAAAGCCGCGGCTTTCGCCGCTCCGGTTGTCGTCGGAACGATATTCACGGCCGCGGCGCGGGCCCGACGCAAATCTTTATGCGGGCCGTCAACTAAATTTTGGTCGGCCGTATAAGAATGAATAGTTGACATGACGGCTTTTTTAATGCCGAAATTATCGGAAATTATTTTTGTCACCGGCGCCAAACAATTTGTCGTGCAAGACGCCATGGAAATTATTTTATCGTTTTTATCCAAATCTTTTTCATTGACGGACAATACAATCGTTTTTACGCTCGCGTCTTTCGCCAGCGCCGAAATCAATACTTTTTTCGCTCCGGCCGCCAAATGCCGTCCGGCCGACTGCGCGTCCGAAAACCTGCCAGTGCATTCCAAAACAATGTCAATTTTTAATTTTCCCCAAGGCAATTTTGCGGGGTCTTTTTCGGCAAATACTTGATATTTTTTCTTATCCACTTCCAAACTGCCGGCCTTCCCAACCGCTTTCTTTCCATAAATCCCATAACAACTGTCATATTGGAGCAAATGCGCCAAAGTCTTCGTGTCCGCGAGATCATTGATGGCGACGACTTTCAATCCTTTTTTTTCAAGCATAACCTTAAAAACCGACCGGCCTATGCGCCCAAAGCCATTTATCGCTATGTTCATAAATTTATGTTAAAAATTATAAAATAATTATATCACAAATCGTCTGGAAACAAAAAATAGCCTTTCGGCCATTTTTTCAATTTTTATAATTTTTTCACTTTCCCGGCTTCAACTTCCACAACACCTCCGGCTTCTCCCTTGCCTTCATCAAGTAAGACTTTCACAGTCTGTTTCAAAATATAGCGAGCCAAAACCTTGCCCTTTCTGCCTTCAACTTTAACCTCGCTTCCGATAAAAGGCAATTTTTCCGCCAGCTTTTTATACCCGCCTTCTTCATAAGACAAACAGCACATCAATCGTCCGCAAATGCCGGAAATTCTTTCCGAACCGCGATGCGCGCATTGCTGAAGTTCAGCCATTTCCGAAGTTATGGAATTAAGATCGCCCAAAAATCTGGCGCAGCATAAAGGCCTTCCGCAATGTCCGAAATCTCCGCAAAATTTCGCCTCGTCCCTTATGCCTATCTGTTGCAATCTTATACTTTTGCCGAAATGCTTGGTTAAATCTTTTACAAGATCCCTGAAATCAATTCTTGAGTCCGCGATAAAAGGAAAAGTTATTCTTGAATCGTCAAAAGAATAATGGGCGTCAACCAATTTCATGGGCAATTGCAATTTATCTATGACTTTTTTGCAATACGCGAAATCTTTCTTTTTCTGTTTTTCATCGGGAGATTTTTTCAAATCGGCCGGCTCGGCTTTTCTTATTATTTTTTTTATTTCAGCCGGTTCGGATTCGGCGCCGGCATTCTCGCTTAAACCAACGACTTTGCCGATTTCAACGCCAAGGTCTGTTTTGACAATAACATAATCTCCTATTTTTACGCCCGCTTCATCGGCGTCAAAATCATACCTTTTATCCCAAGGAGCGAATTGTACTTGAGCTACAAGCATATTACAAATTATATCTTATGAACTTTTCAATTTTAATTCCGCCCAAAACATCTTGAACTTTCTTGCTGTCATCTTTTATGTACTCTTGCTTTACAAGGCAGACTTCTTCGTAAAATTTTTCCAATTTTCCTTGAATAATCTTATCAATCATATTTTCAGGCTTATTCTCTTTCAGAAGCTGGGCTTTGTAAATCTCTTTTTCTTTGGCAATTTCATCCGGCGAGACATCTTCAGGCCTGATATATTTCGGATTGGCCGCGGCTATTTGCATGGCGATATCATAAGCCAGCGCGCTTTCATCCGCTTTATCCAAAGCCGCCAAAACTCCGATTTTTCCGCCCAAATGCGAATAAGCCGCCACGGTTCCGAAGGAATTCAAAATATCATATCTTTTTATGTCCAATTTTTCTCCAATCACTCCGCTTAAAGCGTCTAAATTTTCTTTAACCGAGCCTGAACCGAAATTCAAACCCATCAATTCATCAAGATTTTTCGGCTGTTCGGCTTTTATCAAATCCATGGCTTTTTCGGCAAATTCCAAAAATTTTTCGCTTCGCGCCACAAAATCAGTTTCAGAATTTATTTCAATGATGTAGCCTGTTTTTGAATCATGGCTTACGGATATCTTAATCAATCCTTCGCATGCTTCACGGCCGCTTCTTTTGGCGGCTTTGGCGATTCCATTTTTCCTTAAAATTTCCACCGCCTTATCAATATCTCCACCCGATTCGTCAAGGGCTTTTTTGCAGTCAACCATTCCGGCGCCGGTTTTTTCGCGTAAAATTTTTATGTTCTCCATAAATTATGATTATAAGATGATTTATTTTTTCTCCGCTTTTCGCGCGGCTTCGCCTTTGCCTTCCAAAATAGCTTCCTTTACCAAATTCATCACAAGCTTGATGCCCTTGCTCGCGTCGTCATTGGACGGAATTATGTATTTGACCCCGTCAGGATTGGCATTGGTGTCGCACACCGCGACGATCGGAATTTTTTTCTTCAAGGCTTCTGTAAAAGCTGTTTTTTCTTTTTTAATGTCCCAAATGAAAATAATATCCGGGGTTTTCGCCAAACTTGCCAGCCCGCCGACATTGTTGTCCAATTTGGATATTTGGCTGTCAAAATCAAGCCTTTCCTTTTTGGTGTATTTATCTAACTTTCCGCCATCCCTTTTTTCCGATAAATCTTTGAATTTTCTGATCAAATTTCTGATGATCGGAAAATTGGTCAAAGATCCGCCGAGCCATTTTGAAGAAACAAAAGGAACTCCGGCTTCTTCGGCGGTTTTTTTCATAATGTTTTTAACTTGCATTTTGGTTCCTACCAAAAGAATCGTTTTGCCTTCAGACGCTTGATCTTTCAAGTATTCCAGCGCCGAACCCAGCATTTCCCGAGTTTTTCTCAAATCAATTATATGCACGCCCTTTCTTGAGCCAAAAATAAAAGGCTCCATTTTGGGGTGCCATTTTGATGTGCGATGCCCGAAGTGCATTCCAGCCTTAAGCATCTCTTCTATTGACGGTAGATTCATATTTTTTTCCTTTGTTCCTCTGCTTCAAATCATCCCGCGAAACGGGACAAGGAAAATTTCAGCCAATAGGCTGATTGAAGCATGAGAGATTATTAAATTATTATTAAATTATATAAATACAGATTATAATATTACACCATATTTGTCAACAGCGCCGGTCCTTGCCAAAAACATATATTCATGTTAGTCTGATACCATAATTAAATTTAAAGCATTGCGGAAATTTTATGAAAAAAGACATTCATCCGAAATATTATCCTGAAGCCAAAGTTGCCTGCGCTTGCGGAAACAGCTTTGTCACGGGGTCAACTTTGCCTGAATTAAAAACCGAAATCTGCTCGGCTTGCCATCCTTTTTACACCGGCAAGCAAAAATTGCTTGACAGCGCGAGAAGAGTTGAAAAATTCCACGCCAAAGTTGAAGCCAAAACGAAAACAAGCGCGGCGCATAAAAATAAACGAGCGAAGCGAGCCGCCAAAACCAAAGCCAAAATCGCCAAAAAAACCGAGAAAAAATAACCGCATCAAACAGCTGCCGAATTTTATGATATAATGTTTTATATCCATGGCCGCTGTTTTTTGTTAATATGGGCATATTATGCATGAAGATATTATAAAAAAATTCAACGATTTGGAAAGCCAGCTTTCGGATCAAGCGATAATTTCCGACCAAAAAAAATTAAGGGAAATATCCAAACGGCACAATGACCTCAAACAGGCGGTCAAGATGATCTTGGAATTGGAAAAAAAACAAAATTTGCTTTCTCAAAATGAAGAGATAATAAAGCAAGAATCCGACCAAGATCTCCTGAAAATGGCCGAAGATGAAATCGGCGGCCTGAAATCGCGGATTGAAGAATTGAAAAATCAAATTGAATCGGAATTGCATCCGGCCGATCCCAACGATAAAAAAAATATCATCATGGAAATAAGGGCTGGAACCGGCGGCGACGAATCCGCTTTATTCGCGGCCGAACTTTTCAGGATGTATTCGCGCTATGCCGAAAAGCAAGGCTGGAAATTGAAAATTTTATACTCCAGCCGGATAGGCATAGGCGGCTTCAAAGAAGTAATATTTTCCGTAGAAGGAAACCATGTCTACGGAAATTTAAAATACGAAGCCGGAACGCACCGCGTGCAAAGAGTGCCTGAAACAGAAAAGGCCGGCCGCGTGCATACCAGCGCGATAACGGTGGCGGTTATGCCCGAGGCCGAAGAAATAGATGTTGAAATAAAGCCGCAGGACATAAGGATTGACACTTACTGCTCTTCCGGTCCGGGAGGGCAAAGCGTAAATACCACTTATTCGGCCATCAGAATAACTCATCTTCCCACCGGCCTGATCGCCACATGCCAAGATGAAAAATCACAGCACCAAAACAAAGAAAAAGCTTTGCAGATTCTGCGCTCCCGCCTTTTGGCCAAAATGGAAGAAGAAAAAAGAGCCAAAGAATCGGCGCAAAGAAAACAGCAAATCGGCTCCGGAGACAGAAGCGAAAAAATCAGAACTTACAATTTTCCCCAGGACAGGTTCACCGACCACAGAATCAAGCAAAATTGGCACGGACTGGCGAAAATCATGGATGGAGATATTTCGGAAATTATAGAAGCGTTAAAAAAAGGCCGACCTGAATAAAAATTTCATGACCATCGCCCAAACTATCAAAATTGCCGCCGCCAAATTAAACGCTAAAAATATTAGCATTCCGCATCTTGAAGCGGAAATTTTGTTGTCCGAAATTTTAAAAAAACCGCGAGAATTTTTGCTGGCGCGCGGAGAAAAAAAACTTTCCGCCAAACAAATTTCCGATTTCAAACATCAGCTTGCCCGAAGGCTTAAAGGCGAACCAATCGCCTATATCATAGGCAAAAAAGAATTTTACGGCCTTGATTTTAAAGTTAACAGGCATGTTCTGATACCGAGGCCGGAAACAGAATTGATGGTTGATGAAGCGCTAAAACTCATATCTCATAGCTTAAAACCCGTAACTCTAGTTGATGCTGGCGCGGGTTCAGGGTGCGTCGCAATCACTCTATCAAAACTTACTAAACAAAATATTATCGCCATAGATATTTCAGGAAAAGCTTTAGCGGTTGCCAAACAAAACGCCAAGCGCCACGGCGTTGAAAAAAAAATAAAATTCATCAAGGGCAATCTGCTATCTCCGATTATCCATGATCCATCGTTTATCGCTCACAACCCTTTGATCATTCTCGCCAATCTGCCTTACCTGGACAAAGATCAAATTAAAAGCTCGCCGTCAATAAAATACGAGCCTGAAACCGCGCTTTTCGGAGGCAAAAACGGCCTTGAACTCTACGAAAAACTATTTCAACAAATAACCGGATTATCAGATATTACCATGCTATGTGAATTTGATCCAAGGAAAACGGTAAGAATAAAACAGCTCATAAAAAAACATCTGCCTCTGGCAAAACTGCAAATAAAAAAAGACCTGGCCGGCCTTAATCGTTTGGCTGTCATCCGAATCAATCAAAATCTTGAACCGTAAAGCCGTTGGTAGCGAATTCGGCCCAATCCAATTCCGGACATTCTCCCCTGCCTTTATCTTTGGACGACAATTCAAAATTGAAAACTTGCAAAATATAAAAAGGTTTTTTGCATCCGTAATCTCCGGCGTTGAATTTTTGATAACGGTAATGGTAAGCTTCGTTATTCACCGGGTCTTTTGTTTCTTTGTCAATAAAACCTTTTTCTTTAAGATTTTTTATAAATTCGACATTGCCTCCGCCATAGCTTATGCTTAAATCCCATCCGTTCCAATCGTCGGACGAATCCGGATATTTTCCATATCGGTCATAATACAAACTCAAAGATTGGGTTAAAATCTTAATATCCGCGCGCCTTTTTATGTCTCTAACTTTTGCTTTGATTATGTCAAATCCGGACAAAAACAGTATTGTCATGCAAAATATCAAAACAACAGCAACAAGTTTCTGCATTCTATGATATGTAAAATTTAATTCTATCATACTTATTATGGCGCCACTCCGGTTATATTTATTCCCGCGCTTCCGGATTTGGAATTTGATTCAAGAAAAAAACTGATATTATACTGATTGCCGGATCCTGAAAAATAATAATAGCAAAAATTCTGCGAAGGGCTTACGGCCGCTCCGCCGCTCACATTGCTTGGCGCAACGCTCGGCCACAAAGGATCCGACGGCACAGTTAATAACACTTTGGAAGCTTTAAGCTCGGCGCCGACTCCGGAGCTTTGTTGAAGGCATTCTCCGGTTGATGAAGGATAGCCGGTGGTTGAATCGTTCAAATACATTGCTAAAGCGCGACTGATTGTGGCGATATTTCCGACCCTTACGGCGTCTATAGCGTTCATTCGGACAATATTAAAAACCACAACAGAAGAAACCGTCAAAAAACCGATAATTGAAATCACTACAAGAAGTTCAATCAAAGTGAACCCGCTTTTGCCTTTATTGGAATTCATAGAAATATTTTAATACAATTTATTTTAACATATTTTACAATACCAGTCAAATAAAAACAGCCCGCGCGCGGACTGTTTTTAAAATTATTTAATTTATTATTTCTTGTCCTGGTTTTCTTTGGTTTCCGATTCAGCCGCTTGATTCACGCCTTCGGCCGGAACAGCTTCAACCGGTTTTGGAGCTTCAGCTTCAATTTTTGTTTCCACAACGCCTACGACGGCTTCGTTTGTTTCGTTGGCCAAAGATACGCCGTTCGGCAATATCAAATCATGCAATCTGATAAACTGGTCAAAAGCTTCAATCTTGGAAATATCAACATCAATATGGCTCACCAAATCTCCGGGCAAACATTCAACTTCCACGCTATCCATGTTTTTAACCAAAGTTCCTCCCAATTCTTTTACGGCCTTTGATTCGCCGATAAAATTCAAAGGTATTTCGGTGGTGATTTTTTTAGCCATGTCAACTTTGTAAAAATCAATATGGATAAATCCGCCCGATATATTATCGCGCTGGATATCCTTGATAATCACTTTTGACGGAGCCGCTTCGCCGATTGATAAATCAACCAGATTAAATTCGCCGGCAATGGCGAAAACTTTTTCAAAATCATGCTTCTTAACTTTAATGTTCTGATTTTCCGCTCCAAAACCGTAGATAACGGCCGGAATAAAACCGGAAGATACTATGTTCTTGGCTTTATCGCCGCTTTTATCTCTTGGTTGAGCGTTTAACCGCGCGTTTGTTGTCATATTAGCGTTTTATTAGTAATTAACTTTTGATCTTATAACTATACTTTCAATAACCCCGACAAGCATTAAGCTTGAAATCATTCCGCTGCCTCCATAGCTTAAAAATGGCAGGGAAATGCCGACTACCGGCAACATCCCGAGATTCATACCAATGTTAATAAACATTTCAATAAAAATCAAGCTCACCGCCCCCAAAATGAAAAATACGCCGAAATCATCGCCGACTTTCTTAAGATGGCGCAGACAGCGATAAAAAAATATTCCGAAAAATAACAGGACAAGCAAAACTCCGGAAAAGCCAAGCTCTTCGGCCACAACCGCGAAAATAAAATCATTTTGAGCTTCAGGCAAAAATTTCAATTGGGATTGCGATCCAAAGCCGATGCCGCGGCCGGCCAATCCTCCGGACCCGACAGCTATAATCGCTTGGGAAACATTATATCCCTGGCCCAAAGGATTAAACGAAGGATTAAGAAAAGTCGTTATTCTCTGCTTCTGGTAATCCTTCAAAGCAAAATACCATGAACCTGAAAAAATTACAACCAGAATCAATCCGATGGCGATAAAATATTTTTTATTAAACCCCGCCAGCACAATCGCCGAAAGCCACAGCAAGAATAAAATAAAAGCCGACCCGAAATCGGGCTGGGCCAAAACAAGTATTATAAATAATAAAACTCCGCTTCCCGAAATCAACAGTCGCTTGAATTCATTGGTTTTCACGGATGATGAAGAAAAATATTTGGCCAAAAACAAAATCAAAATAAATTTTATGAATTCAACCGGTTGAATGCTGAACCCGGATATTTCATACCATCCCTTGGTTCCTCTGACGGTTTGCCCCAACAATAAAACTCCAATGAGCAGAATCAATCCAGCGACATAAAAATGCTTGCTATAGCTTCTTAAAACGCGATAATCTGAAAAAGCGAATATAAAAAGCATCGCCAATCCCAAAACTATGAAAATAATTTGCTTCCTAAAATTTAAAAAATCAGATTGCGGCCTGCCGAGCGCCACGCTGTAAATTTCCGCCAAGCCGAAACAAATCAGCATAAAAACCGAAGTGAACATTATCCAATCAAAACTTTTAAGACATGTTATGAATTTGCTGAACATAAAGAATTAAGATGGTTTCATTACTTTTCCTGTCCGATTCCTCCCTCGTATTTGATGTATATGCCGTCTTCCATTATATTGATTTCCGGAATTATTTCAACCGAGGAAACTCCGCCTAAATTTCCTGGCCAGCTTATTTCAACCGACCTGTTTTGCCCTGACATAAAATCATCCAAAATATAATGGTTAATTCCGATTATTTCGCCTCCCGAATAAAGCAGAATCGTAAAACCGACGCTCCAATAATTATAAGCCGCGCGATTTACGGCGTTAAAGCTTAATCGGTTTAATCCCATTTTTTCCGACAGCGGATTATTGCTCGCGGAAACAAATTCAATGCCGGAAATTCCGATATTCAATCTGTCGGACTTATAAGCTTCCCAATCGGGTATTTCGTGCTGATTGATTCTGCTCCATTTGATATTTTCAACAACCAAACGGCTATTTTCTGGATAGTAAGGGAAACTTTCAGCCAAAGCCGCTAAATATCTTTCGCCGTCAGGCAGAATATAGCCCTTTGTTTTTTCCGTGCTCCGGCCGGCGGCGGTAAAATAATATTCAAATTCCACCAGCCATTTTGCGTTGTCATTTTTCAAATTGGCGTAAAGGTCGTATTTCCCTTCGGAAGATTTTATAACTTCAACCGGTCCGATAGCCAAATCTTTCGCCGAAAGTCTCGCGACATAATCATGTCCGGCGCCGTTTATCTGTGCCATCTGCTTGATTAAAATTTCATCCTCGCCCATTCCGCGCGCGATATAATAAGCGAATCCGTAAATCGTGTACGACCATGAAATCGCGGAAACTAAAATCAAAAAATAAATTAAACAGTTTTTAAGCTGTCTTTTATGCTCAACAAACCACAAGCCGATTTCCAGCTGTTTAGTCGTAATGCCTTCAACGCTTTGATAATTTTTAATTTTTTCGTCAATTTCTTGTTTTGGATTCAGCATAATATAATTTTAACATAAATAAAATTCTCTTGCCAGACATTGTTTTTTTTGCTAAAATTAAGCCATGAAAACAAGCCATAAACATTGGATTTGTTTTTATATTTAAATGGCTAATATTAAATAAATTTGCAATATTATGACTGATAAAAAACAAAACAAAAAAAGCGACGAATCTGCTTACGGCGCCGAATCAATCACAGTGCTTGAAGGGCTTGAACCGGTGCGCAAAAGGCCGGGCATGTACATAGGCTCAACATCTTCAACCGGACTGCATCATTTGATATGGGAAGTGGTTGACAACGGAATTGATGAAGCCATGGCCGGGCATGCCACTGAAATAATCGTTTCCCTGCTTGACAATGGCATGGTTGAAGTTTGGGACAACGGGCGCGGAATTCCGGTCGGCATCCATAAACAAGCCAAAGTCTCGGCCCTGGAATTAGTCTTAACCAAACTGCACGCCGGAGGAAAATTCGGCGGAGGAGGCTACAAAGTTTCAGGCGGACTGCATGGCGTTGGCGTAAGCGTAGTCAACGCTTTAAGCCAATATTTAAAAGCCGAAGTTCACAGAGAGGGAAAAATATGGATGCAAGAATATGAACGAGGCAAACCTTTAAAAAAAGTAAAGCCTGTCGGCAACTCAAAAAAAACCGGCACGCTTATAACTTTCAAGCCTGACGCGCAAATTTTTGAAACTCTTGAATTCAACTGGGGAACTATTATGGACAGGCTAAGACAGCAAGCCTATCTCACGAAAGGCATAACCATCAAAGCGATGGACAAAAGAAAAAACCATCGCGCGAAAAATTATAAATTTTATTTTGAAGGCGGGATCAAGGCTTACATAAAATCATTGAACCGCGGCAACCAAGTAAAAAACGAAACGATATTTTATGTTGACAAAGAAATAAACGACTCTCGCGTTGAGGTGGCTTTGCAATACAACGACGGCTTTAATGAAACAGCTCTCGCTTTCGCCAATAACATTATCAATCCCGAAGGCGGAACGCATGTGGCCGGATTCCGCGCCGCTTTGACAAGAACTTTAAACAGCTATGCCAGAAGCCAAAATTTAATCAAAGAAAAAGATGAAAATCTAACCGGCGAAGATGTGCGAGAAGGGCTTACCGTGGTGATAAGCGTAAAATTAACAGACCCGCAATTTGAAGGCCAAACAAAAGGAAAATTGGGAAATGCCGAAATAAAAACTTATGTTGAGCAGATATTCGCAGACAGTTTCGCGTCATTTTTGCAGGAAAATCCTCGCGAAGCCGAAGCTATAGTGGCTAAATGCTTTCTTTCATCGCAGGCGAGAATCGCGGCCAGAACAGCCAGAGCTTCAATATTGAGAAAAGGCGCGCTGGAAGGAATGACTCTGCCCGGCAAGCTTGCCGATTGCTCAAGCCGCAAACCGGAAGAATGCGAATTATACATTGTTGAGGGAGACTCTGCCGGCGGTTCGGCCAAACAAGGGCGCGACAGAAAATTTCAAGCCATACTTCCTCTGCGCGGAAAAATTTTAAATGTTGAGCGTGCCCGCCTTGATAAAATGCTGGCGAACAATGAAATAAAAAATCTTGTAATAGCGCTTGGCGCCAATATTGACGACCAATTTGACTTGGGCAAGCTTCGCTATCATCGCATTGTTATCATGACCGACGCGGATGTTGACGGAGCGCATATCAGAACTTTGCTTTTGACTTTATTTTACAGGCACTTTAACGCTTTGGTAAAAAACGGCAATCTTTACATAGCCCAGCCTCCGCTTTATCAGATTAAAAAAGGCGCCGCCGTGAAATACGCTTATTCCGATGAAGAAAAAAACAAAATAATTAAAGAATTCGGCGGTGGCAAAGAAGAAGTGATTGAAACCGAAGCCGGCGAAGAAGAATTGGCCGAAGAAAATCAAACCGAAGAAGAAATTAAAATAAACAAAGCCAGAGCTTCTGTCCGCATAAACATCCAGCGCTATAAAGGCTTGGGAGAAATGAATCCCGAACAGCTTTGGGAAACAACAATGGATCCGGAAAATCGCGTTATGAAGCAAGTTAATATTGATGACGCGGCTTTGGCCAATGAAACTTTTGAAATGCTTATGGGCGTTGATGTTTTGCCGCGCAAGCATTTTATCCAAACTCACGCCAAAAAAGTGGAAAATTTGGATATATGATTATTTTCTCTCTCTGATTTTTTTCTTCACTTCTTCCATAAATTCCGATTTCCCGATTTCTCTGGCTGTTTTCTCTCCCCTGTCTCGAACGGCAAGTTTGCCTGACGCGATTTCTCTGTCGCCGACCACCAGCATATACGGCGATTTTTCCGCTACGGCTTTTCTTATTTTATTGCCTACGGTTTCATCGCTATCGTCAATATCGGTTCTAATATCATTATGTTTAAATTCATCTGCCAGCTTGCGGCAGAATTCCACATGAGCCGAGCCCACGGAAACGATTTTAACCTGAACCGGCGACAGCCAAACCGGAAACGTGCCGGCGTAATGCTCAATTAAAACTCCGATAAATCTTTCAAATGACCCAAGCAAAGCCCGATGCAGCATGTAAGGGCGCTCTTTTTCGCCTTTACCATTAACAAACGACATATCAAACCTTTCCGGCAAATTAAAATCAAACTGCAATGTTGAACACTGCCATTCCCGTCCAATCGCGTCCATAACTTTAAAATCAAGCTTCGGACCGTAGAATACGGCTCCGCCCTCATCTTTGTTTAAATTCAAGCCTTTTTCCAAAGCTATTTTTTCCAAAACTTTTTCCGTGAAATCCCAGCCCTTGTCCGAACCGGCGTATTTGGTTGATTCTTTATCCCTTACGGACAAATACACTTTTACGCTTTCCATTCCGAAACCGAACGATTTGTAAATAAACAAAATAAAATCAACGACTCTTTTCAATTCATCTTCCACTTGATCGGCGCGGCAAATAATGTGCGCGTCATCCTGAGTGAATCCCCTTACCCTGGTCAAACCGGAAAGCTCTCCTTTTTTTTCATAGCGATAAACCGTCCCGCACTCAGCCCACCTCAACGGCAAATCGCGGTATGAGCGGGGTTTGCTTTTGAAAATCTGGACATGAAACGGGCAATTCATGGGCTTTAGCAAAAACTGTTCCGATTCTTTGATTTTATTTTTATTCTGGCTTTCTTTCAAGGTCTGCCCGGCTTCAAGAGGAGGATACATGCTTTCGTTGTAAAATCCCCAATGACCGGATATTTCCCATAATTTCCTGTTTCCAATATGCGGAGTCCTTACAAGCTCGTAATCATTTTTTAAATGCTCCTTATACCAAAAATCTTCAATAATCCTCCACAAAATAGCTCCACGGGGATGCCAAAGGGGCAAACCGAGGCCGACTGTTTCATCTATATGAAATAGATCCAATTCTTTGCCCAATTTTCTGTGATCTCTTTTTTCCGCCTCTTCCATCATTTTTAAATAATTTTCCAGATCTTGCTTGTTCGCGAACGCCAAACCGTAAATTCTGGTAAGCATCTTGTTTTTCTCGTCGCCGCGCCAATACGCGCCGGCCAATTTTTCCAATTTCCAGCTATTATTTTGAATTTGTCCGCAGGACTTTAAATGCGGGCCGCGGCACATATCTTCAAAATCCCCCAATTTATAATAGCTTACGATTTTTTCGCCGGATTTTTTCAGATCCTTAATAAGCTCAATTTTGTAAATCTGCCCCTTCTTTTTCTCGCGAGCCAAAGCTTTGGCAACAGGCAATTCAAATCTTTCAAACGGCGTATTAGCGTTCACGATTTTTTTCATTTCTTCTTCTATTTTTAACAAATCGCAGTCGCTGATTTTGGCTTTGCCGAAATCAATATCATAATAAAAACCATTGTTCACGGCAGGACCGATGGCCAATTTTACTTTAGGCCATATTTTCATTATGGCCGCGGCCATAATGTGCGACAAAAAATGCCGCGCAATTTCCAATTTTTCTTCTGGCATATTTTTTTGGGCCTGTCGCCGAATACGCTTTTGAAGCGAAATTTATGAAATTTGAGATAAATTTTTCAAACAAACTTTGAAGTTTATATACAATATAAGCTGAAAAGTTTTTTGGAAAATTTAGCCGAATTTCATAAATTGCAGCCAAAATGGCATTCGGCGACAGGCGCTTTATTTATTAAATTATAAAAGGCTCGCCGCGAACATCTAAAAATTAAATGTTCGGGGCGAGCCTTGAATTGGTCCGCGGTTCCACCCGATTTCCCGCGCTTTTCGTCCGCCTCGGCTCGCGCCGACGCGAGACGAGCGAGAGCTCTTTTACGCGCTACAGGCTTAGTCTCAATGGAGAGTGCGGAAAATATCCGCCCCATGGCTGGTAACCATGGCAATCGCCTTAATATTATTTATCTTATTAAATTCGCTAAAATTTCCGCTTCTTCAGGCTTGGCAATCTTTTTTCTTTTTAATATATCCACCACTTTGTATTTCCATGTTTTATCTCTTTCTTGATCGCCTTTTATGAAAGAAATTATATCGCCTTTGGTTTCCGATAATTTGCTGTCAATATAATTTTTCATTTCATGGCGATGCTTGCCGATTTCATTGCTTACTATATCATTAACTGCCGGCAACAAAACTTCGTCAGTGAATTTGCCTAATTTAACATCAAACGACTTATCGGCTTCAGCGAACTTTTTATCAAATTTAACATCAAACGACTTATTTAATTTATTATATAAATCATATAAATCAGCCCTTGTGGCAAGATTATTTTTTTCCTGTTTTTTCATAATTTCATTATATTTTAATCAAATAAAAATGTCAATATATAAAATTACAAATGTATTTCCGAAATCTGCCCGATTTTCCCGCTTTAGCAAAAATCGCCACATCTTTAACCGGCAAATTAAAAAAAATAAAACTTAGCCAAGGTCTGCCATTTCCTTTCTCCGCCGGATTGTTGATGAGAGGAATATAAGTTATTTTATCTTTATCCGTTTCTTCCAATTGAAAAATTGCGATATTTTTTAAATACGGCTTATGATCGGACGCAAAAGACAAATGATGCTCGCCTTTCTTTAATCTGACGGCAATGATAACTGTTTTTAAAAAACCCTTTAATTCATTGCCATGCCAAGCGGCTCTGACTCCATTTTCATTGCTGGCCGAAGTTGAAATTTCCATTCTATCCAAAATTAACGCCAAGTCGTCGCCATTCAACAAAGATTTGAAGCTTTTTAAATTTTGCCACCAGCTTTTAGCGCTGGCGCTTACTTCTATTAAATATAGCCCGTCATTAGCCACAATGAAATCATAAGAAAAATTTTCCGCTATTGTCTTGTCTAATTTTTCTTGCTTTATCAATTTCATAATTTATTTCTTTATTTCCACTTCAATCCTATCCGTCAAATTCGGAGCTTTTTTTATGAACGAAGGAAAAAAATTTATCTGATATCCTGCAACCTCGGGTATGCTGTTTAAATAAACTTTCAACTCTTCAAAACTCAATCCGGTTAAATTATTTTTCTTTATTGATTTAGCGCTGTCTTTTAAAATCACATTCGCTTTATAATCGGCGGCAACAACCGCCGAGCCTTGAGTCAGGCTGGAACTTTCCAAAACATAAGATATATCTCGCTTGTCTAATTTGGAAATTTCCTTGTCATCCGCCAGCTCAATTTCAATTTTTGATTTGATTTTTTCGTAAATTTCATCATCTTTAAAAATCACGGCCGAAACCATGGTTTTCATTTTGACGCTGAATTCTTCTTTTTCTTCGCCGACTTTTCCATTCACTTCCTGGGTTATGGAATTATTATCAACTTCCAAAATGGCTTGATTGTAATCGCTGTATAAATTTTCAGCTTGCTTCCGCGCTTTATCAATAATATTATTTTTCATCCGGCTCACGGCTTCATCAATATCGCTTTGTTGGATAATATGCCTCACTTTTTGGCTGTATTTCATTTGTTCATTGCTTTCGGCGTAAATTTTATCCTGGATGCCCGCCCACAATCCTGGTATGGTGAATTTTCCCGATCCGACAGCCATTTCAGGCTTGGGAGCATCGGCGTAAATTTCAGCTTCGGCTTGCCCTCCGGCCGGAATATTGATAGTATTTTTCAATCTGAAAAGCTTTCCGTCCGAGCTAAGCAATCTGGTCGTAGCGACCAAAGGCTGATTTTTCACATAATTATTGAAAATTATAACTTTTCCCGTAACTTCTTCGCCTAAAATTTCCTTGCCGCTTGAGCTGAATTCCATTAACTGTTCAACCGGAATTTGATTGACTAATCCGTAAATCTGATCGGGCGCCGGAACAGATTCGCTTGTTTTCCCTATCACTTCAAACGCGAAACTGCCGGAAATTTTTTCTTGCGCCGGAACTATAACAAGAGTCATTTTTGAAAATCCGAAATACACCGCCGAAACCGCCAATATCAAAGTTAAAAGAACAAAAACAAAAGATATTTTAGAATAGACGCCCTTGAAGAAACCGCGTCTTTTTTTCAATGGGCTCTGCTTTATTTTAAAACCTGATTCAGGCATGGCCGGCGCGATATTCAAATTGCCGCTCAAGCCGAACGGAGATTTTTTAACGCCAGTTTTTCCGGCTTTTCTGGTTTTTGTTTTTTTAGTTTTGGCATCTGTTATGGAGATGCTTTTATCTTCGTTCATAAATTATTTGAAATTAAAATAATTATGATTTTATTCTACCAACTTTTGGATTTTTTGTCTAATCCGTGTCAAGCAAATTTTTAATCTAAAAAAAAGAGAGATGAATTTGGATTTGAATAAAAGTCCAAATTCATCTCTCCGTGTTAGTTGTTTAAAATCGTATCAAGAAAACAACCGCCTTCTTCTTTGTCTTTTTTCGGAATTGACGGAGCCGGCTCAACAACAGGCTCTGCTTCAACCATTGGCTCTGCCTGAGGCTGCATTTCCTCCGCGGATTCTGATTCTCCGGCCACAGAACCTAAAGATGATGATTCA
>JAZDFM010000031.1:0-19998 GCA_043807825.1 bacterium | reverse complement strand
GTGGCGTATTCGGCGCCGTCCGATCCGCTGTAATGGTTGTTTTGCCATGCGTTGAATTGCCTGAATGAACCGGCGTGCAGGCCGTCAACAGTGTCGGCGTTGGTTGAAGCCGCCGGACAATTGGTTCCATTGGCCTGGCATAGAGCTTGGCCGTTGGCGTAGGCGGTGCCGGTAACATTCAAATTTCCGGCTACATGCAATTTTTGAGTCGGATTGGTGGTGCCTATCCCGACGTTACCGTCTGTTTGAATAGTCAACTTATCACTCGCAGTGCCCAAGGTATCAGCAATAGCAATTTTAAATTTATTAGAATCGCTTTTGTCCATTCCAATAGACCATTCAGTATCATTCGTTTCAAAATTTAACCAAGAATCATTTGTGCCATCGGCAGCAATAATAGTTTGTTTTGCAATCCCAGACACGCTATATACCGCAAGCCTCGCAGTTCCCGGACTCGTCGTCCCGATGCCGACGTTGCCGCTATTATCTATTCTCATCCGTTCCGCCAAAGTAGTTTGTGCGGAATTATATGAAGTAAAGAATCGCAAAGAAGATGACCAACCACCAGCATCAGCCGAGATAGCATCAATTTTAGCAAACACTTCGCTATCACGATTTGAAGCATCATCGGTTGTAAACGCCAATGCTCCCACCAGTTCATCTTGTCCCAAAGCCGTGTTAGTTGAACCAACACCAATTGTTGCACCTGTTGATTTAACTACATCCAACATGTAGTTTGGTCCCGTCGTCCCGATGCCGACGTTGCCTTTTTCCACAATCAATCCGTTCAGGCTGGCCGGATAGGCTGAATCAACAATCCACAGAGCGCCTTGCATCTGCTGGACAAGAGGAGAACCGCTGCTGATGGGCGCGTCGCAACCCGGGTTGCCTGTGAGGCAGGTTGCCGGATTGGCCAACGGCGCGGTCCACGCGGCTAACAGAGACTGAAAACATATTGACAATCCCAAAGTCAAAACAATAGCCGGAATGAACAGAAGGATTATTTTTTGGGGTTTTAAATTCATAGATGATAATTTAAAAATTATTTACCAAGCAAACTGTTAATTTTATTCATGTCAAAATTTTTCAAATCAATGCCGGCGGCGGCTTCCGGCTGTATTCCAAGCAAATCCTTATACTGGTCAAACGCGCCCTTCAAAAGAGGCGGAAGATAAATTATTCCTATCACTAACGGCACGACAATCAATAAAATTTTAACCACTCCGGCGATCTGCGCCCAAAATACATAATTTTTTATATATTTCGTCTGCTTGTAAATTTCCGACGACAGCTTTAAATTTTGTTCAAGCATTTTTTTTATTTCTTCGTCCATAAAATTTAATTATATTGTTTATCTTGTCATTCCCGTTCAACTTGTCATTGCGAGCTTCTGCAAGAAGCGAAGCAATCTCATTTTTTGTCATTCTTTTTTCTTTTTTGTCATTCCCGCGAAGGCGGGAATCCAAATTTTTTCGTTGAACACTGGATTCCCGCCTTCGCGGGAATGACAAAAAAATGTGTGAATGACAACAACGGGTATATTTTAAAATTTCGTAATTCAAAGTAATTTATCTCGCTTCGCATTTTTTCGCATATTTCGCTCCGATCTCCGCAAATTCGCGCATCTGTTTGCCGCTATAAGGCGCCTTGCCTTTTAAATTAACATCCACCAAATCCGAACCGCTTTTAAAACTTTGCAAATACCATGCTCTCGCGCCTTTTATTATTTTTCCCATTTCGCTTATATCGCTTTTGTCCAAAAATTCCGGGACAACCGTAGTTCTGAATTCATAAGGCAGTCCGCTTGACATTATTATTCTAACACTTTTCTTGATATTTGCAAAATCTATTTTTATTCCGATAACCGCTTCATATTTTTCTTTTGGCGCTTTCAAGTCCATAGCGATATAATCAATCAATTTTTTTTCAACCAATTTTTTTAAAACTTCCGGATAACTTCCGTTAGTGTCCAACTTCACCAAAAATCCCATTTTTTTTATTTTGCCGATAAATTCCGGCAAATCTTTTTGCAGGCAAGGCTCGCCTCCGGTAATCACCGCGGCATCAAGCTTGCCCGCTCTTGATTCCAAAAAAACAAAAAGATCATCCTCGCTGATTCTCGGATGAGCTTTTTGCCGCTCAATAAAATTTTGAGCGTATTTTAACTTGCCGACCTTGGAGGGCCAGACAAGCATGGGGTTATAGCAAAATCGGCACCTGAAATTGCATCCTTGGGCAAAGACAATCGCGCTTATTTTTTCCGGATAATCCAACAAACTGAATTTTTGCAATCCGCCGATTAACATTATTTTTCATCAATTTTAAATGTTTTGCGATTATAATACTCCGCTTGCTTTCCGTCATTCCATTGCTGTACCGGCCGCAGATAGCCTGCTACTCTTGAATAAACTTCGCATGGCGTTCTTTTGGTTTCAATGGGGCTCATAAAAATTATTTAATTTATTTTAAATTTTATATTAAAGCTTGCTCAACTTGGGAAGCAATTTTCTCTTTCGCGGCATATCCGATTTCTTCATCGCACTTCGGACAGAAAAAATGTTCGCCCGCCAAATAACCATGCTTCGGACAGATGGAAAATGTCGGGGTGATGGTGAAATAAGGCATATGATATTTATGCGATATTTTTTTTACAAGATTCCTTACAGCTTCCGCGCTGGGCAAAGATTCGCCCACGAAACAATGCAATACCGTCCCGCCGGTATATTTGGTTTGCAAATCATCTTGCAAATCCATGGCTTCAAACAAATCGCTCGTGAAATTCACAGGCAGTTGGCTTGAATTCGTGTAATACGGCGCGGCATTCATTGACTTAACCGATTCTTCGTTGCCGACAATTATATCTTTATACTTGTCTTTATCAATTCTGGAAAGCCGCCTGGTAACTCCTTCAGCCGGAGTGGCTTCCAAATTATACAAATGATTTGTCTTGCCCTGATAATCCAAAACTTTATTTCTCATATAATCCATAACTTGCAAAGCGAATTCTTTTCCTTCCGATGACGCGATGCTTTTTCCGACAGGCGCGAAATTAAGCAGAGCTTCATTCATGCCGATAATTCCTATGGTTGAAAAATGATTATTCCAATATCCGTTAAATCTGTCTTTTATATTATTCAAATAATATTTGGCGTATGGATAAAGGCCCTTGTCGGTCAAATCCTCCAAAACGGCGCGCTTGATTTCCAAGCTTTCCGAAGCAATCTGCATTAAATTGTCCAATCGTTCAAAAAATTCTTCTTTTGTTTTTGACAGATACCCGATCCTCGGCAGATTGATTGTCACAACCCCTATTGAACCCGTAAGAGGGTTGGCCGCGAATAAGCCTCCTCCGCGCTTTCTCAATTCTCGGTTATCAAGCCGCAAGCGGCAGCACATGCTGCGCGCGTCTTCCGGCTTCATGTCGCTGTTTATAAAATTGGAAAAATATGGTATGCCGTATTTAGCCGTCATCTCAAAAATTTTATCAGCCACAGGAGATTCCCATTTAAAGTCATTGGTAATATTATATGTCGGTATGGGAAAAGTGAACACTCTTGATTTGGCGTCCCCTTCCATCATCAATTCCGCAAAAGCCAAATTTATCATGTCCATTTCGGCCTGAAATTCTTTATATTTTTCAGGCATTATTTTCCCGCCGATAATCACATTTTCCTCTCCGGTTGTGGCTCCCGGCGTCAAATCCATGGTGATATTGGTAAAAGGCGTCTGAAAACCCACGCGAGTCGGAACATTGATATTGAATAAAAATTCCTGAAGAGCTTGCTTGACATCTTTATAGCTCAAATTGTCATATCGGACGAAAGGCGCCAAATAAGTGTCAAAACTGGCGAAAGCTTCGGCGCCGGCCACCTCTCCTTGCAAAGTATAGAAAAAATTTATAATCTGCCCCAAAGCGGTTCTTAAATGTTTAGCCGGCTTTGATTCAACTTTTCCGGAAACTCCGCCGAAACCGCGGATTAAAAGCTCCCTCAAATCCCACCCGGCGCAATAAGGCGCCAAAAGCTGTAAATCATGCAGATGCAAATCCCCGTTTTTATGGGCTTCCCTGACATTTTGCGTATAAACCTGATTAAGCCAATAATTGGAAGAAATGGCCGAAGCCAAATGATTGTTCAAGCCTTGCAGGCTGTAGCTCATGTTTGAATTTTCTTTAACGCGCCAATCGCTTTGCTTCAAATATCCTTCCATCAATTCGTCGGAATTGATCATTGATTTCATTTCGCGCAATCTGGCTCGCTGATCGCGGTATAAAATATATGATTTCGCGGTTTTAATCTGCCGATTTTTTATTAAAATTTCTTCCACCATATCCTGCACTTCTTCAACCGCCGGAATGCTTCTTGAATGGAATTTTTCATTCATCCGCTCAATCACCTGATCGCTTAATTTCTGCGCCAGATACATATCCGGCTTACCCACGGCTTCCGTGGCTTTGTAAATCGCGTTGACAAGTTTGGATTTGTCAAAAGGCGCGATTTCGCCGGACCGTTTTAAAATTTGCGTGATTAAATTTTCTTGCATGGGATTTATTTTTTCTTTGTCTTCAAAAGTTTGTTAAGCTCTCTTCTGAATTCATGCGCGTCTTTGAAAGATTCATAGACGCTGGCAAAGCGGATATACGCCACCTGATCAAACCGTTTCAAATTTTTCATCACAATCTGCCCTATTTCGCCGGCCGTTATTTCATTTTTTCTCAAAATCTGCAAATCGCGCTCAATTGAATTTATAAGCTTTTTGAAATTATCATCCGTTATCGGCCTTTTTTCAATGGCGCGCTTCAAGCCTTTGACTATTTTTTCGCGCGAATACGATTCTTTGCGCCCGTCGCGCTTAACAACAACCAAATCAAGAATTTCCACTTCTTCGTATGTTGAAAATCTGAAGCCGCACTTCAAACATTCGCGCCGGCGCCTGATTGAAAGCCCGTCCGAAGCCACGCGCGAATCAATTACTTTGGAATCTTCATAATAACAGACGGGGCAACGCATAAAACTCTAATTTATATTTGTCATTCCCGCGAAGGCGAGAATCCAACTCCTTATTAAAGCCAAATAAAAAAAGCGCTTTGTTTGATTTTGAAACCTGTTAAAACGCTTTTTAACAAACTAGCCGAATTTCCATATCTTGTATCCTTTGACTTAATTATACCACTACATATAGTGTTGTCAAATTCTTCGGCTTTGGCTAATTTTAGAATAGTTTTTGTAGAAAAATATATAAAAATTTATTTTTAAATCAAACCAGCTAATTTATGGCTGTGGATATGTGGATAGATTACTTTTGGACGCGCAATTCCCTGTCTCTTGACACATCAATCAGGGCAAAATAAAAAATCGGATCCGCCACGACATCTTTTTCGTCAAAATCATTTATTTTCTCCATTATTTCAGCGTCAGAGAAAGAACTTGCTGAAAAATATTTATCATAATAAAGCTTTCTAAATTGCTCGCCTTTGTTTTTAGATATTAACCCCGCTACCATAATCAATAATTCGGCAAGTTTCTCATAACAAATTTTCTCTTTTTTGATTTTCTTTTTCTCGGGCTTAATTTCTGTCTTTGTTTCTTTTTCTTTCTCCTTCTTAAAAGCTGAAAAATCAATTATTTCCGCCATATAATTTAATAAAACGCCCTTTTTCAGAGCGCTTTAATTACATTAAAAAGTTTTACATCATCTTCTTCCGAATAAACGCCGGTATGCCCAATTCATCATCTTCTTCGGATTCAGAACTCTTTTTTTGCGCCAGTTCGGATTGGGCCTGCTTCAAAGGAGAAATTTTGCTTTTCTTTTTTGCCATTTGTTCTTTGCTCTCCCTGTCGTCTTCAGCGGTTATATAGGAGTTGGGAGTATAAATCCTGTCCGAAGAAACAGATTCGCTGACGCCTATTCTTCGGCCGTCAAATCCAGTAGCAACAACGGTTATTTTTATTTCATCTTTATATTTATCGTCAATCACCGCGCCGAAAATTATTTTAGCGTCTTCGTCAACCGAAGAAGTAATCACTTTGGCCGCTTCATTAACTTCATGCATTGATAAACTCGGCCCGCCGACAATAGTGAACAATATGCCGCGCGCGCCTTCAATTGACATTTCAAGCAACGGCGAGCTGATGGCGGCTTTAGCCGCTTCAATCGCCTTGTTTTCTCCGGAAGCTTGCCCTATGCCCATCAAGGCCGAGCCCGCATTGGCCATGACGGCTTTAACATCCGCGAAGTCAACATTGATCAATCCCGGAATCGTAATCAACTCAGAAATTCCTTGGACTCCTTGCCTTAAAACTTCGTCAACAACCATGAAAGCGTCAAGCAAAGTGGTTTTCTTGTCAATCACTTGCAATAATTTATCATTAGGGATTGTAATAATCGTATCAACTTTGTCAGCCAATTCGGACAATCCTCGTTCGGCTATATTTTTTCTTTGAGCTCCTTCAAAAGCGAAAGGCTTTGTTACGACCGCGACTGTCAAAGCACCCAAATCCCTGGCAATCTCGGCGATTGCCGGCGAAGCTCCAGTTCCGGTTCCTCCTCCCAAACCGCAAGTGACAAAAACCATATCAGCGTCTTTAAGCATATCTCTGATTTCGTTCTGCGCTTCTTCAGCCGAGCGTTTTCCCAAATCAGGATTCATGCCCGCGCCCAAGCCTCTGGTTATGGTTTTTCCAATATGTATTTTCTTTGAAGCCTTATTGTAATGAAGAGCCTGGACATCGGTATTAACGGCGATAAATTCAACGCCTCTGATTCCGCAATCAATCATGCGGTTGACAGCGCTGCCGCCAGAACCTCCGACGCCGATAACTTTTATCTTGGCGCATGTTTCCAATACTGGTTTTACTTCAGCCATATATAGTTAATGATGTTTGTTTAAGCTAATAACTAATTTTATATTAACCTATAATTCTTTTTTTATCAAGTGCCGCAAAATTTCACTGAAAATAAACCGTATAAAATATTTATACACTATTACGGGACTACGGTATAAGCGATTTAAACCATTCTTTCATCTGCTCGGCCGCTTTTCCGAAAGCTCCTCCGCCAGTCCATTTCATAATTGAATTTTTTTTGCGCTTTGTCAATTGATTGCCCCACGCCACAAGGCCAAGCGCCGTCAAATAATTCACATCATTCACTTTGTCAATCACCAAAGAAACATTTTGATTTGAACCGATGCAAGCCGGCAGGCGCAATTTATTCTTCGCGGTTTCCACCAAGTCATTCAATTTGGCTCCGTCTCCGATCAAAAAAACTCCGGCAGGAAGCATTCCCGAACGATCTATTTTTTTCAATTCATTGTCAATTTTTTCAAAAATTTCTTCAACGCGCGCCTCAATTATTTCCGCCACATATTTTTTTGAAATAACCATTCCGTCTTCAGAAATATTTTCTTCTTTGGCCAAATCGCTTATATCAACTTCGTCTTTTTTGGTGAATTTATCGCTCCTCGCCGAGCCGTATTCAAGCTTTATTCTTTCAGCCAAATTGATCGGGCATCTTAATCCTATGGCCACATCGGCTGTTATATGCTCCGATCCGATGGGAATTACGGCGGCGTGCAATAATTCGCCTTCTTCAAAAACAGCCAAACTGGTGGTTGACGATCCGATATTGATCAAAGCCGCTCCAAGCTCTTTTTGCTTCGCGCCTATCACCACTTCGGCCGCGGCCAAAGGAGACAGCACCAAATCTTCAATTTCCAAACTTGTGCGATAAATCGCTTTTGTCAAATTTTTTATCTGGCTTGACAAGCCTTGAATAATCAAAGTTTCAACTTCCAGCCTTACTCCGGCCATTCCCACGGGGTCTTTTATATCTTGTTGATTATCAACGGCGAACCTCACCGGTATGACATGAATAATTTCATAATTCGGCGGAACCGACAAAGCTTGAGCCGCTTCAACAGCGCGATTAACATCATCTTCGGTTATTTCATTATCGCTTCTGCCGACCGCCACAACCCCTTGGCTTTTTTCACATTTTAAATTCGGCCCGTTTATGCCGACCCAAACATTGGTTATGGGCACGCCTATCAGCCTTTCGGCTTTTTCAAGGCAAGCCGAAATAGCCGAAGTTGCGTCTTCTATGCTGTTGACAACCGATCTGTTTATTCCTTCGGCCGGTACGGTGACCGCGCCTAAAATTTGCAATTGCTCTCCGGATTCATTTGATGTTTTTTGGCCGGCCACCAATCTGATGGAAGTTGATCCTATATCAAGCCCGGCGATAATGTTTTCTCTCATATGTTGATTATTATACTAAAAAATTATCTTAATGTCCAAATATGCAAGGCAAGAATATTATCAAGCATATTATCAAAGCCGAGATTGACGATAATAAAACCGCCGCGGCCATAATATCTTTTATTTCTTTCACATAAGAATTGATTCTGGGCTTTAAAACATCGGTAATCCGCTCAACCGCGCTGTTGGCGATCTCCGCGGTTAAAACAAAGCAGACGGACAGAATCAAAACGGACCATTCAATTATGCTGATTGAAAAATAAAATCCGGCGATCAAAACCGATAAACTGGCGAAAGTTTGAATTTTCAAATTCTGCTCTTCGCGGAAAGTTTTCAACAATCCCTTGATCGCGTAGCCGAAACTTTTTAATAATCGTGAAGCGCTGATCATAATTTTTTAAGTTTTTTAATGAATTTTTCGCCTTGCCTGATCATTTCCAGCCTTGCTTTTTCGGTTTTATCGTCATAGCCTATCAAATGCAGAAGGCCGTGCGCCAGAATAAAAATCAATTCGTCTTCGGCGCTATTGTTAAAATCTACGGCTTGTTGTTTTATCTGCCCGCAATCAATCACGATTTCTCCCAAAAAATCCCCTTGCCCTTCAAACGACAAAACATCGGTTGTCTTATCAATCCCGCGATAAACTGAATTCAATTTTCTCATTTCGGCCCCGCTCACGAAAGCGATGGAAATATTTTTATTTTTATTTATTTTATAAACGCGGCAAAAAGCTTCAACGATTTTTCTGACAGAATTCAAATCAATATCGTATCCGGCTTTATTGTTAATCTCAATATTAGAGCGAATTCCGCGCATATCAATTTTTTAAATTGAACGACTTAACCATCATTTGGAAAATATCAGAATATTCCAAAACCGTTCCGCCGCCCAGATTATAAGTGAGGCTGAATATGTAATTTTGCCTGCCGTCCATCAAATATATGTTTAATCCGTCTGGACTTTTAATTCCGGCCAAGCCGTCGCCGCTCATGATATAAGATTCTTCAATTTGCGCGACTCCAACCTGTTCCATATACCATTCATTAAGATTCTGTTTGTTGACATTCGGCTGGACTATTATTTGAATGAACTGGTTATCTCCGGTTTTAAACATTAACGAATCATCTCCGCCGTTAACGCTCATCTGCCAAGCGGACGGATAAAGCAAGCTGTAAGAAAAAGTTTTATTTTCATAAACCGAAACATGCGGATTTTCCGCCAATTTGCCGGTTCCGGCCGGATTATATAAATTTATAAGCTCGGGGCCGTCAAGATAACCGTCGCCGTCAGTATCAGGAACAAACGCGTCCGAACCTAAAATAATCTCTTCAGTATCGGTCAGACCGTCATTGTCGCCGTCAATTCCGATTTTTAAAGCCAACTCGGTTTCTCCCAAATCAGCTTCCGGCGTCGTTGTCGCTTCATCCGCCGGAACTGTTTCATCTTCGGAAGGCAAAGTCATTTGGCCGGTTCCGGTCGCTACCGGATTTTCCGGAATTTCAACAGTCTTTTCCGGCTGTTTTTCAATGCCGTTTTCAACAGGCGAATTCTGTTCTTTGACAACAGCCGTATTTGTTTTGACAAACAGAAAATAATACAAAACCGCGGAAACTATAAGCAAAACGACGATCCCTCCGATAATTATCGCCAAACCGGCGGTTTTGGCGCCATGCTGTTTGACGGTTTGATTGCGGAACCGTTCGGGCATCACATGTATCGCCATGCTTTCTTTTTCATTTTCAACGATTTCTTTTTCAATTTGCTCCGTCTTTTCAAGTTTGTTTTTTTTAAAAAAATCAAACATATAATTTTTATTTTATTTCATGCAATTTTCCGGCTCCGTTCGGATTATAATTATTTTTAATTTCATCTCCGTCAAGATAACCGTCGCCGTCAGTATCGGCTTTGAGCGGATCGGTTAAATAAACCTTGGCTTCCTCTCTGTCAGTCAATCCGTCAGCGTCAGTATCGGCATTATTGATTTCCGCGCCCAGCGCAACTTCTTCTTCATCGGTCAAGCCGTCAAGGTCGCTGTCAACCGGCTGAACGGCGGCGGGCTGAACAGCTTGATTTGTTGAATCATTTGTTATCGCGGGCGTTTCTGATTTAGGCAAAATGTCTTTGTCGGCTTGAAAATCTGTTTCAATATTATTTATTGTTGAAGAATTTTTCACCATGACTCTCAATCCGAAATATCCGCCCGCGATTATGACTATCAAGCCTCCGAATATCAAACCGAGAACCAAAAATTTATTTTTCAAAAAACCAACATTAGCCGGAATAACAGTTTTTACGGCCGGAGAAAAATTATCTCCTCTTGGCGCGAACGGTTCCGGTTTCGCCGTTTTATCGGTTTCGGAAAAAATATCTTCGGCGCTTGACCGCGCGGCATTTTTTTGATCAAGTTCGTCAAACATAAAATTATTTATTGAGATGATTTCAAAACTGTTTCTACTGCAATTTGCTATTTTCCGCCAAAACTTCGTCAAGCCGCACAAAATGATTTTCATCGTAGCTGCTGCTACGGCTCAATCATTTTGCTTGCTTTCCTTGTCTTGGCGAAAAATATCTAAATTTCGTTACGAAACAGCTTTAAAACCATCTCATTTAATTTGAATTATAATCTCTTTTGATTTTTTGCTTTCATTGGCTTGAATATCCAGCGCTGAAGCTGAAAAATAATAATTTGTTCCGGCCGTAAGCCCGCTGATTTCAATATCGCATTTTCCGGTTGTCGGCGAACATTTGCTTTTATCAAGGCTGGCTGACGCGCCGGCCGATCCGCTTTCAGCTCCGTAATAAATTTTGTAAATCGCGGCATCGTCTTGATTGGCTTGCCAAGAAATCGCGGCTTTGCCTTCAATGGACGAACCTGTTAAATTTTGCGGAGTTTGCGGCGCCCAATCATCAGCCGGAATAAAACTCGTTTCATTTGAATACGCGCTCTCCGATCCGCTTTTGTATTTTGCCGTAACCGCGAAATAATATTTGACTCCATTGGTTAAATCGCTGACAATAAAAGGCGCCGCCGCCGTCCCCGGAGAAGCAGTGGAAACTGATTGCTCATAACTTCCCGCCCTTGATCCGTAATAAACCGAATATTTATCCAAAACTTGCCCGCTTGGCAAAACCGCCGACCGCCAAGTTAATCCGGCTCTGTTCCCTTGCTTAATTATATCATTGGTCGTGGTCGCCAAATTCACTCCGCCGACATCAGGAAGGCTTTCTCTGAAAAAATAAAATTCTTTTAAAATATTCTGTTCAGCCGATGACCCTCGGATGACGGCGCTGTCGCTTAAAATAGCCGGCAAATCATCAACTGTTCCAAATTTTCCGGCGTCTCTGCAATAATAAACTTCAAAATTGGCATTTGAACAATTCCCGGCCGCGGCCGAACAATTTCCCGGCGCGTCCCTCCATGGCTCCCAACTGCCGTCATCTTTGAACCATGGCCAAGGATTTGCGCATAAAAACACATAAATTTCAGCCGTGTTTTCTTTAGACAAACCTATCGCGGACTTATTCGCGCTATCCTGCGTTACGGTGGCTCTGGCATGGGCCAAAGTATGCGCTTCTTTCACATTTTGCGCCGCGAAAGTTTGCGATCGGCTGTCGTCAAGGGCGTTTTCTCCGTTCTTAAACTTAACAACCGACTTATCGTCTATGATCCAATCCCATCTCCAGTTATAAACATTTTCAATTTGGAATATGGGCTGTTTATCCGAAGAATAAGCGGTTGAACGGAAAATTTTATCGCTGTCCGCGATCGTGTCATAATCCGATTCCGCGGCATTGTCATCATCCGCGTTATTCACCGATGTATTGAACAAATAACTTTTCGGGCTTATTCCGACATAATCAATCAAGCAAATTTCGCTTTTTGTCGTGAACGACCAAATTTTTCCATTAAAGCTTGTTCCGTTGAAAGTTTTTTCATCCATGGATTTTAATCCTATGCCGTCATTGCTTAAAGCCCCGCTTTTTATTATAACATAATATTTTCTATTTGCATCCAGCGCGCTATTCGGTTTGAATTCAAGCGCTGTTGTTTTACCCGCGGCATAACCGCTTACAGAACCTTGAACGGCGCAAAAATTTCCGCTCAAAGCGCTGGCTTGTTTTGTCAAAATTTTATTCAATAAAGGAAGCCTGGATATAAATTTCGCCAATCTGCCGAACAAACTTACTTTGTAAGACTCGGTAAGATATTGGGTTTCTGCCGGACATTGCTCAAGGCCGTATTCTCCCGCCACTATAATATTATCTTTAAAAGAGCTTGTCTGCATGGGCTGGTCAAAAACGGCGCTGATAAGCCCGTTGCGGCAAACAGCTTCAGCCGCATCGCGAGGCGCGGTTTCAACAACGCTCGGTCTGGCCTTACAGCATGCGTCTTGGCCACATCCAACAATATTCGCGTCTCCGCATTCGCTGTCTTTGCCGCAACCGCAACAAAGTCCGCGCTTCTCTCCGGAGCAAGGCGCTTGATTAGGCTTGCATGATAAAAATTGATTTATATTTTTACAGCTGTCCTGTTCGGCATAAGGATCGCAACAGCAAGTTCCGCATTTTCGCGCCGACGCGCCCGAACCGTCTTCATTGATGCAGGAAAAACCGACGCATTTGTTTATTTCGCAATTTTTATTTGAGTCAACATTGTTAAAGCAAGTATTTCCGAATTGGGCGGATTGAACGCATTTATTATCGCATTCCGCCAAAGTTTTATAACTCTTGGCGCTTGAAGAAGCGACAGCCGAATCCGAACAGCTTCCCGAAGCGCATTCGTAATAAGCGCAATAATTATAGTCAGGGCTTGCTTTCGCATAAGGCGCCGATCCTCCGACGCAAGCGTTTTTATTTTTAGCGTCAACACAGCATACTCCGGCTCCTTGAGTTCCGCAAATTGACGCGTCGCTGATTTGCGAACAGTCTTTGCATGCTCCGGCCGGATTGGCAGAATCAATTAAGCAGAATTTACCGCTGGTTCCGGAACAATTGCACGCTTTATTATGTTCCTCTTGAGTGGTTCCGACACTGCCGCATCCCGAACAGCTGCCGTAAGTATTGGTATTCGCCGTTATATCGCTTCCGCACTTTCCTTCGCATTTCAAAGGCGAACAGCAATCTTCGCTGTCATGCCCGATGCGGCAGCAACATTCGCAAGCGGCACTGTCTTTTTTTACGCATTTATCATCGCTTCCGCATATTGAACCAACCGGACAAACACTTTGATCAATTGAACAAACCCCCGCGATCGCGCTATCGGTTTCTTTAACGCACTTGAATCCGGCGGAGCAAGCCGAACAAAAGGTATTATTTTCAACACAGCGGCCGGAACCTATATTTGTCCAGCCGCTCGGGCAAGAAGAAAGAGTTTTAATTATCCATCTGTCTTTTCCGGAATAAGGCAAACATTCGGCTGCGGCCGAACCATTGATGATTTTCGGCAACGCGCAAACATGATTTTTTTCAGCGCATCTGTTGATGCTTGATTTATATTCGCACAAATCGGTTTTGCAAGCGTTAAAATTATTACAGCCGTAATCGCAATTTCCGGTTTCAACAACAGAGCC
Source organism: bacterium (assembly GCA_043807825.1). Taxonomy (GTDB): domain Bacteria; phylum Patescibacteriota; class Patescibacteriia; order Patescibacteriales; family GWC2-42-12; genus JACPHD01. The sequence continues at coordinate 6,170 of JAZDFM010000031.1, read as the reverse complement.
TCCGCCGTAAGTTGAGCATTTGCCCGGAGAGTTGGGGCAGAAATAACCGCTTGAGCATTGGTTCAATCCTCTGCCCGAACATGATTCTCCATCAGAACATTCTGTTTTTCCGTCAGAATCCGAATCTTTGCATCCGCCCGAAGAACAGCATTGCAAATCTCCGTCGCATTGGTCGGGCTTATTGGCGGCGCAACCGTCGCATTGGCCTGTTATTTTATTGCATTGCCCGCGCGCGCAACAATGAAAAGTTATATCGCTGCCCGGAACCGCGCTTGGTATATCGCATTTTTCTTGATTGGCCGAACATTGCCCGGATTTGGTTGAAAATGTCCATCCGAAACCGCAAGCTGTCGGAGAGCCTTGAGAGCAAGAACCGGCCGCGCGGCAGATGCCCGACCAATACGAACCCGCTCCGCAACATTCTTCCCCGCTCAAACATTCGGAATTGGCTGAACATTTTCCGACGCGGAAAGGCAGAGAATTGCTTAAAATTCCATCGCCGTCTATTATCTTGAACGGCCCGCTCACGGCGCCGGCGGGAACATTGGAATCAATTTTTTTATCATTCCATCCGCGGACTGAACCGTCTTTATTATTAAAATACTGAACTCGGCCTGATCCTTGTCCGGAACCGAATTTTTCGCCATTGGCGGAAACAGGCCATCCTACCGGGCCATTATCAGGATTCAACGAACAAATTCCCGGAGACAGCGATTTATTATTGATTATAAAATCAGCCGGCGAACTTATTTTGCCGTCGGAATTTGACACTTCAACTTTATACTCCGAGAAATTGTTCACTTTGGGAACTTTGACTGTAATATAATTTGCATGCCACCAGTTATCGCGGCAAGCGTCCGGAAAATCAATATCGGCGTTTATTTTGGAATTCGGATCCGCGGGCAAATAAAATTTCACCGAGCTTTTTTGCGCGCTGTAAGATTTAAAATTGCGGCCGTAAATAGTGATGTATTGCCCGACGGGCCCTTGCGCCGGATCAATATATTCAATGGCTGGATTGGCATCTGACAAATTCGCGACAGTAAAAACAAGATCATTGGAATTGATATTATCCGCTCTGACAAAAACCGAATTTCTGCCATCTTTGATATTGGGCACCGACGCGTTCACGGAAGTTTTGCTCCAGCCGGTTATGTTGTCGGCCGCTACAGATCCGGCGCTGCCGCCGAACAAAACAGAATGCTCGGCGCTGTCAAAAGAATTGCCTTGCAAATTAAATTTATCGGATAAGCCTCCGATCGCGGGATCGGCTTTGCATATTCCCGGCCGCTTAATATTATCAATGGCGAAATCTTTAATAAGCGCGCCTCTGGCATTATCGGTTGTGTCATAATAATTTTCAGAGTCAACCACTTTAATCGGGCCGGCAACCGCGCCGACAGGCGCCACGGCTATAATTTGATTGTCTTGCCAAAAACTGTCGCACAGCGGATTAACTTGATTGGGGAATAAAGCGATTTTATCATCATCGGGTTTATTGGGATCTCCCATAAAAATCACTTGCCCGGTTGAAGTTCCAAAATATCTTCCGCCTATGGTGATAAAATTGCCGGCTGTTCCGACAGGCGCGCCATCGCTAACAGGGCTTATCCAGGCGATTAAAGGAGTTCTGGCGCAAGAACAATCATCGCCAGAAGAACAAACTAAATTATCCGCACAATCAACCGCTTGGCATCCGGCAAGATTGGCGTCGCCGTCGCATTTTTGGCCTTCCGCCGGTTTATCTGTTTTTTCACATAAGCAACTCGCGCTTGAGCAGTTCAATCCCGCGTCGCAAATTCCCGCGGCGCATTGGACATCAAGCGAATCTTTCAAACAAGGCTGGCCTTCTTCGGGCAATCCTGAAATTCCTCCTCCGGAATATATGGTTCCGGCTCCGCTGTCATCGGAAATTCCTGTTTCAGCGCCTGAAGCATCCATCAAACGATTCAAAACAAAACTCGCGATAGCGAAAGACGCTAAGCAAATCGCCATTCCGATTGAAGCGCCTATCAATATTTTTTTGGCTTTTTCAACTTTTTCTTCTTCGCCTTCGGCGGTCATATAAAGCCAGCCGGCGTAAATTATCAAGCAAACGGCCGCGATGCCCAAAAATCCCAAAATCATCCTGATAATATTTGCCGCGATAATCCTCGGATCGGAATTCGCCAGCCCGATTCCGGCCGCCGGCTCCAAACCCACATCAGACCCGGCCGCGGCTGAAGCGAAATGAGAAAACGCCAGCATGGCAATCGCGACGCAGGCAAAAATAAAATAAATTTTGATTTTTGATTTTTGCATTTTAATTTTTATTATTGGCAGCTGCTGTTGCCGCTCGCCTGCCCGTTGCAACAAGACGGATTTCCTGTTATTCCAAGTCCTGAACAAGGAGTATAGCAATTCTGATAAATGTCTTTTATGCCAGAGTTAAGCTGGACAGCGTAATTGGAATTTTCATTAAACTGATCGTGATTTATGCTGATGGATGTTTTATGGCCGCTGAAATCATCATTTTTGGTTATCCAATAATTGTAATCAATACCTTGGCCTTTAAAATTCACGCTTGAGCTGTTCAAAGACGAACTCATCAATAGTTTTGAGAAAACCGCTTTGGGCGCGACTGACAAATCCACGCCTCCGGCTCCGGCCGGCGGATTTATCTGGTTCACTTTCGGCGCCGAAGCGTCAATGGCATTATTGGTGTTAAACAGCCAATAATAATCATCGCCTTGGCCTTCATGCGTTTTTCCGTTCGCGTTATACGGCTCCAAAGCGCTCTGCGATTTCGGACCTTGCGCCAAACCGTCGCCATTGCCGTCAAAAGAATTATCCGCCATATCAACCACTCCGGTATAAGGAAAAACCGCTGACGCGGAATCCGCCGAGATTAAGTTCGCGGCGCTGATAAAAGCTTTGATTTGCTTGTTTCCGGGCAAGCAATAAACAGTCTGTCCGCAAGAATTTACGCCGCAATCGTCAAAAGTTAAAAATTCCACGGTTTTATACTGATTGGAAATATAAAAATTTCCGTCTATCAATCCGCCGGACGAATTATCAATAATTTTAATATTGCCGAATCCGCTTCCGGCTTTAAAAATTCCGCTGGACGAAACAGGATCAACAGCTTCTGAAAAATTTATCTGCGCGACAACATTTCTCGGCTCGGTTGAGCTTGGTTGAGGAATCACGCTTTCAACTTTGGGAGGAGTGTTGTCAATAAAAGTTCCGACTTCAAACATCCAATCATAAGCGATATCTCCGATAACAGACCCGAAAGCCGAATCTCCGCTTATTTTTTTTATGTTTTTTCCCAAAGCAACTGAATACCAAATTTTTTCGGCCGGCGAACCCAGATATTGCGAAGGCTTGAAAATAAAAGTTTTATTGTCATCGGTTTTGCCGGCGCTTATGTCAAAATTAACAGCGCCCGACAATCCGTCTTTTGTTTTATAAATTTTAATGTTTTGCGCGTTAATCTTATCGCCAGACATCATGGTTGACGGATCAATCGCTTCTTTGAACGAAATCGCTATTTTGGTGTTTCTGGCAATATCTTTCTGCCCGCGCTCCGGATAATGCGAATTTATTATTCCCGACCCCAAAGCTGAAATCCCTCCGCCACCTCCGCTTTGATTTACAGCCGAATCTCCGCTCGGAATGCCAAGCAATTTGTTAAGAACAAAACTCGCGATCGCGAATGAAACCGAAATGATTATCAAACCGATAATGGCGTTTGTCAATATCTTTTTCGCTTGCTCTATTTTTTCTTCACTGCCTTGGCTGGACATCCAAAGCCAGCCGGCGTAAATTATCAAACCAACGGCTATAATTCCCAAAAATCCCAAAATTATTCTGATTATTCTGGCGATGATTATTCTTATGTCCTGCGAATTGCTTAATCCGGTGCCTTCGGGGTAAGTTATTCCAACATCAGGCACCGACGCGGCCAAAACGAAATTTGACAATAGCAAAACAATAGCCGCCGCGATAAAAAAACACGCTGATATTTTTAAAATCTTGGAATATTTAAAACGAGTAGGCATGGAAAAAAATAATTTTTGTTAAATTGACTTTCGCGCGATTTTGTAATAATATTATAACATAAACAAAATAACAAAAGCAAACAAAATGAACATAAGCCAGGTAATCAACAGCTTCAAGGAAAATAACCCGAAAGCTGACGCAACCATGATTCAGCTTGCTTATGATTTCGCTGTTAAAGCGCACGCCGGCCAAAAAAGGAAAAACGGCGAACCATACATTCAGCATTGTTTGCATACGGCTTTTGTTTTGGCGCAAATCAAAGCCGATATGGAAACGGTTATCGCCGGATTATTGCATGATATTCCTGAAGACACCGAATATTCCTTGCCTGAAATAGAAAAAAATTTCGGCAAAACAATAGCCGATCTTGTTGAAGGCATAACGAAATTAAGCAAAATAAAATATCGCGGAATTGAAAGATACCGAGAGAGCCTGCGCAAAATGTTTTTGGCCATGGCTCAAGATTTAAGGGTGATTCTGATTAAATTCGCCGATCGCCTGCACAATTTAAGGACTCTTGATTCTCTTCCTCTGGAAAAACGGCAGAGAATCGCGCGCGAAACTTTGGAAATTTACGCTCCGATCGCCGGCCTCCTGGGAATATGGCGATTAAAATGGCAAATAGAAGATATTTGCTTCAAGCATCTATACCCCGAGGATTACAAAAAATTGGCTTACAAATACGAAGTTGAAAAAAAACTTGAGCACAATCAATACATCCAAAAAACAAAAAATATGCTCGGCGCCAAATTGCGCGAGGCTAAAATCCCTTTCAATATTTTAAGCCGGTTCAAACATCTTTACAGCATTTTTTTAAAACTTCAGAAAAAAGACAGAAAATTTGACGAAATTTACGATGTCTTCGCTTTAAGAGTGATCGTGCCGGATATTGCCAATTGCTACAAAACTTTAGGCATAATCCATTCTCTTTGGAGGCCTAATCCTGGAAGGTTTAAAGATTACATAGCCGTGCCCAAACCGAACGGCTATCAGGCTCTTCACACGACAGTCTACGGCCCCGAAGGAAAATCAACAGAATTTCAAATCAGAACCAAAGAAATGGATGAAAAAGCCAAGTATGGCATAGCCTCGCATTGGCTGTATAAAAATAACGCGAAAAAACAGCCTGAATGGATTAAAGAAATTTTGGACATACAAAAAGAAACCGAGGATACGCGCGATTTTATCAAGCAAATAAAATTTGATGTTTTTCATAACCGCATTTTCGTATTCACTCCCAAAAACGATGTTTTCGATCTGCCAGAAGGAGCCACGCCGATTGATTTCGCTTACTATGTGCACTCAAATGTCGGAAATCAAGCCGTAAGCGCTTTGGTCAACGATAAAATAGCCTCTCTTGATCAAGAGTTGAAAAACGGAGATTTGGTTGAAATAATCACTGAGAAAAAACGCAAAGGCCCGAATCGCGATTGGCTGAAATTCGTCAAAACTTCCACGGCGAGAAATAAAATAAAGCAAAATTTGAAAAACAACATGTTTGACAATATCAAAAAACTCATTCCGAATATAAAATAAGCGATCATTAAACTTCAGATGGCGGCAATGTGTATCCGCAACTTTTTCCCATTACTTCGCTCATAAAATCAGCTTCGCTTTTTTTACGCATAGATTCCATCAATTTTTCATGGATTGCCAATTTCAAGCCGCTCATTTCTTCTATTTTTGTTTTGTCTATGGTTTCCAAAATTTGTTTTACCGTTTCCACGGCTTGTTTATCACCCGTGTTAATAAAACTTTCGGCAAGGTCATGCAATTTTTTTCCGGCTTCCGACAACTCAATTTCCGCCGGCGATATTTCTCTTTTTAATTTTTCCATAATATTATTTTTTATTTCACCATGCCAAAAGTGATATTGTTGATAATAAAAGAATAAATAAAATTTGCGCAGCTGGATACTCGTTGTTAGTTGTTATATGATGTAATAATATATTCTTAGCCCCGTGTCAAGCACCCCTAATACATCCTATGTTCAAGTCCACGAACATAATTAACACTTTTAAGAATTAGATTTTGACAATTTTTTATCAATAAATTGCATAAGTTTTTCAATCTGTTCTTTGTTTTTCATTTGCCTGGATTTAGCTAAACGGCGGCTTTGTTTTTTA
>JAZDFM010000030.1:0-2786 GCA_043807825.1 bacterium | reverse complement strand
TCTTAATTTTTAAAAATTAAAAATTTAAGTATTATTTAAAAATTACAAAATTAAAAATTAATAATTTTACTCTATGTCCAAACAAAATAAAATAATTATAATTATTGCCGTTGCCATAATTGCCATGGGTTTTATTTTAATGGCTAAAGAAGGTAAAGCGCCGACCGATAATGGCGGGCAAATTCTAAGGCCGATTGACGCAACCGACCATATTTGGGGCGACCCGAAAGCGCCGGTACAGATGATAGTTTACAGTGATTTTGAATGCCCGTTTTGCGTTAAATTTTTCCAGACTATGAAAATAATAGAAGAAAATTTTAAAGATAAAATTGCCATAACTTTCAGGAATTATCCTTTGGCCGGCCATCCGGATGCCGAGAAAGCGGCCGAGGCGGCGGAATGCGCCGGCGAACAGGGTAAATTTTGGGAAATGCATGATAAGTTATTTTTTGATAATACGGCCGGCCGCATGAGCGTTGAGCAATTTAAACAAGACGCGGTGGATTTAGGGCTGGACCAGAATAAATTCAATCAGTGCCTGGACAGCGGCCAATACCAAGCAAAAATTACAGAGCAAAAAAACCAAGGCGATAAGGCCGGCGTTACCGGCACGCCGACAATTTTCGTCAACGGCAATATTTATCCGGGCGCTTACCCGTTTGAAGATTTTACCACGCTTGACGGCCGAGAGAATAAAGGTATGAAGAGCATAATCAGTGAATTGTTAAATAAATAAAAATTTGGAAGGATCGCATAGCGGTCGAGTGCGCACGCTTGGAAAGCGTGTAAGGTGTAAAAGCCTTCGAGGGTTCAAATCCCTCTCCTTCCGCCAATTTACAATTTCAGAGTTTTGGGCGTTGTTTGCCTCGCGGCTTCGCCGCTCGGCTGGCGCGCTACGCGCGCAAAGAGCTGATTTTGAAAGGATTTGCCACGCTCCGCGCGGCGAAAAGGAAATGTTTTGGTTTTGGATTAGGAAGTTCGAACCAATCTTTTTTAGAAAATCCCGAATCCCTTCGGGATTTTCTTGCAAAGCGATAATTTTGGCTTGGTTTGCGGTTTTTATGAATTTGGCGGCGAGTTCGAACCGATTAACGCTTTTTTGCTCAAAAGCTGTTATTTTGTCTTTCAAAACTTGTTTTTGATTGACGAGTTTATTTTTCGCTTCTTGATATTCTCGGATATTCAAAACGCTTTCAAGATAAGCGTTCATCAATTTTTCCAATTTCTCGTCAATCATTTTTATTTCGTTTTTAAATTTTTGAGCAAAAAAGCGAGATGATTGCGCCTTTTCTTTTTGTTCTTTTTCCAATTCTGCCAACATCCAATCGGTGCAATCATCGGACAAAGAAACTTTTTGAATTTCCTTTTTTATTTGAGATGAAATTTTTTCTTCTCTCGTGAAAACATTTTGCGAACAAACATGATTCGGATTTTTCTTGGTGCAATAGTAGTAAGTGTATGATTTTCCGCTCGGCTTAATTTTCTTGTCCGCGGTTATGGTAAATCCGCACTCCGCGCAATGAAAAAATCCGCGATAAAGAAAAAATTTCATCTTATCCGTTTTTTGCGGTTTTGATTTTCGTTTCATCGCTTCTTGGCATTCGTCAAAAAGTTTCTTTGTTATAATCGGTTCGTGCTTTCCGTTGTAAAATTCGCCGTTATAGCGGATTATGCCGTAATAAAAAGGATTTTGAAGCAGATACTGAAAATTTGAAACGGAAAGCAAACCGTCTCGCCGCCCTCGCAAACCAAGCCCGTTGATAATCTTTCGGAGATTTTTCAAAGTGTGATTTCCCGAAGCGTAGGCCTCAAATGCCTTTTTTATCAAAGGAGCTTTTTCCTCGTCCAAATAAATTTGTTTTGTTTCCCGATTATTCAAATATCCAAGCGGAGCCATTTGAGGCCAAAGTCCGTTTTTCAATTTTTGCCGATGTCCTCGTTTTATATTCTCCGAAAGATTATCAACATAATATTTTGACTGCCCGAAAGCGATTGAAAGCATAAATTTCCCTTGCGGTGTTGGATCAAACCAGAAAGTTGGGAATTTTAGCTCTTTGATTATTTCCGTATCAACAAGATAAATGATTTGTCCGCCGTCAACGGAGTTTCGGGCTAATCTGTCAGGGTGCCAAGCTAAAATTCCCGTTGCTTCGCCCGCTTCAATTCTTTTGAGCATATCGGCAAACATAAGGCGACCAGGTTTTTTGGCTGTTTGTTTTTCAACAATGGTGTCAACAACTTCCAAATTTTCTTTTTTCGCCAATTCCTGCAATTCAGAAATCTGGTCGCCAATGCTTCGCACTTGCCGATCTTCTGTGTCGGTTGATTTGCGGGCGTAGATGAAAAACTTTCTGGTTTGATTTGTTGTTTTGTTTTCTTTTGTCATATATTTGGCAGTCAAAATATTAAAAAATTATCGCTTTGTGTTCCGCCAAAGGCGGAACACAAAAAAGATTGGTTGGCAAAACTTTGTTTTGCTTTTGGCTTCGCCAAAACGAACTTCCTAATCCAAAACCAAAACATTTCTTTTTTGCCGCGCGGAGCGTGGCAAATCCTTTCAAAATCAGCCCTTTGCGCGCGTAGCGCGCCAGCCGAGCGGCGAAGCCGCGAGGCAAACACCGCCCAAAACGCTGAAATTGTAAATTGGCGGAAGGAGTGGGATTCGAACCCACGGAACCGATTAAGGTTCAGCACATTAGCAGTGTGCTGCTTTCGGCCACTCAGCCATCCTTCCATTGTAAAAATTTTAAAAATGCGATAATATAATAAAACCACCTCTTTTCGCT
>JAZDFM010000029.1:0-49820 GCA_043807825.1 bacterium | reverse complement strand
TGATTTGGAAAAAAAACAAGCCAAAAGACAGCCGCCCAAACCTTTCACGACTTCCAGCCTCCAGCAAACCGCCAACCGCTGGCTCGGATTCTCGGCCAAGCAAACCATGATGATCGCTCAACAGCTTTATGAAATAGGATTCATAACTTATATGAGAACCGACTCGCTGAATCTGGCCGACAAATTTCTTGAAGACGCTTCCGAATATTTAAAATCCGAATTAGGCGCCGATTACGCGCTCAAATCTCCGCGCCGATTCAAAACAAAATCAAAAGGCGCGCAAGAAGCGCATGAAGCCATCAGGCCTTCCGAAGCTTCGCGCTCCCCTGAATCGGTTTCCGGCAAACTCAATCCCAATCAAAACAAATTATATAAACTGATCTGGCAAAGGGCTTTGGCCAGCCAAATGCCCGAAGCCTTGGTTGACGCGACGGTTGTTGACATTGACGCCGGAAAAACCGCTTATCAATTCAGGGCCAACGGCCAAATTCTCAAATTTGACGGCTATCTGAAAATTTATCCGGAAAAAAGCCAAGATATAGAACTGCCTGAATTAAAAATGAAAGAAAAGCTTAAAGTGGAAGAAATAAAAAAAGACCAGCATTTCACCAAACCGCCGGCCAGATATTCCGATGCCGGCTTGGTTAAAGAGCTGGAAAAATACGGCATCGGCCGCCCGTCAACTTACGCCCCGACAATAGCCACGATAATTGACAGGAACTACGCGCGCCGCGACGAAAGCAAGCGGCTTGAGCCAACCGATATCGCTTTTGTGGTCAACGACTTGCTGGTTGAACATTTTCCCAATGTCGTTGATTATCAATTCACGGCCAAATTGGAAAACGACTTGGACGCGATCGCGGACGGAAATGCTGAATGGCAACCGGTGATTGAAGAATTTTACCGGCCGTTTCATGACAACTTGGAAAATAAATATCAAGAAATAAATAAACAAGACATTATGCCCGAAGAAAAATCAAACGAAAAATGCGACAAATGCGGAGCGCCCATGATAATCAAAACCGGCCGTTATGGAAAATTCTTGGCGTGCAGCGCTTTTCCGGAATGCAAAAACATAAAATCACTGCCCGGATCGGACAAAAATCGCAACGGACAAGCCGACAGCAAAGAGATAGAAAAGCTTAAAGAAAAATACAAAGGCGAAAAATGCGAAAAATGCGGTTCGGAGATGGCGGTTAAAATCGGAAAATTCGGTCCATTTTTGGCATGCGTGGCTTATCCCAAATGCAAAAATTTAAAAAATATCGCCGGAGGGAATAACAGCACGGGAATAAAATGCCCTGTCTGCGGCAAAGGAGAAATAATCCAAAAACGAAGCAAGCGCGGAATTTTTTACGCTTGCGACCAATATCCTGACTGCAAAACCGCTTTTTGGGGAAAACCAACTGGAGAAAAATGCCCCGACTGCGGCAGCCTGCTGATTGAAGACGCCAAGAAAGGCGAAACCAAATGCTCAAACAAAGAATGCGGATATATAAAATAAAAAATTTTATTGCGATTTTTTGCTTTTCTTCTTTTTATCCGATCTTTCTTTTATCGCTTCAACCAATTTTTTAACTCCTTCACCGATCAAAAACAAATAAGAGGCGCTATGGTCTATTTTTTCTTTTATGACTTTCATCAATTCATCAAATTTATTCAGGCGATCCCGCACCTCTTTGATAACTTTAAAAAATTGCTGTAAAATTTTCGCCAAATAATAAATCGCCCAGCATGAAAAAAATGTGAACAGCAGAATTGACAAAGCTATGGTTATATTCAATAAATCGCGACTATCGTTGATTTGCGGCATAAAATTATAAATTATCTTCAATCTTTACTATATTATCTTGATTGCTTATTTCGGGCGCGTCAATGAAATCGGCCAATTCAATTTTAATTCCTCCCGATCTCTTGGCGAACCAATTATAAATCCCGGCGGCCGCGTATCCCATAATCCAACCGATTGAAGCCGTGAATGCAAAAGACAAAATTCCCAATAGCAATCCCGCTCCGATATTGAATAAAGTTATCAAAATAATGGAACCTCCGGAATTTTCATTCGCGATAAGAAAAGCGATAACCGATACGGCCAAAACAAAAGACGCGAAAAATCCGACAAAACCATACATTAACGCCGCCGCGTTTGCAAACGATATCGCGTTGATTTTTTTTATTTCTTTCACTTTTCCGATTTGCATAAATTATTGATTTATATTTATTATAGCATGATTTGATTATAATCCCAATCTCTTTTTTATTTTCTGAATTATATCTTCCGTGGTGAAATACGCTTTCACCAAATAATCGTTCGCCCCCAAAGCCAAAGCTTTTTTACTGTCCTCCTCTTGCCCGAGATTGGTCAGCATAATAACCGGCGTTTTTTTAACCGATTCATCGTTATGCGAACGAATTCGCTTCAACACTTCAAAACCGTCCATAACCGGCAGAATGATATCAAGCAAAATAAGTTCAGGCTTAAACTCGCCGGCTTTTTCTACGGCTTCTCGGCCGTCAACCGCGGTTTCCACATTAAAACCTTCCTTTTTTAATTTTTTTTCGCATATATCCCGCAAAAACGAATCGTCTTCAACTAATAATATTTTGGCTATCTCTCCGCCGTTTTCGCTTAATTTTTCTTTTTTTTCATTTTGCATATTTATTGAATTTAAAAATTATTCTATCGGCAATTCAAAACAAAATTTGCTTCCTTTGCCCGTTCCGCCGGATTCCGCCCAAATCTTGCCATGATGAGCTTCAATCATCATGCGGGCAACATACAATCCAAGGCCCGTGCCTTCGGTATGAAACAAAGAAGCGCTCATTCCGCGGAAAAACTTTTTAAACAAATTAACCATATCTTCCGGCCTGATGCCCATGCCGGAATCTTCAACGCAAAATCTTACTTTGTCTTCTCGCCGCTCCAAGTGGATTGAAACATCGCCTTTTTTGGTATATTTTATGCCGTTGTCAATCAAATTTATGACAACCTGCCTGATTTTCTCATCATCCACTTTAATCATGGGCAAAGGCTTGGCCGGCGGCTTATACAGCAAAGATAAATTTTTCTTTTCGGCATTGCCTGATAATTCGTCAATGACGCCTTCAATCATTTTATTGATGTCGGTTTCGCGGAAATCAAACTGCAATTTTCCGGATTCAATGCGCGAAATGTTAAGCAAATTTTCAACCAGCTGAATCAGCCTTTCATTTGATAAAAAAACTTTTTCAAGAGATTCTGTTTCTTTGGCGGTCAACGCCCCGAAATTTCCTTCCAACATCATTGAAATATACCCCTTAATTACGGTTAGGGGCGTGCGCAATTGGTGCGAAGCTATGGAAATGAATTCTGATTTTGCCGCGTCAAGTTCTTTTAGCTGTTCGTTGGCTTTTTTTAAATTTCTTGTTCTTCGCTCAACTTTTTCTTCAAGCTCCATCGCCAATTTTTCCAACGCCTCCTTGGCTTTCCTCTGCAAAAAATTGGCTTTGATAATTTTCTCCGTGCTAATATTAAAAAAATATCCGTATATGATCGTGAACGCGAAAATGGAAATTACAACCGATTTCGGAATTTCTCCTTCAATCGCAAAAGACGCGGATAGCAAAAAAACAACCAAAATAAAGCTGATGGCCAAATACTGGAAAAACAAACAATGCCTGAATTTCAATTCGCAGTATCGGCAACGCTCAGATGCCGAATAATTCAAAGTTTTTACAAGCCAACAGTTCTTATTGACATATTCGGGGCAGCCTATTTTTTTATTTTGAATTTCTTCATCTTTTTCCATTTTTTCCATTTATGACGCGTTAAAAATCTTTTTAAAAATAACATACGACAAAGACGCGACGCAAAGTCCGGCCATGCCGGATAAAAGCAGAAGAAACGCGATCGCTAAAATCAAAATCCAGGCGAATCCGATGAATTTTCCGAAATAAAGAAGCAAAAAACCGATGAATAAAGGCCCGCCCGCCAATCCGCAGACAAAAGCCAATTCTCCGGATTCTTTCTCTATCGGATTATATCTTTGCGCAAAAAATTTCTTGCTGGCAAAAACATGAAATTGGTACGGAATGCTGATTTTTATGGAAAAAATTTCAAAAATCATCAATACGCTGATCGAGAAAATCAACCATTGGCTCTGGATAAAAAAAGCGATTAAAGCCAAAATTCCGTAAACGGTTTTTGAAAATCTCAAAGACCTGTTATAGATCATGCATCTTTGCATAAAAAATATTTTTTAATAATTAAGGCGTAAAGCCGCGGCTTCAGCTTTCATTCTTCTCTCCATTTTCCAAAGGCCGTTCGCCCGTGTTGGGGAAAAATTTTCTCTCAATCCTATTCTGTCAATGAAATACAAATCAACATCTTTGATTTCTTCCGGATTCCTGCCCGACAAAACTCTTTTCAAAAGAAAAATAATTCCGTTCGTGATATCTGAAACGCTGTAAATATCGTAAAAAATTTTTCCATCCCTGAATTCCGAATAAAACCATACTTTCAATTGGCAGCCGCGGATCAGATTGTCTTCTGTTTTATACTTCAAGTCAATCGGATGCAATTTTTTTCCCAACGCTATCAAATAATTGTATTTATCAAAATCATTTTCAAAATCCTTGAATTCACTGATAATTTCCTCCTGTATTTCTTGTATGCTCATAGAGATGGTTTCAGTTTATTGCCGCCGAAAAATTAACCGAACATTTTTTGGACTTTTTTAACAGTCTCGCAAAAAAAATCTATTTCTTCAAAAGTGTTGTAAAATACCAAAGACGCTCTGGCCGTGCCTTCAATCCCATAATATTCCCAAAGAGGATGCGTGCAGTGGTGGCCGGTGCGCACGGCGATTCCGCCAATTTTATCCAACATCATGCCGGTGTCATACGCGCTGATATTGTCCAACAAAAAAGAAAAAATGCAGATTTTATTCTCCGCGGAGCCGTATAATTTCAATCCGCCAATCGCCGACAATTTGCTTGCGGCGTAATCCAACAATTTTTTTTCATACTCTTGTATATTTTTCAGCCCGATTAAAGAGAGATAATCCAAAGCCTCGCCCAATCCGACAGCTCCGATGTAATTCGGGGTGCCGGCTTCAAATTTAAAAGGCAAATCGTTATAAGTCGTATGTTCAAATCGGACGCGGTCAATCATATCTCCGCCTCCTTGATATGGAGGCATATTTTCAAGAAATTTTTCTTTTCCGTACAAAACCCCGATTCCGGCCGGCCCGTATATTTTATGGCCTGAAAAAGCGTAAAAATCGCAATCAATATCCTGAACATCAATCTTCTCGTGCTGAACGGCTTGAGCGCCGTCCACCAAAACCGGAATATTGTTTTTATGCGCGATAGCCGCGATTTTTTTGACCGGATTGACTGTTCCCAGAGAATTTGAAACATGTGTTACAGCGACCAATTTCGTTTTTTCATTGATCAATTTTTCATACTCGCCAAGCAACAATTCGCCTTTCTGATTGATTGGAATTACTCTAATTTTTGCGTTTTTTCGCTGGCACATAATTTGCCAAGGCACAATATTTGAATGGTGTTCCATTTCAGACAGAATAATTTCATCGTTTTCTTTTATATACGCTTCTCCGAAAGAATACGCGGCCGCGTTGATTGAACCGGTAGCTCCGCTGGTGAAAATTATTTCCTGCATTGACTTGGCGTTCAAATAATTTTGGACTTTTTGCCTGGCTGATTCATACATTTTAGTCATTTCTTCGCTTAAATAATGAACTCCGCGATGGATATTGCTGTTATGTTCGGCGTACAGCTTGCTTATTTTGTCTATTACGATCTTGGGTTTTTGCGTCGTGGCGGCATTGTCAAAATAAACCAAAGGCTTGCCGTAAATTTTTTGGCCGAGAATCGGAAAATCATTTCTTATTTTTTGTAAATCAAAAATAGGCATATTATTATTTTATTATACATTATTTCGCGAAAAATACAAACAATTTTTCCCAATCTTCCACCGACAATTCCTGCGCCCTGATTTTAGGATTAAATCCGGCGCTTGTTATTCTGTTTTCAGACTCGGCTTGGCTTATTCCGAAACCGGACGCCAAATTATTTTTCAGCATCTTTCTTTTGGCGCTGAAACCCGACTTTACCAAACGGAAAAAATCTTTTTCATTTATTTTATCGCTGAAAAAATTTCGGCTGTCCGGCGAAATTTTCACAATCGCGGAATCAACTTCGGGTTCGGGCCAAAAATTCTTTCTTGAAACCGTCAGCAAAATTTCCGGCTTGGCGCAAGACTGAACCGACACCGAAAGCAGACTCATTTGTCCGGCTTTGGCGCAAATTCTTTCAGCCACTTCTTTCTGCAGCATCAAAACCATCAGCTTCGGCTTAATTTCAGATTCGGATAAAAATTTCCTTAAAAAAACCGAAGTTATATTATACGGCAAATTCGCCACAATTTTAAAATTTCTTTCGCTCTTAAAATTTAAAATATTTTCATTGATCGCTTCCACATTCTTAATATTTTGCTTTTCTAATCTGTATTTTAATACCTCAACTAATTTATCATCCAATTCCACGGCGATTACTTTTTTCGCTTTAACAGCCAGCTTTGCGGTTAAAAATCCTAAACCGGGACCAACTTCCAAAACAATATCGTCTTCGCGCAAATCGGCCGACTCAATAATTTGATTGTATATATCTTCTTCAATTAAAAAATTCTGCCCGCGCGAACGGGAAGGCTTGATATTGTTCAATTTGCATATCGCCTTTGTTTCATTTAGCAAATCCATACGGTAATTTTCACTTAATTTCTAAATCCTGCTATAATGTATTTATCAAAAAAAATAAAAATTTTATCAGCCAAATTTTGTTTCGCGACGCACCCGAAACAGCCTCCGGCCGAAGCCAATACTCCGTTATCCATGGCGGCTGGAGACATACCGCCTGCTATTAGTTGCCCGCCAGAAACCAACCCGGATTTTGCGATCGCTGTTTTTAAAAAAATTCCATTGCTTCCCATTCCGCCTGCCGGACTGCCGCTTATTTCGGAATAAAGCGCGCATGAAGCCGGATCCTTTATTGCGCAAAGCTCTCCCCCGGCGCACACCGGAGGATTTCCTGTTGTAAAACAAGGGATTATAACAGCATTTGTCAGGCCGATTTGATATGGAAATCCGCCGGCGGCATCAGCCGCGCTGTTATAAGAAGCGCTTGGCGAGCTGAAAATTACAAAAATTATAAAACCGGCGATTAACAAGCTCGCAGCCAATAAAATCATCTTTTTTTTGTTGAACATATATTTTTTAAAATTATAAATTTATTATATCAAATTAGCCTGAAAAAGTCATTCAATCTTATGCTTATAAAAAAATATTTAATAACGATTTTTTCAATATGCGTTCTCGCGCTGGCTCCGCGTTCGGTTTTTGCCGAAGAAAACTTAAGCCGGCGATTATCCGGATATATCTTGCTTCAAGTTCAATCTCGCGGCGAGGCATGGTATATGTATCCGAATGACCAAAAAAAATATTATTTGAGCAGGCCGTCCGACGCTTTCGGCATTATGCGCGACTTAAGCCTGGGTGCGGCCCATGAATTTATCGCCGGCCATGTTGTTTATCCTGATTATGTTTCTGGGAAAATATTGCTTGATGTTGAAAAAAACGGCGAAGCTTACTATATTTATCCGAAAAACAAAAAAGCGTATTATCTGGGACGGCCGCAAGACGCTTTTAATATTATGCGGGATTTAGGGCTTGGGATTACAGATGAAAATTTGAATAAAATAAATACCGGATATTTTTCAATGACGCCAACCGCTCCTTCAATTTCGCCAGAAGAAAATAGCGGCGCCGGCCGAATATTTTCTTCCGCGGCCAACGCTATCAGAAGCGGAAAAACAGAAGAAGCGATGTCTTGTTTTATTCCTGAAATGCGAAAAGCTGTTGAATACACTATGGAATTTTTAGACGCGGAAGGAAAATTAACGCTGGGCGATATTATGTCCGGCGCGAAATTATCCGGCTCAACGGAAAATAAAAAAACATACTCTGCTGAAGTATATTTTTCCTGGTATAAAGCGAATGTTAATTTTTATGTGGAAAAACAAGCGGATGGAAATTGGCTTTTGGCGAATTTATAAAACTCTTTCTTGCAACATTTCAACTTGTTTTTTTAAAATCTTAACCATTTCTTTCACTTCTTCAAGCTCAAAGCGATATGCCACATTTGAAAGACGCAATTCAATATTTTCATGGCCCTGCTTTAATTCTTTTGTAATATTTTGCTGTTCCATATTTTACATTATATTCTCAACAAAAATTATTGTCAACGCAAAACTATATTCACCAATCTTCCTTTGACAAAAATCACCTTCAAAATTTCTTTTCCATCAATCCATTTCTTGATTTTTTCGCTTTCCATTGCGTTTTTTTTTGCTTCTTCTTCGCTAATATCAGCCGAAACTTCAAGATTATCGCGTAATTTTCCATTAACTTGAACCACCAAATTTATTGTTTCGTCTTTAATTAAATTCTTATCGCATTCGGGCCATTTTTGCTTGAAAATACTTTCTTTATTTCCCAACTCGCTCCATAATTCCTCGCATAAATGCGGCGCGAAAGGAGATAAAATTATTAAAAAATTTTCAAAATCCGATTTTGAAATTTCTTTTTCCGACTCATTGGCAAAAATCATCATTTGGGAAATAGCCGTATTGAATTTAAAATCTTCAATATCTTCGGATACTTTTTTGATTGTTTTATGCAACAGATTTTCCAGCCTTCTTCCGCCGGTTGACGAACAAATTTTTGGCTTAATTTTATAAACATTTTCCAAAAATCTTCTGGCGCCGATCAGCCCATTCGTATTCCACGCGCACGGCTGGGAAAACGGCCCCATGAACATTTCGTAGACGCGCATAGCGTCGGCTCCGTATTTTTCCACGATTTCATCAGGATTGATAACATTTCCCCAGCGCTTTGACATCTTGCGCCCGTCCTCGGCCAAAATCAATCCGACATGCCGCAATCGCGTGAACGGCTCTTCGTAATTTACCGCGCCGATATCATGCAAAAATTTATGCCAAAAACGCGCGTAGAT
Organism: bacterium; assembly: GCA_043807825.1. Lineage (GTDB taxonomy): Bacteria > Patescibacteriota > Patescibacteriia > Patescibacteriales > GWC2-42-12 > JACPHD01. The sequence continues at coordinate 40,748 of JAZDFM010000029.1, read as the reverse complement.
CAGATGCCTGGTGGCGTGTTCCGCTCCGCCGACATAAAAATCAACCGGCGACCAATATTTTTCTTTGGTTTTGTCAACTAACGCTTTCCTATTTTTCGGATCAATATATCTTAAATAATACCAGCTTGACCCCGCCCACTGCGGCATGGTATTGGTTTCTCTTTTGGCCGGTCCTACGCATTTCGGGCATTTTGTATTTACCCATTTCGCGATATTGGCCAGCGGCGACTCGCCTGTTCCGCTCGGCTCGTAATTTTTAACCTCCGGAAGCTTAACCGGCAAATCTTTCTCGGGAACAGCGACAGCTCCGCATTTTTCGCAATGAACAATCGGAATCGGTTCGCCCCAATATCTCTGCCGGCTAAACACCCAATCTTTCAATTTATAGTTTACCGCTTTTTTTCCAATCTTTTTTTCTTCCAGCCACTCAATTATTTTTGCTTTGGCTTGTTTGGTTTCCAAACCATCTAAAAAACCGGAGTTTATATTTACGCCTTCTTCGCAATATGGCAAATCTTTATCAGATTTAACAACTCGCCTGATCGGCAAATTGTATTTCTTCGCGAACTCCCAATCGCGCTCATCATGCGCCGGCACGGCCATAATCGCGCCTGTTCCGTATCCGGCTAAAACATAGTCAGCTACAAAAATCGGAATCTCTTCATTATTGGCCGGATTGATCGCGGCCAAGCCTTCAATTTTAACTCCTGTTTTTTCTTTTGCCAAATCCGTTCTCTCTAAATCAGATTTTTTCTTTGATTTATCAATATATTTCTCAACTTCATTGTAATTATCAATTTTCTCTTTATGGTTCGCAATTAGTTTATGTTCCGGGCAAACAACCATATATGTACAGCCAAACAAAGTATCCGGCCTGGTTGTATAAACTTCCAAATAATCAATTTCATCATTGGAAATTGAAAATTTAACTACCGCTCCTTCGGAACGTCCGATCCAATTTCTCTGCATTTCCTTGATAGACTCTTCCCAGCCGGGCAATTTATCCAAATCGGCAAGCAACCTGTCGGCATAATCGGTTATTTTTAAAACCCATTGCCTCATCGGCTTTCTTTCAATATCGCTCCCGCACCTTTCGCATTTTCCGTTTTCCAAATCTTCGTTAGCCAAGCCGGTTTTGCAGGACGGACACCAATTTATCGGTTCACGCGATTCGTAAGCCAGCCCTTTTTTGAACATTTGCAAAAACGCCCACTGCGTCCATTTATAATATTCAGGATCGGTTGTGTTTATCTCCCGTTCCCAATCATAAAAGAAGCCGAGTTTTCCAAGCTGAGCTTTAAAAGTTTTAATGTTTTTCTCAGTCGCCTCCCGCGGATGAACCTTGTTTTTGATGGCGTAATTTTCCGCCGGCAGGCCGAAAGCGTCCCAGCCCATGGGATGCAGGACATTATATCCCCGCATCGTTTTCATGCGGGCCAATATGTCAGTGGCGATATATCCTTTCGGATGCCCGACATGAAGACCTTCTCCGGAGGGATACGGAAACATATCCAAAACATAATATTTCGGCTTGTCTTGCTTGCCTGAAATTTTATACAGTTTGCTTTTCTCCCATTTTTTTTTCCATTTCAACTCTATTTTTTTATGGTCATATTTTTCCATATCACATGATCACATATTTTTATTTTTTATATATCAGCCAATTTTTTCCGTCTTTCATCTTGGCTAAAACATATTCGCCGTTGAGCTTTTTGCCCGACAAAATAAATTTCAGGCCGCCGCTTTCCAAACTGCCGCCAATCGCCCGCCATTTTCCGCTATCCCAAATTTCAACTGTTCCGGCGCCATACTCGCCTTTGGGAATTACGCCTGAAAAATTTATATACTCAACCGGATGGTCTTCAACTTGAACGGCCAATCTTTTAATTCCCGCTTTTTCAGGCACGCCCTTCGGAACGGCCCATGATTTCAGAACTCCTTCATGCTCAAGCCTGAAATCATAATGCAAATTGCGAGCCGCGTGCTTTTGCGCCACAAAACGCGATAACCCGCGTTTTCTAACCGCGCCTTTAGGCTCGGGCGTATTGGAAAATTTTCTTTTGGCTTGATATTTCCGCAAAGCCATACATTTTTTTGCCTGCCGATTATTTTTTTATCTTGCCGTTATAACTTTCAAATTCATCTTTGATTATCGGGCAGACGACATCTTTATGGAAACTGTATTCGCAAAAAACAGCGACAGCTATGACAGTCGTCCATAAGCCATGCTTATTGCCTTCGGCCGATTGGCAGATATTCATCGTGCGGAAAATATGCCCGCTGGAAATATAAATCTGCTTTCTTTCATCCCACGCTTTATCAGAATCAAATTCAATGCCTTTGGTGGTGGCAAGCATGGTAGCCGCCAAATCTTCGGCGTAATCGCCGGTTTTTTTGGCCACTTCCCCGAAAGCGTGATGTTCGGACAGATAGCCGTAATCATCTTCATGGCTTGGCCTGGCAACGCCGATAGAGGCGGAAACCAAACGATTGGGCTCATTAGTCTCGCTTCTTGCCAAAACGCAAAAAACAATCTGCCCCGGATAAAGCATCTTTTCTCCTTTTTCTTTTGACACCATTTGGCAATGAGGCGGCAGGATGCTTGAAACAGTCACCAAATTGCAATGCTGGATTCCGGCATTTCTGAGAGCCAGCTCAAACGAAGCCAATTTGTCCTTATGGACTCCGACTCCTTTTGTGAGAAACATTTTTTTCGGTGTGAACATACTTTTTGATTTTTCCGTTTAAATTATTAAAATAATAATCGCTTAAAAGCGACAAATCTATTATACATCTTTGCGATTATTTTGCAACAATGATTTTTTGCAAGTTTTTTACCGCCGCTCCGCTCACTTTCATGCGCTTTCTCTTTCTTTTTTCGCGCTCGTTCAGCAGCTTTTCAAGCTCAACATCCAAATTGTCAAAATTTTGTTTATCCATAAATAAATGCTATAATATTCATATTAAAACTAATTTCTAAATTTTTCAATGGAAAACGAAAAAAAACCTTGGATTAAAACATGGAAAGGCGTTTTGGCGATTATTTTTTCCGCCATAATTTTATTTTTTGTCTCCGCCAGTATTTTTTATTTCATAAGTGAAATAAAAAACGCCCAAATTAAGCTGAAAGAATCCGAAACAAAATTAAGCGGACAAACATATAATGCTTCCAAAGGAGAACATTATTGGACAGGCTCCGAAAACGCGAAAATAACAATAGTTGAATTCGGAGATTTCGCGTGCTCCGCGTGCGCGCAATCATTTAAAACTTCCAGGGAAATAAGCTTAAAATACAAAAACGAAGTCCAATTCATTTGGCGCGATTACCCGATAATGCAAGAATATTCAACCGATTTGGCGTTAGCCGGGCGATGCGCCGGCGAACAAGGGTTATTTTGGCAAATGCATGACAAGCTGTTCCAAAACCAAGGCGTGAACACCGCCGATCATCTTATGTCTTTAGCCGGACAAATCGGCGCCGATGCCGCGAAATTTAAAAATTGCCTTGATCAAAAAAAATATCTTCCGCAAATTCAAAAAGACTTGTCTGACGGGCAATCATTCGGAAACGCTGGCACGCCGACTTACTTTATCAACGGCTATAAAATATCGGGAGACATACCGTATGATGTGTTTGTTAAAATAATTGAGGATTTGAAAAAATAAAAATTTTTATGATACAAATAAGAATTCACGGCCGAGGAGGCCAAGGAGTTGTAACCGCCGCCGAATTGATAGCCATAGCCGCGTTTAAAAGCGGCCGGCAGGCGCAAGCTTTTCCATCTTTCGGCGTGGAAAGGACTGGCGCGCCCGTGGAATCGTTCGCGCGCGTGGACGATAATCCGATAATAACCAGAGAACAAATTAAAAATCCGGATATTTTGATTATTCAGGACGCCAGTTTGCTTGAAAGCATTGACGTGGCCAAGGGCGCGGGTAAAAAAACCATCGCTATCATCAATACGGCCAAAGACAAACGGGAATTGAAAATCAAATTGCCGGCATCAAATATTCATATCATTGACGCGTCCAAAATAGCTTTGGAAATAATCGGGAAAAATATAGTTAACACCGTTATTTTGGGAGCTTTCGCGAAAATAACCGGCATAGTCAGCCTTGAATCTCTTAAACAGGCCATTGAAGAAAAATTTTCCGGAAATCAAGATTTGATTGATAAAAATATCAAAGCCATAGAAATGGCGTATCAAAATTAAATTTTATTTATGAAAATTGCCGTTAAACCATCTACCTCAATAATAAATAAAACAGGTTCATGGAGATCAATTAAACCGAAATTTTTGCATGACAAATGTTCGGCTTGCGGAATTTGCCAAAGAATCTGCCCTGAAAACGCGATTCATCAAACCGGCGAAAAATATTATGATGGCGATCTGTCATATTGCAAAGGCTGCGGATTATGCGCCGCTGAATGCCCGTTTAAAGCCATTGAAATGGAACCTGAAGAAAAATAATTCCTCATGTCATTGCGAGAAGTCCCCCACCAAATTTTGGTGGGGGACGACGAAGCAATCTCGCGAACAATTTTATATGAATAATAAAAATAAACAACAAATACTTGAAGGCTCTCGCGCTATCGCCCTAACAGTTAAAAATATCCGCCCCGCCGTGATTTCCGCCTACCCAATCACTCCTCAAACCCATATTGTTGAAGACCTGGCAAAATTCAAAGCCGACGGACAGGCTGATTATGAATATGTGAGGGCCGAGAGCGAATTCGCGGCCGCTTCTATCGTGGCCGGAGCCAGCGCCGCCGGAGCGCGCGCTTACAGCGCCACAAGCTCGCAAGGGCTTTTGCTTATGGCCGAAGTGATTTACAATATCGCGGGAATGAGATTGCCGATTGTCATGACATGCGCCAACAGAGCCGTATCAGCGCCAATAAATATCTGGAACGATCAGCAGGATGTGATGGCGATCAGGGACGCGGGATGGATTTTGCTATTCGCGGAAAACCATCAGGAAGCCGTCAACCAACATATTATGGCTTTCAAAATCGCCGAAAAATTAAAAATTCCGGTTATGGTCAATGTTGACGGATTCATCATGACGCACACTTACGAGCCGGTTATCATACCCGAAGCCGAACAGATTAAAAAATATCTTCCTGATTACAATCCCGAACCCGGCCAATATTTGGATCCGGCCAACCCCGCCACCTTGGGAGCTTTGGCTACTCCGGCCCATTATATGGAAATCCGGCAAGAACTGCACGAAGATTTGGAGAATAGCCTTAACGCCATCAACAAAGAGTTTACGGCATTCAATTCAAAATTCAAAATTCAAAATTCAAAATTAAACCAATTAAAACTAAGAATAGAAAATGGTTTAATGGAATATATAGGCCCTAAAAACCCTGACACCATAGTCATCGCCATGGGATCGGTTTGCGGAACCATAAAACACGCCGCCGCCGGCTCGGACATCGGCATCTTGAAAATTAAATGCTTCCGACCTTTTCCATCAGAACAAATTTTAAAAATAATAAAACGCGCGAAAAACATCGCTGTCATAGACAAATCAATTTCGCTGGGGCAAATCGGACCGCTGGCTTCCGACATCAAAGCCGTTGTTCAAGGCGCGACAAATGCCAATGTCTCCAGTTTCATTGTCGGCCTTGGTGGCAGGGATATTACGGTTGAGATGATTAAAAAAATAATTAAAAAAGCAAATAAAAAAAACGATAGAGCACAGTTTGTAGGCAAATAGTTTGTCATTGCGAGGAGGCCGTACTCGTCCGACGAAGCAATCTCACGGTTTCGTCATTCCTGGCAGGCGGGAATCCAGAAGCCAGCGGCAAGAATAGATTGAATCTTGACATTGTATTACGATTGTAATACAATTATAACATAATAATTAACCAATATATTTATGAGACAAGTCATAAGCGTTTCTCTGCCGGAAAACATGGTAAAAAAATTAAAAAACCATATAAAACACAGCGGCTTTGCTTCAATCAGCGAATATTTTAAATATCTTTTTGAAGCGGACAATAATAATACTATATCTGACAAAGAATTAATGGCAGCTATCATAGAGTCTCGGGAAGAATATAAAAACGGAAAAACAATAAAAGCCGACTCCTTGGCCTATCTTTTATGATTGTTAAAAAGATTGAATATTCAACAAGTTTTATTAAAAATTTAAAAAAATTGCCTAAAGAACTTTTAGACATTGCTATAAAAAAAGAAAAAATTTTTAAAGCAAACCCGCTTCATCCTTCCCTGCGCCTGCATGAACTGCGCGGTGAATTTAAATGTATTTGGTCAATTTCCATCAACGCCAACTATAGAATTATTTTTGAACGACAGAAAAACGGCGACATCCTTTTTATCTCAATTGGCAATCACGATATCTACCGGCATTTATAATCCCCTGCTCCAGTCATCCCGGGCTTGATCTATGATCCAAAAATTTATGCTAAAACATTTTCCGAAAATTTTAACAATTCTTTTCCTGGCGATTTTTATTTTTCAGCTTTCTTGCTTATTATTTTTAACTTTCGCGCCGAACGCCGGACAAGCCGCTGATGATGGCATTGAATTCATTCCGCAAGTTCAGGTCGGAGATTATAAATTTGATTCAAGCGACAAAAGCACAGGCAACATAGCAAACTACATCAGAGCTATTTACAAATACGCCATCGGCATAGTCGGCATTCTGGCGGCCGTGGTTTTGATGGTCGGCGGCGTAATGTGGATTATAGCCGGAGGAAATTCCGCCGCCATCGGCGAAGCCAAGGCGTGGATAGGCGCTTCGTTCGCCGGTTTGCTTATCGCTTTATGCTCTTATGTGATTTTAGCCACGGTCAATCCGGCACTGGTAGATTTAAAAACAACGGCGATTCAACAAGTTGCAGATAAAAAAACAAACAGCGCGAATATTTATTATGATTGCAGCCAAGACGGAAATTATTGCGTCGTTAATAACCAAAGCGGATATTGCCAAAATGGAGAGTGCCAACAATGCTTGAAACAAGGTTTCAAATGCTCATCAAATCCAGAATGTTGCGGAGGAAATTGCGAAAGCGTTAACGGAGTATATGTTTGCAATGAAGAATTGCCATCGGATTGCAATAGCGAAAACGACCATGAAATTTGCAATACCCCAAAAGGAGGAAAAGGATATTGCAAAAATAAAAAATGCGAACCATGCAAAAATACCAATTTTTTATGCTCTGACCCGCTATTCGCCAATTATGAATGTTGCAACGGAGATTGCGAATCAACACAATCAGGCGCAATGTGCAACTAATTTATGGATCCAAAAAATAAAATTTCATACATAGTTATTGTCGCGCAATTTTTCAGCTTGCTGTTATTATTTTTTTCATTTTCACCTTCAGTTTCGGCGGAAATGATAATAGGAAAACCTTGCTCCGGCCTTGGCGACAAAACATGCGACAGCGGCTATTTATGCATTCAAACCGGCGGAAGCACTATCGGCGGAAAAGCAACTTATTCTTGCGTTGTGGAAACCACTATACCGCACGAAGTCAACGACACTATGCCGGAAATAAAAATTCCTGATTTTCAATTTCAAATAGACATACCCGGCCTTATTTTAACCAAAGGCAGCGCCATAAAATGCGTGGAGCAAAACGGCAAAAAAGTCTGCAGTTACCCATGGATCGGCGAATACATCGCCGGAATTTACAAATACGCCATCGGCATAGTCGGCATTTTAGCGGCCGTGGTTTTGATGGTCGGTGGCGTTCTCTGGATAATCGCCGGCGGCAGCGCCACCATGATCGGCGAAGCCAAAGCGTGGATCGGCGCGAGCCTAACCGGACTAATCATAGCTTTATGCTCTTATACTATTCTTTATCAAGTTAATCCTGCTTTAGTTAATTTCAATCCGATCAATATTCAGATAGCCGGTCAAATTCCGGAACCGAAAAACACGGAAGAATTTTCCAGACAATGCAAGCCGACGGAAACCGGCGAATGCTCCATATTCAAAATGTCCGCTTTCGGCGATAAGGCCGGAGAAGCGTCAGCCATCTGTATGGCGGAAAGTTCCGGCAAAGCCGATGCAAAAAATCCTTTAACCAAATGCGGCAATGGCGATTATTACGCTGTTTGGGGTTTGTTCCAATTTAATTTGTCGGCGAATTATTTGATAGATGAAAACAACAACAAACTGAATTGCCCTGACGCTTTCGGCAACAAAGCATGGGTCAATAGCAGTCCGAGTTGCTCTGTAACCGATGTTGTTTTATACAATAAATGCGTGGCCGCCGCCTCCAATCCGGCTATAAGCGTCAGCAACGCCAAAAGGTTAGCCGGCGGTTCGGGTTGGGGCCCGTGGGAAGCTAACAGCAAATGGTGCAACTTTTAAAAATATTTTTCAATTGACAATAAGTTAATTTTTTGTTAAACTAAAGTTAATTTAAAAATTAACTTTAAAATTATGGAAAATACCGTCGGTTTAAAAACTTTAAGGGAAAATATGATTGATTACGCTAAACGCATCGCCAATGGCGAATCATTTATAGTTTTTAAGCAATCAAAGCCTTTGTTTCGCATATCTCCTCTTCAGGAAGAACAATGGGAGGAAATTATTGACTTCACCAAAATAAAAAAAGGCGGCGTTGATATTAAAGAAATATTATCGCGTTTATAACCTATGGATAAAATCGCCAAAACGCTGAAAAAAATGGCGGCCGAAGAAAAAGAAATTATTAAAACGATTCTAATTAAAATCAATTGCCGTGATTTTGATAATCTTGATATAAAAAAACTAAAAGGCCGACAGGATATTTACCGCGTCCGTAAAGGAAAAATCAGAATTATTTATCGCCTCGGCGATGAAAAAATATCAATTTTAACCATAGAGCGAAAAAATGATCATACTTATAACTCATAAATATGCTTTACTTTACTAAATACGCGGAATCAAAATTTGATATCTTAAATAAGCATAAAATATTTTTTACGCGCGAACAAATTGAAGACGCGATAGGCGCGCCCGATAAAACAGGAAAAAAAGACGGGCTTTTTGCCGCTCAAAAAGAAAATATAAAAGTTATTTATAAAAAAGACGGGGATATTTTTAAAATAATCACATTTTTTCCGATAAAAAATGCGTAATATGCGATACGATCTTGATGCAAACTTAATATCATGGGAATTGTCAAAAGATCCGATTGACCATTGTTTGGAATTCGGCAACTTCATAATTCACTTGTCAAAAAACAAAAAACCGGTTTTAATTGAAATACTGAACGCGACCAAATTTATCGGCCAAACGGATAAAATCAGACTCGGAGGCATTAAGAAGCAAGTAATGGAAACGAATTAAAAAATTTCTAATTTCTAATAAAATATGAACAATACAATAACAGCCAAAAAAAACGCAAACACCAAGCCCTCGCTCCTCTCCCCGGGCCATCGCGGTTGCGCCGGATGCGCTCAAATAATCGCGGCGCGATTAGTAGCGGACACGCTCGGACCGAATACGATCATCGCCAATGCCACCGGATGCTTGGAAGTTGTCACCACTCCTTATCCCGAATCAAGCTGGGGCATGCCATGGATCCATTCTTTGTTTGAAAACGCGGCCGCCGTAGCTTCGGGAATCAGAGCGGCTCTGGATCACAAAGAAAAAAATAAATCCCCCCTGCCCCCCTTTATTAAAGGGGGTATTAAAGTTGTCGCGCAAGGCGGAGACGGAGGCTCGTTTGACATTGGCTTGGGTCTTATCAGCGGAATGTGGGAAAGGGGCGAAAATATCATTTATATCTGCTATGACAATGAAGGCTATATGAATACCGGGGCGCAGGCAAGCGCGGCGACTCCCTGGGCGGCCAATACCACAACCACGCCGGCAGGATCTCATTTCATGAAAAAAGACATGATAGCCATAGCTTTGGCGCATGGCCTTAAATACGCGGCGCAAACCACAGCCGCTTATCCGCTGGATATAATCAAAAAAATAAAAAAAGCCGCCGAAACCCAAGGCCCGTCTTATGTCCAAATTTTGTCGCCATGCGTTCCCGGATGGAAAATTGAACCAAATCAAACATTAAACATCGCCAAATTGGCGGTTTTAACCGGAATCTATCCGGCTGTGGAATATGTTAACGGACAGCTTGGAGAAGTGATCAAACTGCCGGAAAAACGCCAGCCGGTTGAAGATTATTTAAAACCGCAAGGGCGTTTTAAGCATTTATTCAAAGATGAACGCGGCAAATCGCAAATAGCTTACATCCAAAAATTAGCCGATGAAAATATAAAAAAATACGGATTATAACCGCCATCTTTTTAACGCTACATTAAAATCCCCCGCCCTAACGGGCGACCCCTTTATTAAAGGGGTCAAATTTTTCTTCAAATAAAAAAGGCATCATGGTTTTCACCGCAATGCCTTTTTTATTTTTTATCTAAAAGAACAAATAAACATTTTTTAATCCGCTTTCTGCCGATAGCCCGTGCCTGCCGGAATCGGACGGCCGATAATGACATTTTCTTTCAACCCTTCAAGATTATCAATTTTTCCGGTTACGGCCGCGTCAATTAAAACTCTGGCTGTTTCCTGGAATGACGCCGCCGACAAAAAGCTGTTTGTGGTCAAAGAAGATTTGGTTATTCCCAACAGCAAGAAATCGCCTTCGGCCGCTTTTTTATTTTTATTTTTGCAATCCTCGTTAGTCCTGTCAAAAATGGCCTTTTCAACTATTTCTCCGGGCAACAATTCAGTGTCTCCCGCGTTATTGACATAAACGCGCGCGAACATCTGGCGGGCGATTATTTCTATATGCTTGTCGTTTAACGGCTGTCCTTGAGACGAATAAACATATTGGATTTCTTTGATAATATATTTTTGCGCTTCCAATTTTCCGCGAAGCTGGTACAACTGGTGCAAATCAAAAGATCCTTCGGTCAATTGATCTCCGATTTTGACTTCATCCCCGTCTTTAACCCATATTCCGAAACCCTTGGGAACAATATATTCTTTAACTCTTTCCGCGTCGCTTACGACTTTAACCGACTTGGCATCCAATTTTACCAAACCGGCTTTTTTGGATTTAAAGACCTTTTCTCCGACAGAAAACAACTCGCTGTTTTTAACAACTTCATCGCCTTCTTTTACCAGCAATTTGACTTTCTCCGATTGTTTGGCTCCGGCTTCGCGAATAGCTTCGGCGAAAGAATACGCGTCGCTTTCCGAACCGTTATAGTATATTTTCAAAATTTTTGATTGCGGATTTGAAACAACTATTTCTCCGGATTCTCCGGCGATAGTCCTTTGGGCGGTTTCAATTTTAACTTTTCCGGCCACATCGGCTATGAAAGCTTTCTTTTTCGGAGGGCGAGCTTCAAAAATTTCTTCCACCCTTGGAAGTCCCTGCGTAATATCTTCCTGCCCCGCCACTCCTCCGGTATGAAATGTTCTCATTGTAAGCTGAGTTCCAGGTTCTCCAATTGACTGGGCCGCGATAATTCCAACTGCCGTTCCGATTTTAACGGTTTTATTGTAAGCCAAATCATAACCGTAGCATTTCGCGCAAATTCCTCTGTGCACTTTACAAGTCAAAACGGATTTTATTCTGGCTTCTTCAATATTTTCTTTGGCTATTTTTTCAGCCAGTTCTTCGGTTACAAGCTCTCCGGCGTTTATCAAGACTTTGCCGTTTTTATTTTTCAAATCAGCGGCCAAAAATCTGCCCGTCGCTCTCTTAATCAAATTCACTCCCATTTCTTCGCTTTCTTTTTTTGTTAACAGCAAGCCTTCTTCGTCTCCGCAATCGTCTTTAACAACTATGATATCCTGCGAAACATCAACTAAACGCCTTGTAAGATAACCTGCGTTGGAAGTTCTAAGAGCGGTATCTGACAAACCTTTTCGCACGCCGTGGGTTGATATGAAATATTCCAAAACGCTGAATCCTTTTTTAAAATTTCCCTTAACCGGCAATTCAATAATATCTCCTGAGGGAGAAGTTACCAAACCTTTCATTCCTATTATTTGAGTTAGCTGGGCCCAAGAACCGCGCGCGCCCGATTCAATCATTGAATAAACCGGCCCGTTTTTTGGAAGATGGTTTTTGCATATTTCAATAACCTTTTCTTTCACCGTAGTCCAAAGCTCAATTGTTTTGCTGTAGCGTTCGCTGTCTGTAAGCAATCCGTCGCGGTATTGTTCTCTTATTTCTTCAGCTTGCTCCGAAGCCTTGGAAATCATTTCATCTTTTTCATAAAGGTGAGGTATATCGTCCATTCCCCATGACAATCCGCTTTTGGTGATATATTTAAAACTGACTTTTTTCAAATCATCCAGCAAGTCAATTGTTTGCTGTTCTCCGTAAAATCTCAAACATTCTTTTACCAAATTTTTCAATTTTCCTTTGCCGACGGTTTCATTGACAAAGCGCAATTTAACAGGCAGAACTTCATTGAATATGACTCGTCCGACTGTTGTAATCACAAATTCGCCGTCAATAATCACTCTGATCTTTTGCTGAAGCTTAATATTTTTCATGTCATAAGACAATTTAGCGTCGTCAACCGAATAAAAATTTTTCAACTTTTTCTCATCGGCGTTCAAATAATCATCGTCTATGTTGGTGATATAAAAAGCTCCCCAAACTATATCCTGGTTAGGAGCGACCACCGGATCTCCGGTCGCGGGCTTTAACAAATTGTGGCTGGCCAGCATAATGTCTCTGGCTTCCGCGATAGCCTCTTCTGTCAAAGGCACATGAACAGCCATTTGATCTCCGTCAAAATCGGCGTTAAAAGCAGTGCAAACCAAAGGATTGATCTGTATGGCCAAGCCTTCAATAAGAATCGGCTTAAAAGCCTGAATTCCCAAACGATGCAAAGTCGGCGCGCGGTTCAGCATAACATACGATTTTTTAACAATATCTTCAAGTATATCCCAAACCTCGTCTTTGCCCGATTCAATATAACGCGAAGCGCTGCGAACATTATGCACGATTTCTTTGTTGATAAGTTTGCTGATTATGAAAGGCTTGAATAATTCCAAAGCCATTCTCTTCGGCAAACCGCATTGGTCCAAATTCAAATTGGGGTTGACCACGATAACGCTTCTGCCGGAATAATCAATTCTTTTTCCAAGCAAATTCTGCCTGAATCTTCCCTGTTTGCCTTTCAAAGAATCGGCTAAAGATTTCAACATTCTTTTTTGGCCGGTGGAAGCGACGACTGTTTTGCCGTGCCTGATTGAATTATCAATTAAAGCGTCAACCGCTTCCTGTAACATTCTTTTTTCATTGCGGCATATCACTTCGGGAGCGTTAAGCTCAATCAACTGCTTTAACCTGTTATTACGATTTATTATTCGGCGATATAAATCATTCAAATCGGAAGTTGCGAAACGGCCGCCGTCAAGAGGAACCATCGGCCTTAAATCCGGCGGTATCACCGGAACAACATTCAAAACCATCCATTCGGGCCTCAAATTATTGGCCTTTAAGCTCTTCAACAATTTCAAACGCCTGATCATTTTATCTTTTTTTGAATCAATCGCTGAAACGAGTTCTTTGCTTACGATTTCAATGGTTTTATCCAAATCAATTTTTTCCAAAAGTTTTCTGATGGCGCTGGCGCCGATATCGGCGGTAAAAATATGTCCGTATTTTAAACTCAAATTTTGGTACGCGCTTTCGGAAATTATGGTTAAAGGCTTCAAATCTTTCAATTCTTTCTGCGCCTGTTCAAAAGCTTGCTCCAAATTATCAAGTTTGTCGTGTTTTATCTTTTCCAAAGATTCTATCTCCGCGCTTAACATTCTTTCAATATCCGATTCGCTTTCCCCTTGAGAAAGCAATTTGCCTTTTTTGTTTTTAATTTCATTAACTTGCTTCTGCCAATCGTTTTCAATGGATTTTCTTTTGCTTTTATATTCCTGTTTTATCTGTTCAATCGTCGCCAGCCGCAAATCTTCATTAACATCCGAAATTACGAAACTCGCGAAATAAACAACCTTTTCCATGGCTTGCATTGGTAAATCCAAAATCAAACCTATTTTTGAAGAAGTGCCTCTAAGAAACCAAATATGGCTTACTGGCGCTTCAAGCTTTATATGACCCATTCTTTCGCGCCTTACCAAGCTTCTGGTAACTTCAACGCCGCATTTATCGCAAATTACGCCTTTATACCTGATTTTTTTGTATTTGCCACAATAACATTCCCAGTCTTTTGACGGACCGAAAATCCGTTCGCAAAATAATCCGTCTTTCTCCGGCTTTTGCGTGCGGTAATTTATGGTTTCCGGACGAATTACTTCTCCATGAGACCATTTTAAAATTTCTTCAGGCGAAGCTAATTTTAATTTAATGGCGTCAAAATCGGTTGTTTTTATCGGATTAAGCATATGAGTGGATATTTTATGAAATTTATAATTATTTACGCTCTATTTCTTCCGCCGGCTTGTCATCCCCCTGTCTTTCCAAATTTATAACCTGATCGCCTTGCATAAGTTCAACATCCAAGCACAACCCTTTCAATTCCCTGACTAAAACATTAAACGATTCCGGAACATTCAATTTTCTGATCGGCTCGCCTTTAATGATTGCCTCGTAAGCTTTGCTTCTGCCCGGCACATCATCTGATTTGATTGTTAATATTTCCTGCAAGCAATGGGCCGCGCCATAAGCTTCAAGCGCCCAAACTTCCATTTCTCCAAAACGCTGGCCTCCGAATTGGGCTTTTCCTCCCAAAGGTTGCTGAGTGATCAAAGAATAAGGGCCGATTGACCTTTGGTGCATCTTATCTTCAACCATGTGGTTCAATTTCAATATATATTTATACCCGATTACCACTTTATTATCGTAAGCTTCGCCTGTTTTTCCATCATAAAGCGTCATTTTTCCATCCGTCGGCAAACCGGCTTTTTCCAATTCTTCTTTAATCTTGGCTTCGCTCACTCCGTTAAGCGGAGGAACCGCTATTTTATAATTTAATTTTTTGGCCGCGTATCCTAAATGAGTCTCCAAAAGCTGTCCGAGGTTCATTCTTGAAACAACTCCCAAAGGCGATAAAATTATTTCAATCGGAGTGCCGTCTTCCAAATAAGGCATATCTTCAACAGGCACCACTTTTGAAATAACTCCTTTGTTTCCGTATCGTCCGGCCATCTTGTCTCCGATCTGAATTTTTCTCAAATTAGCCACGGTTATTTGAATTGATTGTATTACTCCGGCCGCCAATTTATCTCCATCTTCTCGCGAAAATATTTTAATATCAACTACTTTGCCGTGTTCGCCATGCTCCAAATATAGCGAAGAATCTCGGACATCTTTGGCTTTTTCTCCGAAAATCGCGCGTAAAAGTTTTTCTTCGGCGGATAATTCGGTTTCGCCTTTAGGCGTAATTTTCCCCACCAATATATCGCCAGAAGAAACTTCAGCTCCGATTCTGACGATGCCGCTTTCATCCAAATCTTTTAATTTTTCCTCGCTTATATTCGGGATGTCGCTGGTTATCAATTCAGGCCCGAGTTTGGTGTCGCGTACATCAATCGTGTAGTTTTCTATATGAATGGAAGAATAAACATCTTCTTTCATCAATTTTTCGGAAATAATCACCGCGTCTTCATAATTAAACCCTTCCCAGCTCATGAAAGCGACAAGCACATTTCTGCCGAGAGATAATTCTCCGTTGTCAATCGCCGAACTGCTTGTCAAAACATCGCCTTTTTTAATTTTATCTCCGCGATTGACAACCGGGCGCTGATTTATGCATGTTGAAGCGTTTGATCGCAAAAATTTATTTAAAACATATTTTGATATTTTTCCTTTTTTGTCTTTAAATTCAATCGCTCTTCCGTCAATTTTAACAATTTCCCCGTCGTCTTCGGCCAAAACGATATGGCCGGAATCGGCGGCCGCGCGCGCTTCCATCCCCGTTCCCACAATCGGAGATTCGGCTGTTATCAAAGGCACGGCTTGGCGTTGCATGTTTGTTCCCATCAAAGCTCTTATGCCGTCGTTATGCTCCAAAAACGGAATCAAAGAAGTGGCGACTGAAACTATTTGGTTGGGAGCCACGCCTATCAAATCTATTTTCTCCACCGATTCAATGGAAGGCTGGCCGTATTTTCTCACTTCGGCTTTTTCAACCGTAAAATGCCCTTTGTCGTCAACAGGAGCCGTGGATGAAGTTGTGATATATTTTTCTTCTTCAAAAGCGTCAAGATATACGATTTCATCTCCCAAAACAGGAACGATCGGAATAATAATATGCCCCATTTTTTCTTTAAGCTCGGCCGCGATTTTTTTATCAATAACTTCTCCGGCTTTAACGATCAACTTGCCTTTTTTATCGCCATGAATTTCATAAATATCTTCGCGCGCCGTTTTATCAAGAGTTTTCGCCGGATCATTCTCAATGTCATGCAAAACCACTCTGTAAGGAGCTTCAATAAAACCATAACTGTTCAATCTGGCATAACTGGCCAAATGGCCGACCAAGCCGATGTTCGGCCCTTCGGGAGTGGCAATCGGGCAAATGCGGCTATAATGAGTCGTATGCACATCGCGCACTTCAAAACCCGCGCGTTCGCGAGTCAAACCTCCCGGACCCATGGCTGACAATCTTCGCTTATGTTCAAGTTCTGCCAAAGGATTAGTCTGATCCATAAATTGAGACAATTGGGAAGACATGAAAAATTCTTTGACCACGCTTATAACCGGGCGGGCGTTTATCAATTTATTCGGGGTCAAGCTGTCTATATCCATAATGCTCATTCTGTCTCTTACTATTCTTTCCATTCTGGCCAAACCCACTCTGAATTTATTTTGGATCAATTCTCCGATAGCTCTGACGCGGCGATTTCCAAGATGGTCTATATCGTCTTCTCTTTCTTGAGTAATGTTCAATCTGACGACTTCTTTAATGATGGTGATCAAATCTTCTCTTCTTAAAACTCTGTTTTCTTTATTATTCGGAATATTCTGGCCGAATCTTTTGTTCATTTTATAACGGCCGACGCGGTCAAAATCATAGCGGTCAAATCTGAAAAACATTGAATGGATCAATTGTCTGGCGTTATCGGTTGTCGCCAAATCTCCCGGCCTGATTCTCTTGTACACTTCTTTCAATCCTTCGGCTTCATTTTTAGCGATATCTTTAGATAAGGTAGCTTCAATATATCCGGACAGGCTTTTTTCATCTCCGATTTCATCAGATTTTCCATTTTCATCCAAAAAAAGCTGTCTTATTTCTTCGTCCGTTGAATATCCGAAAGCCCTTAACAAGGAAGTAATCGCGACTTTTCTCTTTCTGTCTATCCTCACCCATATAACATTGTTTATGTCGGTTTCAATTTCAAGCCAAGCTCCTCTATTGGGTATCACTTTGGCTCCGTAATATTTTTTGCCTTTTATGAATTCCGAGGTAAAAATAACTCCGGCGCTTCTGATTAGCTGGGACACAACGACTCTTTCAATTCCGTTGACTATGAAAGTGCCATTTTTGGTCATTAGAGGGAAATCCCCCAAGAATACTTCCTGCGAAACTGTTTGGCCGGTTTTTTTATTTGATAATTTCGCCTTTACTCTGAGAGACGCTTCATAAGTGATATTTTTGGACTTGCTTTCGCTTTCATCAAATTTAGGCTCGTCCAAATAATAATTTTCCAAAGATAATTCAAGATTGCGCCCTATAAAATCCGTTATCGGAGAAATTTCTTCAAACAAATCCGACAAGCCTTCGCGCAAAAACCAATTATAAGAATCCTTTTGAATTTCAATCAAATCAGGCAAATCAATCGCCGATCTTGTTTCAGTAAAAAATTTCCTTGCCATTTGCTTGTTTTTAGACATATTTTTTAGCGATTTAACTGGACTGCCACCGAATGCTCTTTCGAGCATAAATTTTCACAATTTTGAGTAAATTTGGAAATTTAGGGCGAATACGGTATTCGGCGGCAGTCCCTTGATAAAAAAACAAAAAACTCAATCATCTGTTTGTTGTTGAGTTGTCTGTGAATATTTTTAATTGACGAGATAAGTTTTCACTTATTTAAGATTTAAAAATATGCGTAATTATGGGGATTTTCTTTTTTGATAACAAAAAAACGGCCAGTATACACCTTTCCATCCTGCTTATTACCGCTTTGACGGAGCCGTTGAATTTTATTCTGCCATCCTTGATAAAAAACAGATGCAGAAAGAGCTTTATTTTATTATATAAATTTTAACTTGTTGAAAACTTATTAAATACTAACAACAATCATTATGCTTGTCAAGAGTTTTTAAAATTCTATTGTAAAATTATGCAAGTTTAATTTATTTTCTTTAATTTTAGCCATAATATATAACCCATATATTTATTTTTTTGCCATGGCAATAATAATTATCCACAGGGCAAACACAGAAAAAATATTTTTTCAAATAAAGCGCTAATTCAAAAAATCGCTTCTATTTTGCTTTCCGCCTATTCTTGATCTGTATAATAAATATCTTCCGTTATTACTCATCTCATTCCCCGATTCAATAAAAAAATACATTTTTTCATTTATTTCTTTAATAAAATCATCGGTAATGCTATTATTTTTATACCCGGCAATAATCAAATCATTAACTTCTTCCAGCGTTTTTACGCCTTTTTCTTTAAGAATCAAAATGTCATCAATCATAAATGAATCGCTTAAATTATCGGCATTTATCCGCTCTATGCTGGCGATGAATTTTTTGCAAATTTCATCCAATGCGACTAAACATTTTTCCGCTTTGCCTTTCATCTCCATATTAAGAAAATCTTGAATCTGTTTTGGGCAATTTATAATAAACAATATATAACTGCGATACCCCTTTATATCAATCTCTCTCCAAGACTCAAATTCATCTTGACTCATTTCGGAATTTTTCGCGATTTCACTCGAATTTTTTAAATAACCTTTGTGCTTATCATAAAATTCAGGAGAATATAATTCCATAAAAATAAAAATTATTTTTTATTATTGCTTAAATTTTTCAGCTCATTTTCAACTTCTTTTCTATCATCCCAAGGAATTTTTACGCCATTGGCGGCGCAAATCGCTTGCTCGCAGCCTTTGCCGGTTATCAAAACAATATCACCAATCCCTGCTAAAGACAAAGCTTTCTTAATGGCTTCGCGCCTGTCCTGAATTTTAAACAAATTTTCGTTTTCAATTTTTCCCGCGACAATAGCTCCATCAGCCACCTGATCTATTATTATCGCGGGGTCTTCATCGTAAGGGTCTTCATTGGTAATTATCGCGAAATCGGCGTTTTGGCCGGCCACTTCACCCAATTTCGGCCTTCGGGCCGCGTCTCGCCCTCCACCGGCCGAACCTAAAACATGAATAATTTTATTATGCTCCAATTTTAAAACAGCATCATACGCGTTACGCAAAGCTTCAGGTTCGTAAGCGTAATCAACTATCGCGATAAAATCCGAATCCGCGTTTTTTATAACCTCCATTCTGCCGGGAACGCCGCTGATTTTTTCCAAACCTGATTTTATTTTTTCCAAGCCAACCCCTTGGCTCAATCCGGCGCAAACCGCCGACATGGCGTTGGCCGCGTTATACTCGCCTAATAAATTCAATTTCACCTCATCGCCTCCGATTTTAAAGCTCACACCAGATTTTTCCGATTTAATGTCTCCATATTCAACCGCTCCCGCTCTTTTCTCTTTTGAATAAAACAATTTCTCTTCCGCCCAAAAATCCATAAAATAATCCGCGTATTTATCATCGCCGTTGGCTATAATGGTTTTTTTAACTCTGTTGGCTGATATTTTTTTGAATCCGTTTTCAGCTTTAACCACGAATTTTTTGTCATTGGAGTATTTTGTCTTGCATTGCTTCAAATGCGCGAACAATTTGCTTTTGGCTCTCTTATAATTTTCAAAACTCCCATGGGCTTCAATATGTTCGGGATAAAGGCCGGTAAAAACCAAAATGTCGTAATTTATGAATTTATGGCGGAACTGCTCAATGCCTTGCGAAGTTGTTTCAATTATCGCGTATTGGCATTTATTTTTTACCATTTTCTTAAGCATCCTTTGCGTAAAAAATCTGCCCGGCATGGTCATTTTTTTATTATTCAGCCATTCTTTTTTTCCATCATTGAAAATCGCGGTTGAAGTAAATCCGGCTTTATACCCGGCCGAAGCGAACATTTTCGCGATCAAATAAACCGCTGTTGTTTTTCCGGTCGTTCCGGTTACGCCTATAACAATAATTTTGGAAGAAGGCCAGCCGCATAAAGCCGAAGCGCAAAAACTTAATAAAAAATGATAGGCTGGTTGCATGGCCTTAAATAGTTTTGTAGGAATATATTTTTTTATTTTATTCAATAATATTTCCATAATTTAAAATGTTCTCCTGATTTTCCTTACCATTTTATAAATATTATACCATCCAGCGTCATAAACCAAATCAAAAGTTCCCGGATATTCGGCTATTTCTCCGCCAAAGCCGATTTTAAATCTCGTCACTCCGGGCCATTTTTTTTCATCAATGCCGTGAAAATCATAATATTTAAATCCTGATTTTTTAGCCAGCATGATATTATGCCATTGCAAAGCGTACGGCGCCATTGTTTCGCGGTTTTCGTTTGACGACCCGCCATGGATATAAACGGCTGTATCTCCGAAAAAAACGGACAAGCTGGACGCCAGCGTATTGCCGCCGTATCTCGCGAATGACAATTTAATAAAATCAGAATCCATTTTCAACATGGCTTTATAATAGCTTCTGCCGTGCAGATTAAATTCGTCGCGGTCGCCGGTGGTTGATAAAATCCGCCAAAATTCTTCAAAATCTCTTTCTGCGGCCTCAATTATTTTTACGCCTTTTTTTTCGGCCAAATGAATATTATAGCGGGTTTTCTGGCGCATCTGCTTTAAAATTTCGCTTTCTGATTTTGTTAAATCCAAAATCAGGGTTTTGCTTGGCTGGACATCAATTGTTTTAAAAATCTGAAAATTTTCCTCCAGCCGGCTATTTGCAAGTTCAAATTTGAAAGTCGGCTCAAAGCGCAAAAACATAACAGCTTCGGCTTCGGCGATTTTTTTTATTTCTTCAAATAAAAAATTCAAAATATTTTCAGTTTCAGATTTAGCGTTTTCTGCTATAACCGGCCCTCGCCCGCAATAAAAATAACTGCGGCCAATCGGCAACTGCTTTTTTACAAGCTTGGCGGACGCGATTAGTTTTCCGTTTTCTTCCACCCCTATCCTCCAAATAATGCCGCTCACTTCCCTTTGAAATTCTCCCCACTGCCAAGATTGCAGAAATTGGGCGCGCTTTTCTCCGCCGACAAAATCATTCAGCTGTTTTTTTTCAATTATGTTTATTATCCGCATATTTTAATAAATTACCATTCTGCAAAAACTGCTTATTGACTTTTTATAATCAATTATGCTACGCTTTATGCATCCACAAGAAAAAGCACTTCCTCGGGTTTTGTCCCTCGGCGGTGTTTTTTCATTTATACTCAAGCTTTTCACGCAAATTATTCATAAATATAATTTTCTCCTTTGCTTCTTTTTTCAATAACACTGAACATGTTTTAACATATGGACTCATTACAAAACGCAATTTGTTATTTTGATAAAGATGTTTTACAAGTGAATAAAAGTCGCCATCGCTTGAAACAATAATCGCTTGACCGTAATTTAAAAAATCAATCATTGCTTGCAAAACCAAATCCGCATCTATATTTCCCTTTACATTTCCATCTCCGTCCGGAATAGTTGGCTTGAATACTAATACATAACCTGCTTTTTGCAATTCAGAATAAAGCGGCTGATTGCCGGGCATATAGCCAATAAAATAATACGCCGTAATCACCGAATATTTTTCAGCAAGATATTTTCTAAAACGCCAAAAATTCAATTTCCAGCCCAAATTTTGAATGCCAAGATTGAGATTTTGGCCATCTATAAACGCAAAATTATTTTTTTTATTTTCCATAATTCAATCTTCTAATAAAAAAGAAACAATTATCTTCCAAGCGCTTTTAACGCGCTCCTGATTCTTTCGCCGCTGTCTTGTATTTCAGCGCCGACTCCTTTCAGAGCTTCGCGAGCTTGCCCCAAAGAATATCCCAAGGCCATTAAAGCGTCTATCTCATCGCTTGAGCCGAATTTGCCGGCGGCGAATTTTTCACTGCCGCCAAGTTTCCCGATTTTTTCCCTAAGTTCCAAAACAACTCTTTCCGCTGTTTTTC
The DNA here is from genome assembly GCA_043807825.1 of bacterium. Classification (GTDB taxonomy): domain Bacteria; phylum Patescibacteriota; class Patescibacteriia; order Patescibacteriales; family GWC2-42-12; genus JACPHD01. Next base: position 18,559 of record JAZDFM010000029.1, on the reverse strand, counting down.
TTCCTATGCCGGCAACTTTTGTCAATAACGCCGGATCGCCGATATAAATTGATTCTTTTATATCATCGGCATTCGCAGCAGACATTACTCCCAAGGCCGATTTGGGTCCGATGCCGGAAACCGAAAGCAAAAGTTCAAAAAGTTCCAAATCTTCCATATTTTTAAATCCGTACAAATTCAAAGCGTCTTCGCGGACTTGCTGGTATGTATAAAATTCAATTTCCTGCCCAACGCTCAAATCGCCATAAAATAACGGCAAAACAAAAATTTTATATCCAACATCATTGACATCCAATACCGTAAAACCGTTGCCTTTATGCTTAATTTTTCCTTTCAAATATGAGATCATAATAATCTTATTCTCGCACAAGACAGGCAAATTTGCAATATAAAAAAGCATAACTGTCTGTCATGCTTTTTCTATCGGCGGATTTTATCGCGCGTTAATAATATTATTGGCTATTCTGGCTAATTTGCTTTCGCCGCTGTTTTTATCCAGCTCAATGAACAAACCGGTCCAGGAAGAAATTTGAAAAACAGACAAAATGGCTCCGGAGAAAACTATAATGGACAGAAAAACGGCCAAAGCGGAAATAACAATCAGCCATGAGCATAATACGGAAAAAGAAGAAAAAACTGTGGCCAAGAACAAAAACGGCACAGCCAAAACAAGAATACATAAAATTGCGGCGAATGTGATCAATAAATTTATGAAAAACAAAATAACCGCCATTTCAAAGCTTATAAGCCAATTTTTCCTGAAAATAACCCAGCTTTGCTTAATCGCGGGAAAAACTTTGCTTTTGTTGATAACAACGCAGGCAATCGCGTATTTCATTATAAAAGATAAAATTATAGCCGCCATAACCGCCACCGCCAAAAAAGCGATATGCAATAAATTGAAGTTAAAATTCATTTTGAAAAAAATCGGGATGCTGACGGCAAAAAGCAGAGCGGATATAATGGCTTTAATCATGATATTCAAGCTTAATACCGGCCAAAAATTTAAAATTCCGGAATTTACGCCATCTTTAAAAACATGTTTTTTATTCTTGATGGCCGAAGCTGAATTGTTCACTATGGCCGCCTGGGAAACTGTGATTATCCAAACCAAAAATAAAAAAACAGCCAAAATAATCAATAAAACGGCTGAGATAAAAACCATGTTTAAAGTGTCGCTCTTGAAAAGATGGCCGATATTTTCCAAAGATCGCCTGCTGAACAAACCCGTGGCGGCGATTCTGTTCCAAAAAGGAAACAAATTTTGGCCGGGATTGGCGCTCGGATTATTGAATAAAATTTCAAATTCTCCGCCGTTGCCGAGCAAGGCGGCGAAAATTCCAAACCACCAAAAATATTTATTGCGCCATGTGAGCGATAATGATTGTTTTAAAATATTTCTGTAAAATGGCATAAAGCCTCCTTTAATCGCTATTATAAAGCGAAATTTAATTATTATATTTATATTATACCACAAATTTTATTTTTAAGCATCTTCAGAAGAAGGCTTGCGTTAAACTTCTTCTTTCAATTTCGGGCCCACGATTTTTTCAAACTCTTCTTTCTCCAAAGTTTCTTTTTCCATAAGCTCGGCTACGACTTTTTCCAAAAATTCATGCTTTGATTTAATCAAGCCTTTTGCCTGATGCGCGGCCCGGTCAATGAAATTTGATATTTCTTTATCAATCTGCTCAGCGACTTTTTCGCTGTAATCACGCTGTTCATGTATTTCCCTTCCTAAAAATATCATCTCGTCTTTTTCACCGAAAGTCCGCGGTCCCAGCGATTCGCTCATGCCGAAATCCGTGATCAATTTTCTGGCTAAATTCGTAGCGCGCCTTAAGTCGGAAGTGGCGCCGGTCGTAACTTCTCCGAAAATTTCTTGTTCGGCAATGTATCCTGCAAGCAAGACGGCGATTTCTTCCACATACTCGGTTTTTGAATACATATGCTTGTCTTCAAGCGGCAGTTTTAAAGTATACCCGCCGGCTTGGCCGCGCGCGATAATGGAAACTTTCTGCACGGGATCGCTATGCGGAAGAAAATGCGCGGCAATGGCATGGCCGGCTTCATGATAAGCGGTTATCTTTTTTTCTTTATCCGATAAAATTCTTGACTTCCTTTCCGGCCCCATCATCACTTTTTCAATGGAAGAAAAAATTTCTTCCAAATCTATGATTTTTTTATTTTTCATAGCCGCCAAAATCGCGGCTTCATTCAAAAGATTGGCCAAATCCGCTCCGGTAAATCCCGGCGTTCTTTCCGCCACCCTTTTCAGGCTCACATCTTTGCCGAACGGCTTTTCTTTTGAATGGACTTTCAAAATAGCTTCTCTATCCGCCAAATCAGGCTCGTCCAAAATAACCCGGCGGTCAAAACGCCCGGGCCTTAACAAGGCCGGATCCAAAACATCCGGACGATTGGTCGCCGCGATGACAATGACATTGGCGTTGGGATCAAAACCATCCATTTCCACCAATATTTGATTCAGAGTCTGCTCGCGTTCATCATGAGATCCTCCCAAACCGGCTCCGCGCCGGCGGCCGACCGCGTCAATTTCATCAATGAAAATTATGCAAGGCGCGCTCTTTTTCGCTTTTCTGAACAAATCTCTTACGCGCGAAGCTCCGACCCCGACGAACATTTCAACAAATTCCGATCCTGAAATGGAAAAAAACGGAACGCTCGCTTCTCCGGAAACAGAGCGAGCCAGCAAAGTTTTTCCGGTTCCCGGACTGCCCAAAAGCAAAACTCCGCGCGGCGTGCGCGCTCCAAGCTCGGAAAACTTCTTGGGATTTTTTAAAAATTCAACAACCTCGGACAATTCTTCTTTTGCTTCTTTGGCTCCGGCCACATCTTTGAATGTCACTTTGCCCTTGAACTCTTTGCCGGTTTCCCTGGCTTGCGACTGGCCGAACGACATGGCTTTTGAATTGGCTCCCTGCACCGAACGCATCATAAAATAAATAAAAACACTGATCAATAAAAATGGAATCAAAAAAGGCAGAATAACCGAAAACCAATACCCCAATCCTTGCTCATCCTTCACTTCAACCGACAATCCGCTCAACTTTTCCGGATCAATATTATAATTTTTCACGATTTGGGAAAAAGTGTCTCCAGGCTCTTTTTTTATAATCTCGCTTTTCCCGTCTTTCAAAAACGCGGTTATTTCATTTCCGGATATGGCTATTTTGCTTATTTCCTGATTATTGATCTGGCCGACTAAAGTTTCAATGCCGGCTTGTTCGGATTTTTTGCCTCCGGCCAAAATGCTGAACAGCGACGCTATCATTAAAAACACGGTAAAAAATATCAAGAAATTTTTAATTAAGTTTTTCATTTATTTATAATTATACATTAAATTTACCCGCGAAAAAATCATTCAAATTTGAAATCGCCACTCTTTCCTGTTTCATCGTATCTCTGTCTCTCACGGTGATTTTTTCGTCTTCAAGAGTTTCAAAATCAACAGTTAAGCAATACGGAGTTCCGATTTCATCCTGCCGGCGATAGCGTTTTCCGATATTTCCATTATCGTCAAACTCGCACATATAATCGCGGGAAAGATTGAAATACAATTCCTTGGCTTTTTTGACAAGCTCGGGCTTGTTTTTCAGCAACGGGAAAACCGCGATTTTTATCGGCGCCAAATGCTTGGGAAATTTCATGACAATTCTGGTTTCATCGCCGATTTTTTCTTCCGAATAAGCCAAATCAAGGAACATTAAAAGCAATCTGTTAAGCCCGGCCGATGTTTCCATAATATGAGGAATAAATTTTTCGCCGGTTTTCTCGTCCGTATAATCAAGCTTAACGCCGGAAAATTCCGAATGGCGGGACAAATCCCAATTTCCTCTGGCATGCGCTCCTTCAACTTCGTCAAATCCTCCCAACGCCTCAAAATCATACAAAATATCATAAGCCTCCGAAGCGTAATGCGCGAGCTTCTCATGTTTGAACCATTTTATTTTATCCGCCGGAACGCCGTTCGCCAAATACCAATTCCACCTTATTTCTTTCCACATTTCATATTTTTCTTTCATCATATCCGGATGGAGAAAATACTGCATTTCCATTTGTTCAAATTCTCTTGTCCGGAAAATAAATTGCCGAGCGACAATTTCATTTCTGAAAGCCTTGCCCACTTGAGCAATGCCGAACGGAAGCTTTTTTCTTAAAGAATCAACCGTATTTTTGTACTCCAAATATATCCCTCCGCAAGTTTCCGGCCTTAAATACACGACATTTTCTTCTTTGAATTCTTCCGTGGGAGAGCCGATGTTTGACTTGACCATCAGCGAAAATATTTTCGCGTCCGTCAAATTGGAAGAACCGCAACTCGGGCATTTTAACTTTTTATTCTTCTTCAGCTCGGACAAATATCCGTTGATTTCTCCGACAGTCGCTTTATCGGCTTCAATGCCGTAATTTTTTAAAAGATGATCCGCCCTGAATCTGTTTTTGCAAATTTTGCAATCAACTTGAGGGTCGTTGAATCCTTCCACATGCCCGGAAGCAACCCATGTTTTCGGATGCATAAAAATCGCGCTGTCAAGACCGACGACATCGCTCCGTTCCTGAACCATGCTTTTCCACCAAGAATCTCTGATATTATTTTTCAACAATATTCCATAATGGCCGTAATCATAAACAGCCGACAAGCCTCCGTAAATTTCCGAAGACGGAAATATAAAACCCCGCCTTTTGCATAAAGAAACGATTTTTTCCAATATCGCGTTATCGTTTTTGTTTCCCATATTTTTTAACAGCGGATCTAAAGCAGTTGGCTGAAATTAGTGATTTTTGAAGCGAGGACTGTTTGAGTACGACGACAGGCGGACGAGTTCCGCAACGAAAAAATCGCTGATTTCAGCCAACTGCCAATTAACATCGCAAATTCTAATTATTAAACTACATATCATTATAACATCTTTCTTACATTCTACAAAAAAAAACGCCTCCCGGAACTTTGCTTGCGTTAGAGGCGTTTTTATTTTTTTCTAAAATTTATTTAACTTCCGGCTGGAATGACAACCCCAAACGATGATCTTTCGGCTCAATTGAAACAATCGTAAATTCTTTTTTATCTCCTGAATGAAACGCGTCATTGATTTTCTGGTCAGGCGCCAAATTGATCTGGCTGATATGCGCCAACCCGTGAATATCAGGATCTAATTCAACAAACAAGCCGAATGGATTGACTTTAAGTATAATGCCGGAAACAGATTGCCCGACTTTATATTTATTTTCAACGCCATCCCACGGATCTTTCAAAAGTTTTTTTACCGACAAAAATATTTTTGACCCTTCAATTGAAATAATCTCAGCTTTGACTTTGTCTCCCGCTTTAAACAAATCCGACGGATCGTCAATTCTCTGCCAAGCCAACTCCGAAATATGGATCAAGCCTTCCAAATTTTCTCCGAAGCTTATGAACACTCCAAAATCGGTCAAAGCCGTAATTACTCCTTCAATCACGCTGCCGACTTTATATTTTGAAATTATATCTTTCTGCTTTTCCTGCCAAGCTTCTTTTTCGCTGATAATCAATTTTTCGTCTTTTTCATCCAAAGTCATGATTTTCGCTTCAAAATCGGAGCCGATAAAAGATTTAAGCTTGTCTAAAATCCTGCTTTTATCGCCTCCATTGACGCGCGGATAATTTTCCGGAGCCAATTGGGAAACAGGCAAAAATCCTTGGATTTGCCCATAGCTCACGATCAAACCGCCTTTATTCGCGTCATTGACTCTGAATTTCAATATTTTCCTGTTTTCATAAGCGTCAAACAAAGCGCTCCAAGCTTTTTGCTGGCCCGCGCTCCTGAATGACAATTCCAAATCTCCATTCTCATTTTCTTCTTCAACCACAGTCGCTTCAACTTTGTCTCCGGGCTTTAAATTCGCGTATTCTTCGGCTTCAAAATAAAGCTCGCGCCCGCGCACGACTCCGGTAACCATTCCGTCAATATCAAGTTTAACTTCGGATTTTGAAGATGATAAAACAACGCCTTCCACAATATCTCCTGCTTGGGGAATTTTCGCGTTTTCCAAATCCAATAATTTCTGAAAATCATCATCGGACATGTTGTCTTGTTTCATAAAATAAAAAAATACTCTTAACCTTTCTTCGCAGAAAAGCCCTTCGGCCGCCAATGCCAAAGGCTTAATTATTGGCGTTTATTTAGTTATCCGTCAATTATACACTAATAACCGAAAATTGCAAGGGTTATACATCTCATATTTGACAGCCGGTTAATTTAATTTTTTTTCTTTTTCTATTTCTTTCAATATTTGTTCAGCCGACCCTGATGCATGCGTAGGGTTATCATCAAACGGATCTCTGTATTCAATATCTGCTTTCTTGGCAATAATTTCTTGCAAAATTCCAATATCGCCCATTGATAAATAATTATTTATAATTTTTGAATCTTCCTCTGTTAAATCTTCTCTATTAAAATCAATAGCAGCTAATTCTCCGGCAACTTCTTTTTCCAAATTTCTTACCTCCCATTCATGCATTCCGCAACTTTGCGCGTTTCCACCAATAATACCGGAATTATCATTGATATTTTGCCAATGATTGTTAACTTCATCTAATTTTGTTAATACTTGTCTTAATAATTTTTTTTTAACTTCCGAAGGAAAAGAGCTTATTCGTTCTTTTTTTGTTAATACTTGTTTTAACAATTCTTTTTTAACTTCCGAAAAATCTATTTGCTCTTTCATATTTTTTATCAAATGTTTATTTATTGCCCGCATCCGGCGTTTTCCGATCCCGAATTATCGCTTCCGGCTCCGAAACCCGCGGACGGAGACGATGAAGAAAGTTTTTCAGAGCATTGTGAAGGCGCGTTGTTGAAAGCCGCGCAAATTCCGGCCAAATAGCTGGCCGCGTCGCGGCCGGCATCGGATTTAACTCCATTGATAACCAAAGTCGGGCTTCCTTCCACTCCGTATTTTTGGCTTAACTCCGAATCGGCTTTATACATGTCTTTAGACTTAGATTTAACGCAGCTATTTAATTTCGCTTTATCAATTCCGGCTTTATCAAGGCATTTCGCGCTATCGCCTTCTATCGTGAAACAATCAAGATAAGCGTTGAATTTCGCCGGCTGTTCTTCTCTGACGCAGATTTGATTGTATGTTTCCTGCTCTTCCTTGTCGCCATGCATGAAATAATGAACAAATTTTATGCTGGCGTCTATTTTATCCCCCAAAGCTTTGAAAGCCGGCAAAATTCCTTTTTCCGCCTGCAATCCGTAAGGGCAATAGGTCATAATGAACAATTCAACTTTCGGCTTGTCGCTTTTTGGAACAACAGTTTCAGTTTGAACCGCGGCATCCTGATTCTGCGTTTTGTTTTCTTGAGCCATTTTTTCCATGTCAATTCCGGATTGAAAAAATTTGGCCCCGTCTTTGGTCATGTAAGAAGTGTAATCTTTGCCTTCAACTTCAAGATTTATGTTATAAACATCGCCCTCGTCGGTTACATTTTTGACAGTCGCTTTAGTGCTTTCCGGCAATAAATTTTCATTGATGAATTTTTCCGCCGTGGCTTTGGCTTGTTCGGGTCCGAGAATTTTTTTAGCGGTCTTGCCTTCTGGAAACTTAAGAGAACATCCTCCGAGCAATAACGCAATCAACAAACTTGGCAATATCAATTTTTTCATATTTGTAATTAAAAATTAAATTTCGCTGATAAATTTTTCTAAATTTTCAATTTTAACGATTTCGCTTTTTTCGCTGTTTCTCGGCTTTGCTTCCATACCTCCGGCTTTCAAAGATTTTTCGCTGATAACGATCCGCAGAGGCAAACCGATCAAATCCGCGTCAGCGAATTTTTCTCCGGCCATAACATCAATCCTGTCATCGTACAAAATTTCCACGCCATGTTTTAATAATTTTTCATATATTTCTTCGGCTTGCTTATAAATTTTTCCGTCTTTTCCCAAAACTATCAGATGAACCTTGAAAGGCGCCGCGGATTCGGGCCAGATTATGCCTTTGCCGTCATGATTTTTTTCAACAATGGCGGCGATTGTCCGATCAACGCCGATTCCGTAGCATCCCATGTAATACAATTTTTCCTTGCCGTTTTTATCCGTAAAACAAGCTTTCATTTTCTCGCTGTAATGGCGACCTAATTGAAAAATATTGCCGACTTCAATCCCCTTGCCAGACAAAAGTTTTTTGCCTTGTTCGCTCAAAAAGCCTTGTTCGGCCATGGCAATATCGCCTTCCAGATTCGGCTTGTAATCCCTGCCCATATTGACATTGAGCAAATCAACATCTTTTTTGTTTGATCCTCCGTAGCAATTTTTTACGTTTTTCAAAGAATCGTCCGCGGCAACTAAAACTTTTTTATCAATTCCGACAGGAGAAATAAATCCGGGTTCGCTTCCCAATTCCCTGATTTCTTCGTCGGTGGCATGGCGAAGCTCAATTGCTTTGACCATATTTTTCAGCTTGGTTTCATTCACATTCAAATCTCCCCGGATAACGGCTAAAATAAATCTGCCTTTTTCATCAACAAACATCACATCTTTTATCTGGCGCCATAAAGGCAATTTATGAAATTTCACTCCATCATCCATGGTTTTGCCTCTGGGCGCTTGCGCTTCGGTTAATTTTTCTTCTTTTTCATCGGCATTTTTTTTCTCTTTTAAAAATTTCGCCGTGTCTTCATGCGACGCGTACGAACCGTCTTCAGTATAAAGAAAACAACTTTCGCCGGCCGGGCTTTCCACGATAAATTCATGGCAATAGTCTCCTCCAATATATCCGTTGTCAGATTCTACAATCAAAGTTTCCATGCCCAGCGCTTTAAAAATATCGCTATATGTTTTTTTCATCTTCTCGTATTCTTTCTTGAAATCATTTTCGTCTGCATGAAAAGAATATCCGTCTTTCATTAAAAACTCCCGCAATCTCAACAAACCTCCGCGCGCCCTTAATTCATCGCGGAATTTCGTTGAAAACTGGTAAATATGAAAAGGCAAATCGCTATAGCTCACATTGAATTTCCTAACCAAATCAACTATCATTTCCTCAGCCGTGCCTCCCAAAGCGAATTCGGAGCCGTTTCTGTCTTTGACTTTCATCAATTCAAAACTTACCGATTCGGCGCGATTGGTTTCTTTCCATAATTCCAGCGGATGCAAAACCGGAGCCAGCATTTTTTGCGCCCCGCTTTTGTCCATTTTTTGCTCAATTATTTTTGAAACTTTATCGCGAACAATCATTCCAAGCGGCAGATAATAATATCTTCCGGCCGCGGATTCTCTTATAAACCCGGCTTGATAAAGATACTTGTTGCTTGCCAATTTCAAATCTCCTGAAATTGTTTTGATGGTCCGGCCGAATAACTTTGAATATTTCATAATATGTACATTCTATCAAATATCGGCCGGCTGTCAATCAAAAACATATCGCGCGCTCCATATGTAATAATTCCAATATTTTCAATTCCAATTTGCCGCTCTCGCTGTCCCAAACAGCGAAACTGGCTTTATTGAACACTCCCCCCAAAGTTCCGGGGTTGGCGGAGATTATTCCGTCTTTTTCTTCAATCCACGGTTTGTGAGTATGCCCGTAAAAAATCACGGAGCATTTTTTTATTTCCAAAACTTGTGCCATAAACCGCGGCTCATGGCACAAGCCGATTATTTTTCCGCTAATTTCAAATACCCCGAACCGGCCGCCATACTTTATATTTTCATATTTTTCAATTTCCGATTCGCCATATATTTCCATGTTGCCTCTCACCAAATACACGGCTTTAAAATTTTCGGCAAGGCGCTTTAAAGTTTCCGCGTTGGCGACATCTCCGCAACAAATCGCGTTTTCTATTTTTTCGCTTTTCCCCCATCGCGCGCATTTTTCCAAATTGGCAGAATTGTCATGTATGTCGGATATGATTAAAAATTTCATAAATTCGCGAAAATTTCATAAGCCATGCCAAGAATAAACATCAGGCACAATCCGTAAGCTATCGGCTTGTTCAAAACGCATTGGACGCAAGAAATTTTTTCCGGCTTGGCCTTCACTTTAAACACAATGCAAATCAGAATAATTCCGGACAATCCGCCCAAAACCGCTCCGGTAAAGCTTATAATTTTTATCAAATCCGTCCAGCCGATTAAATATAAAAAATAAGGCGCGAAACAAGCCAAAAACCACGCGCGCTTGTTTTTAGCTCCGAAATCCCACTGGTAAATTTCTTCCGTGGCCTGGGCCGTGATAATGTAGGAAGTTAGAATAGCCAATAATCCGAAAATCAAAGAAAAAATCACGACTCCGTCTTTCAAAACCAAGCTTAATCCGGACAAAGTGTCAGGCGAAGTGTTTTCTCCGGTGATGCCCAAAACAACCAAGACAAAAACCATCATCAGCGCGGCCGGAATAAAAGTTCCCCAGGCGATCGCGCTTTTTATTTTTTCCTTTTGCCCGGACATCAGGCGGCAGACTTCCGGAATCGCGGCTCCTCCGCCAACCGCGAAAAATATCGGGCCGTACGGCAAAAAAATATTTTTCCATTCAACCAAATGGTAATTGTCCAATCTAATATGCCCGAATCCGCGCCAAGCGATCAACCCGATGGCGGCGATCAGCAATGAAGTCAAAATAAATTCGGTTCCGGCGATCATCTTAATGTCAAAAAAAACAATCAAAGAAACAAAGGCAAAAATAATTGTTGAATACAAAAAAACGCTTCCGCCGAAATAGGCGGCCGCAAGCTGGCGCAAAAAAAGGCCGCCCACGATGATATAAGCCAGCATTGAGCCATAGGATCCGACAATATCAATAACAAAAGACAATTTTTTGCTTTTCGCGCCGATATATTTTCCGGCAAACCCGGGGAGGCGATGTTTTGTTTTGGTTGACAAAATCACTTCGGCGAAAAGCAGATGCAGATAATATTGTATAACCGCGAGAACGGCAAGATAAACAAAAAACGGCGCGACACCGGCTTTGTTGACGATTGACGGAATGGCGAATAAACCAACCCCGATAATCGCGCCTATTAAAGTGGCGACCGCCAATATGTAATTTTTAGACATAATCTCGCTCTATTTTCTTAAATTTATTTCATATCCGATTTGCTCTATTTTTCTGGCATTGCCTTTGGCCTGGTCGTATTTTGTCCGCAAATATCCGGTCATGTCAAATTCCACCAATTCGGACATAATTTCATCAATGATATTTTTTATTTTCGCGACTTGTTCGGTTTTTCCGGATGCCGCGATATTAACAGCTTGCCTTACCAATTCGCCGGTCAAATCGCAGATTCCCGACAAATAGCTTTCGCAATTTATTTCCAAATTTTTTATAAAATCAATCTTTTCTCCGTTCACCAATTTATTCAGCATTTTAGCTTCAACATATTCTTCAACTCCGGCTTTGTAAGAGCCTTCCTGCGATAATCTGGCATGCCCGAATTTTTTTTCAAGATCAGTTAAAATTTTTTCAATTACGGCCAAAGATTCGCCTGCTTTATTTTCATCAAAGCGGTGCAAAGCGAAAATCACCCGTTTGGAATCATGCAAAACCGCGTTTGACAAGCTGATAATTTGGCGGCGCTCGCCTTCATAATCATCGTATTCGCGCTTTAATTTTTGAACGAATTTTTTATTTATCATAAATATTTTTACTCCGACACTCTGAACACTTCTTCAACGCTGGTTATGCCGTCAAGCGCTTTCAGCAAGCCGTCCTGCGCCATGGTTATCATGCCGTTTTTCTTAGCGTTGTCGCTCATATCGTATTCGCTCGCCTGCCCGCCTAAAATCAATTTTTCAATTTCCTGATTCATGGTCAAAACTTCATAAATTCCCACGCGGCCTTTATAGCCGATGCCTTGGCAAGCTTCACAGCCGCCGCCGGCATAAAATTTCAAATTGCCAAAATCAATTTTTTTCTTGTCTTCTTCCAAAAGCCCGTTCAGCAGATCTTTGGCCCTTTTTAAAGTTTCATCGTCAAGCTTGGATTCCCGCTTGCATTTCGCGCAGATTTTTCTGACTAACCTCTGCCCGATCATGGCGTTCAAAGCCGGAGCCAATAAATACGGCTTGGCGCCCATGGATAAAAATCTCGGCACCGTGCCGGACGCGTCATTGGTATGGATGGTTGATAAAACCAAATGCCCGGTCAAAGCCGCTTGAATCGCTATTTCCGATGTTTCAAGGTCGCGGATTTCTCCAACCATGACAATATCCGGATCTTGCCTCACGATTGACCGCAAACCCTGGGCAAAAGTGTAATTTTTGCTTGTTTGGGATTGGTTGACTCCCGCCAGCTGGTATTCAATCGGATCTTCAATGGTTATTATTTTTGTTTCCGGATTGTTCAATTTTCTTAAAATCGCGTAAAGAGTGGTGGTTTTCCCCGAGCCTGTCGGACCTGTAGTTATAATCATTCCGTTCGGGCGTTCCACTTCCCGTTTCAGTTGTTCAAAAGCCCTGCCCCTTATGCCTAAATCATTGAATTCCAATCCGACGGCGTTTGACCGCAAAAGCCTCATCACGACGCTTTCGCCAAAATTGGTCGGCAAAAAAGAAGAGCGAATATCAACCCGTTCGTCTTTCAGATAAATAGACAGCCTGCCGTCTTGCGGCTTGTCCGTAACATTTATTTTCACGGCGGCTAAAAGCTTCATGCGCGAAATTATTTTTTCCCATGACGACTTATCTATTATCGCGACATCATGCAAAACTCCGTCAATTCTGAACCTCACTTTTATTGATTTTTCTTCGGCTTCAATGTGTATGTCCGATGAATTTGATTTTACGGCCGCGGCCATAATCATGGAGACTATTTCAGTAACCTGCGCTTTGACTATTTCTTCCTGAAAATCTTTGAAGCTGGAAAATTTTTCCCCGTATTTGTTCAATTCTTCTTCGGTGATTTTCACCCCTCTCACAACTTCCCTGACTTTGGGTATTGTTTTGTACATTTCCATGCCGTAATTAAAACTATTCTCCGTAATCAGATAAATTTTTACATCCGCGAAATATTTTTCCGCCAACTTATCAGACATTTTTTTCACATCCTCTTCGCCGGGATTCAAACTTCCCAAACGGATATTTTTGCCGTCGTAAAAAAAACACAGAGTTTTAATCGCCGCGGCTTCGGCTTCGTCAATCAAAACCAAAGCTTCCGGGCTGATGGGAAAACCGGCCAAATCAACATACGGCAATCCGGAATTATCCGCCGCCTGCTTGGTGAGCCGTTCAAGCTCTTTGATTTTCAATTTTTTTTCTTTGACCGCGAATTTGGCCGAAGCGCTTTCATCATTTGGCGATTGCCCGGACGCATCGCTGAACAAATCTTTGATTGATTGGCTGTTTGGCATAAATATATTATAGCTGATTTTTTCAAGAAAAACTAATTTTCAAGAAAAATTTTATACCCCGAATAAGCGCAGAAAATATCGGCTTTTGAAGAAATTTCCAATGGCGCGTGCATATTGAATAAAGCGACGCCGGCGTCAATGGCTTCCATATTGCGATTGGCCAAATATTTGGCAATCGTGCCGCCGCCGCCTTTGTCAATTTTGCCAAGCCCTCCGGCAAGCTGATAAACGATATTTTTATTTTTATCGCACAATGTCATCAGCTCGCGCATAAATTCTCCGGAAACTTCGCTGGCCGAATATTTGCCGCCGAAGCCAGTGTATTTTTCTATGGCCAGTCCAAAGCCCAAGCGGCAAGAGTTTCGCGCGTCAAAAACTTCTTTGTAATCGGGATCCAATCCGGCCGCGACATCGGCGCTGATGGCACGGCTTTTTGAAAAAACTTTATAAACATAATGCATGCCGCCTTTCCCTTCCGACAATTTTAACAAATCCGAAACAAAAGTTTCCAAAAAATACGAATTGGCGCTTGTATTGCCGGCCGAGCCGATTTCTTCGCGGTCAACCATAGCCAAAATTTGCGTTTTTTCGCCGGCTTTTGAATCTATAATTCCCATTAAAGCCGCGTAAGCGCAGACCAAATCATCCTGTCCGAAAGCCGCGATCAAACTTCTGTCAAAACCCAAATCCCTGGCTTTTTCGCACGGCACGGCTCTTAATTCGGCGCTGGCCAAATCAATTTCCTTGATTCCGTATTCGTTCCATAAATACTCCAAAACCGCCAATTTCACTTTTTCTTTTATTTTTTCATCTTTGATCGGTATTGACCCGACTACCAAATTAAGGTCTTCGCCTTGCACTTCTTTTGATTCAACTTTTGAGCCCGGCGCTCCGTGCCGGTCTATGTGCGGCAGAAGGTCGGTGATCATGAAAATCGGATCGCTGTCTTTCTCGCCGATATTTATTTCTATTTTTTTTCCATTTTCCAGATAAACTTGCCCATGCAAAGCCAAAGCTATGGTCGGCCATTGGTACTTTTTGATTCCGCCGTAATAATGAGTTTTTAAAAACGCCAAATTTTCATCTTCATACAAAGGCATAACCTTTAAATCCAAATGAGGAGAATCAATATGCGGCATGATCATATTGAATCCATGGCTCATAGATTTTTTTCCGATTTTCGCCAAAAACAAACTTTTTCCGCGATTGGCAGAGTAAATTTTATCTCCGGTTTTAAGCGATTTCACGGAATCCATATTTTTAAAACCGGCTTTCTCTGCCAAAACCGCGCTCGCTGACACGGCTTCGCGCTCAGTTTTGCTTTTATTCAAAAATTTCTTGTACTCTTCGGAAAAAACAAAAGCTTGCTTGGCTGTTTTCTCATCCCAAACTTCCCAAGCGTTTTTTCTTTGCGCCGTTAATTTTTTTTCCATGTCCTGATAATTTGTTTTTTGCATATTGTATTGTTATGTTTATTTAATTTACCAGCTTCCGCTTGATCCGCCGCCGCCGGACGAACCGCCTCCAAAGCCGCCGAAACCTCCGCCAAAGCCGCCGGACGAACCGCCGCGTCCGCCGCCGATCCACCACGGAATATGGCCTCCGGCTTTTCCGGCTTGATATTTTTTTGACACAAAATAATCAAACAGCAAGCCTAACGGCGCCAAAACAGCCATGGAAATTATGCCGAAAAACAAAAAGCCTTTTATGATCCCGATGATTATCCCGGCAACCGCGCCGATAACTCCGCCGGCCCACCACGATTTGGAACGGCCCAAAATGCTGGCTATCCAGATAAAAATAAAACTTCCGAACCAAAAAAAATCAAAATTTCTCGCTGGCTTGTTTTCTTGCCCGCCGTTTTCGCTCGGAATAATTTCCCCTTGCGCCGCGGACATTATTTCAAAAACCGCTCCGTCAATTCCGGCGTAAAAATCATTGGAGCGAAACGCCGGCTGCATCATTTTGTTTATAATCCAATTTGACTGCGCGTCGGTCAAAGCGCCTTCCAAGCCATAGCCGACTTCTATCCTCATTTTCCGATCATCTTTCGCCGCCAAAATCATAACGCCGTTGTCTTTGCCTTTCTTGCCGATTTTCCAATCTTCAAACAATTTAACCGCGAAATTTTCAATCGTGTCGCCTTGCAGGCTTCCAATTAAAACAACAGCTATCTCGTTTCCGGTTTCTTTTTCAAATTGCGATAACTTACTTTCCAGCGCTTGCTTTTCCTCGCCGGACAAAATTCCGGCATAATCATTGACAAAACCGCTTGGCTGTCCCGGATTATAGTAAGCCGAAACTGGCATCGCGATAAACAAAAAAATTAAAAAAAATATTTTTTTCATTTTGCCGGCCAATGCCATGCGCGGCAAATTGTTTTTTTGCGCATATAAAATTGTAGCGATTTTTTACAAAAATTATCACAAAAAATTAACAAAATAATTTTTGCAAAAAACGCCCAAATTTTATCTAAGCAAAAAAACAATTTGCCGCGCATGGCCTAATGCTTTAATATTTTTAAAAATTCACCGATGGCGCGTTTTCCGCTCCGGTAGCCGATTCAAAGTAAGATTTTTCCGAAAAGCCGTAAAAAGCGGCGAACAATTTGGCCGGAAAGCGCTTGATCATAACATTGAAATCTCGCGCCGCGTCATTGAATCTTTTTCTTTCCACGCTGATCCTGTTTTCCGTTCCTTCCAATTGCGCCATCAGAGTCTGCACGGTTTCCGTTGATTTCAACTGCGGGTAATTTTCCATAACCACGAGCAATCTGGATAAAGCGCTTTCAACTTGTCCGGCGGCGGCGGCTTTTTCGCTCACAGTGGAAGCTCCGGAATAATGCGAGCGAGCTTCGGCCAAATCGCCGAAAACTTTTTGTTCCTGCGCCATCGCGCCTTTAACCGATTCAACCAAATTCGGAATCAAATCAAATCGCCTTTGATACTGACTTTCAACCTGCGCCCACATATTGTCCACGCCTTCGTTAGCCGCAACCATTTTGTTGTAAATTCCCCAAGCATACAAGCCCGAGACTACGGCGACAATCGCCAAAATGATAAGAGTTTTTTTCATAATTTATTTATTTAATTATAAATTTCATTTTTTTTCCTCTGGCTTTAACCGAATAATATCCGGTGAGCGCCATAACTGCCGCGAATATTTCAGCTTCGCTTTTATTTTCTCCCATTTTCAAACCGCTGATTTCCAACTTTTCAGGCACATTTATTTCAGGCATTTTATCCATTATTCGCGGCTTATTCTCCATTCCTCTTATCAAACTCGCGGGACCGTTCTCTTCTGCCAATTCTATCATTATATCGTCCCTCTTCGCAAATTTTTCCAATCGTTCGTTATCTTTCTGATTTCTGCCTATTACAAACAAAATGTCGCTTCCTCGTTGATTTTTAAACCAAAACACTCGCCCGCATTTCAACAATTCAACATCATGGCCGCCGCAATCAGGCCAATATTCAAACATTTTAAGCAATTTCGCGCCGAATTCCGAATCGGCCAAAATACATCCTCCTCCCGGACTGGCGTATTCTTTAATGCCGTATTTTTCCGCCATCCGCATCTGCGCGTTGCGAGATCGCCCGCTGATATCAAATAATTTTTCCCTTTCCGCCTTGCCTGATTTTTCAATTTCCGTTTCATCCAAAAGCTTGGCCGACAGCGGCCTTAATAATTTTCCTTCCATGCCCGCGGCTTTTTCCACCGTCTTCAAAGCCTGCCTGTTCTGCGACATCGGCCTTTGTCCCAAAACTTCTCCCGTGGCAACGAAATCATAGCGGGATTTTCCCATTATTTCTTTCGCTTTTTTCAGCATCAGCGCGTGGCAATCAACGCACGGATTCATATTTTTTCCATAACCGTATTTCGGATTTTTCACCATTGCCAAATGCTCATCCGAAAAATCAGCTTCAACTAATTCAATGCCCAGCGCGAGAGCGGATTTTTTAGCTTGTTCGGAATTAAAAAAATAACTTTTAAAACATAATCCGACGACTTCAATTCCCTGATCCATTAAAACGCGCGCCGCTAAAACGGAATCCAAACCGCCGGATAATAATACCAATGCTTTAATCATATAATGTTTTGTCATTGCGAGCGACCAAAGGGAGCGCGGCAATCTCATTCTTTTGTCATTTGTCATTGCGAGCGACCAAAGGGAGCGTGGCAATCTCATTCTTTTGTCATTTGTCATTGCGAGCGACCAAAGGGAGCGCGGCAATCTCATTCTTTAAACCAACTGCTAAACCAACGGACTTTTAATGTTTTTCAACATCGGATTGGTAACTTTCGTATAAATCTGCGTTGTCCTGATATTGGCATGCCCCAATAACTCCTGCACATACCGCACATCAACGCCATTTTCCAATAAATGCGTGGCGAAACTGTGCCTTAATGAATGAAAAGTAGCGTCTTTTTGAATACTGGATTTTTTCAAAGCGTTCTCAAAAACTTTCTGCGCGGTAGTCGTTGTTAATTTCCCGCCCCTATTGCTTTCAAAAACAAAGTCGTTGCCTTCTTTGCCGGCTATAAGATTTTGAATATCCGCGATCATTTTTTCGGGGAACACGGTAATACGATCTTTTTTTCCCTTTGCTTCTTTGATGTGAATAGTCAATTCCGCGATATTAAGGTCCTTTACTTTTATATTTAAAACTTCGCTCACTCGCAAACCGGCTCCATACCCCAAAGAAATCATAAGACGATGTTTGTTGTTGCCGGTGTTGAAAATAATTTTTTTAATTTCCGCCCGCGATAAAACAATCGGCAATCTTTTATTTCTTTTCGCGAATTTTAAATCAATTTTTTCCGGAGACTTTATGACTTCGCGATAAAAAAATTTAATCGCGTTAAGCGCCAAATTGATGGTTTGCGGAGCGTTGCCATTGTCTTGCCTATTTAGTAAAAAACATTTAACCGCCTCATCTTTGTTTAAAATTTTATTTTGCTTAGCGAAAAGTAAAAAATCCTTAATATAAAATAAATAACTTTTAATAGTTTTGGAGCTATAATTTCTCAATCTCAATAATTCTTCGGTTTTTTGGAATAAACCCGTTGCCAATGTTTGCGTTTCCATAAAAATTTTACTATAATTAAAGCATTACAACTTCTTGTTTAAATAATAACAAAAGTTTGCATAGAATACAAATTTTTGCTGTTATCAACCAAAAAGGTTGCATAATAACCAGTTAG
>JAZDFM010000028.1:0-8267 GCA_043807825.1 bacterium | reverse complement strand
TCCAAATCCGCAAAATTCAAATTCTGCGATTGTCGCGCCTTTACCGATTGAAGAGCCGGAAAATTCCGCGACTTCAACTCCGACGGCAGATCGGCCGGCAGTTGCCGCGCCGCCAACAGATGCCGAAACCGCGACTTCAACCGGCGAAACATCGCCGCCGATCGCCGCGGATATAAAATATAATTTCGGCGATGTCGTGATCAACGAATTTGTTTCAGATCCTGATGACGGAGAAGTTGAATGGCTGGAATTGTATAATAGAATAAACAGAGAAATTGATTTAACTGGTTGGCATATTGAGGACGGAAGCAAATCCAAAACCAATTTATCCGGCAGTTTGGCAAAATATAAAGTTATTGAAAAACCGGCCGGCGGTCTGAATAATGGCGGAGATTTGATTGTCTTGTATGACGCATCCGGAAAAATAATTGATCAAGTCGCTTATGGAAACTGGAATAGCGGCGACGCGAAAAACAACGTTCCGGCGGCCGGCGATCCGGGAAGCTCGGCCAGAAAATTTGACGGATATAACAGCTATAATAATTTCAACGATTTTGCCGTTACGATCAAGCCGACCAAGGGCGCGGGCAATATTATCCAAAGCGAAGATGAAATAAGTGCGGAAACCAAAGCCAAGCTTGATTTTTCGCAGGATATTTTTTTAACGGAGATAATGTCCAACCCGGCCGGCGATGACGCTGATTTTGAATATATTGAAATTTTCAACGCCGGAAAAAGGATGGTTGATTTAACAGGCTGGAGCTTAAGCAACGAAGACGGCAAGAAAATAAATTTTGAAAAAATTTTGCCGGCCGCCAAAATACAAGCCGGGGAATATCTGGCGTTTTTCAGGAGCAAGACAAAAATAGTTTTGCATAATGACAAAGGCGAAGCCAGATTATTTCAGCCTTTCGCGGAAAAGCCGATTCAAATCGTGAAATACGGCGATGTTAATGAAGGCTGGAGCTATAATAATGATAATCCGGCGAATATCGCGACGGCCGATTGGGTTTGGAGCATGATTCCGACTCCGGGTTTGGCCAATGAAATCAAAGCCGCGAATCGCGCGCCGGAAGCGGATTTCAGTTTTAATTCTCCTGTTGTCGCCAATGTTCCGGTGATTTTTGACAGTTCGGACGCATCTGACAAAGACGGCGATAAGCTATCGTATTTTTGGGATTTTGGCGACGGATTTAAAAATAATTTGGCCAATCCGGAGCATGTTTATTTTAAGGCCGGAGTTTATAAAGTAAAATTGGAAGTTAATGACGGCAAAACAACCGGCATAAAAGAAAAAAGCGTCAAAGTGGCGAACAATGTCGGCGAGGTTGACGCTTTGGATTCCCGCCTGCGCGGGAATGACAAAAAAGAAGCGGCGATGCTTCTCAATGAAATTTTTCCCAATCCCGACGGCGCGGACGCCGGCGAAGAATGGATTGAGATAAAAAATAAAAGTTCGGATAAAATAAATTTATTAAATTGGCGGATTGAAAATAGCAATGGCAAGCATAAATTCAAAAACGATTTATGGATCGGCTCGGATAATTTTTATTTGCTGGCGAACATGGAAAGCTTGCTGGCGCTGAAAAATTCCGATGACGCGATTATTCTTTATGACGATGCCGGCGAGTTGGCCGATCAAGTTGAATATTCCGGAGCCATGCAGGGAAAAACCTACGCCCGCGGAACCAATAATAATTGGTTTTGGACTTCTACGGCAACGCCGGCGGGAGAGAATGTAATAACCGTAGCTGAAGACGATGAAAAAATTATGAGCGCCGCTTTAAACGGCGCGGGGAAAACCGTCCGCCGGCCGGCGGATTGCATTGACACGACGCTTGAAAAAATAAGAGAGCTTGACCTGGGCAGTATTGTTAAAGTGAAAGGCGTGGTGGCGGTTGAGCCGGGAATTTTAGGCGCGCAGATTTTTTATATCGTCGGATCTCCCGGGGTGCAGATTTATAATTATAAAAAAGATTTTCCCGATTTGAAAGTCGGCGATTATATTGAAGTTGTCGGCGAATTGTCGCAAGCGCAAGGCGAATTAAGAATCAAAACAACAGAAAAAAACGCCATCAAAATCAATGAACGCCAGCCGCCTCCGCCAGCTTTGCCTTTGAATTGCGATCAAATTGACGAAGAAATGTCCGGTTATTTGATAACCGTAACCGGAGAAATAACCGGCAAAAAAAGCGCGACGATTTATCTTGATGACGGCAATGATGAAATTCAGGTTTATATAAAAAAGAACACGGGAATTTCAACAAAAGATTTCATTGTCGGACGAAAAGCTTCCATAACCGGAATTTTATCCAAAACTCAAACGGGCATGAGGCTTATGCCGCGGTACCCGCAAGACATTGTTTCGCTTGACTCGGTTTCAGAAGCTGATCCGCGAGTTTTGGGAGAAGTGGAGCAAAAGCAAGAATGGGATTTGGCGGAAAGGGATAAAAAATCAGAATCGCTGAAATATTTCCTGATTATTGCCGCCGGAGTTGTAATCGTTTTATCGGGGTTGTTAATAAAAGCAAAGACTGGTAAAATATGATTATAAGGGCATAATGCCGCTCACAGCATCAATATGGCAAGACGCAGAAAAAAATTCAATTCTCTTGATTATATAAGGCTTCCTAAAGTTGATTTGGACCCCGACATGAAAAGGGGAGTTTTTATTATTTTAATTTTAGCTTTTGGAGCCATCAGCTTTTTGAGCCTTTTCGGATTGGCCGAAGGTTTGGGAAAATATTTGGAACAAGGCATAATTTTTTTATTCGGCTGGGGAAAATGGCTTTTTCCGATGTCGGCGATGGCGATCGGATTTTTAATGTATAATCGGGATAAAGAATGGGCGAGAGGGGCGAACTATCTCGGTTTGTTTATTTTCCTCATATTTTTTAGCGCTTTATTGCATATAACAGTTGGGCAGGATTATTGGCTGTCCGCGGTTAAGCAAGGCGAGGGAGGCGGATATATAGGTTATGGCATAATTTCAATTTTTTCAAAAATCATGGGTTTTTGGGCAAGTTTGGTGTCTGTAATCTGTTTAATTTTAATTTCATTGATGCTCATGCTGAACGCCAGCTTGGAATCTTTAATAGGAAAAGACAGCTGGTTCGCCAAAATGTTTTATCCCATTAATTTTATTTTCAATAAAATTTTCGGAAGCGGACAAGAACGGGAAGAAGAAGTTGAATTTGACGAATCTGAAGAATCGGATGAAATTTCTGAAAAGCCAAACAAAGAAGAAGATGAGATTTTTTCCGATGACGCCGCCGGTTTTCATAAGCGCGCGGTTAAAAATTTTCCCGCGGGAGCCGGCGCGGCGTCCGATGTAAAAGAGCCGAAAGCGGCAAGTTGGAAACAAACTCACATGCAGATTGATCTGCCGATTGATTTGCTGAACGCGAAAATCGGCAAGCCCACAAGCGGCGATATTAAAAATAACACGGTGATCATCCAAAGGACTTTGGAAAATTTCGGCATACCGGTTGAAATGGGAGAAGTTAATGTCGGACCAACGGTAACGCAATATACTTTGAAGCCGGCCGAAGGCATAAAATTAACCAAAATTACGACTTTGAGCAATGATTTGGCTTTGTCTTTGGCCGCTCATCCGATCAGAATTGAAGCGCCTATTCCGGGGAAATCTTTAGTCGGAGTTGAAGTGCCGAATCAAACAAAAGCCATCGTGGGATTGCGCGAAGTTTTGTCCGGAGACATGTTTAAAAACAGAAAAACAAATATCATGGTCGCTTTGGGCAAAGATGTTTCAGGAAAGGTGTGGATTGACGATTTGTCCAAAATGCCGCATTTGCTTGTGGCCGGAGCAACCAATTCCGGAAAATCAGTCTGCCTTAACGCGATTATCGTAAGCTTGCTTTATCAGAACAATCCGGATGATTTGCGTTTTATTATGGTTGATCCCAAGCGCGTTGAATTGCCGGCGTATAATGGAATTCCGCATCTTTTAACTCCGGTAATCACGGAAGTGGGGAAAACCATAAACGCGCTGAAATGGTGCTTGAATGAAATGGACAGAAGATTTGAGCTTTTGGCCAAATGCGGAAGAAAAAATATCGCCAGTTATAATGAAACCGGAAAAGACAAGATGCCGTATATAATTTTTGTCATAGATGAATTGGCCGATTTGATGGTGGCGGCCGGAAAAGATGTGGAAGCCAGCATAATCAGGCTGGCGCAAATGGCCAGGGCCGTGGGAATACATTTGATTTTGGCCACGCAAAGGCCGAGTGTTGATGTAATCACCGGCTTGATCAAGGCTAATATGCCGGCCCGCATAGCTTTTTCCGTGGCGTCAGGCATAGATTCGCGCACTATTTTGGATTCGCTCGGAGCTGAAAAATTATTGGGGCGCGGAGACATGCTTTTCACCAACGCGGAAATTTCAAAGCCGAAAAGATTGCAGGGAGCTTTTGTGAGCGACAATGAAATCAAGAGGATTATAAATTACATTAAAGACCGCGGAGGAGAGCCGCAATATATTGAAAACATAACCGAAAGGCAAAAAGTGCAGGGAATCGCGGGAGTCGGTTTGTCCGGCGGAGGAGAAGATTCGGATGATTTGCTGGAAGAGGCCAAAGAGCTGATTATAAATTCAGGCAAAGCTTCGGCTTCATATTTGCAAAGGCGTTTGAGCATCGGATACGCGCGCGCGGCTCGTTTGCTGGATTTACTGGAAGAGGCCGGGGTGATCGGAGCCGGCAATGGTTCAAAACCCAGAGAAGTCTTGATAACCCGCGAACAATATGATAGTATGATAAGCCAAGGAATCAGCGGGGTAAGTTTGCATAATCGGGAAGAGTCCGAGGCTCCTGATGAATATCTGGCAGGCGATGAGGATGAAACTGAAACTGAAGAAGCCGAATTGGCCGAAGATCCGGCGCAAAACCGCGCGGACGAAAAATCAGGCAAAAGCGAAGACGAAGAAGGAAAATATTTTTCAAGATAAGATAAGATAAATAAAAATTATAAAATTATACTTATGTATATTACTTGGCTTGGGTATTCATGTTTTAAATTTCAGGATAAAATCGGCTCTGACGGAATAAGCTTGGTTACCGATCCTTTCAGCGATGATCTTGGCTTGAAAATGCCGCGATTTGAAGCTGATATTGTGACGGTAAGCCATACGCATAAAGATCATGGCAATACGGGCGCGATTCGCGGCAATCCTTTCATAATTGACACAGCAGGGGAATATGAAACCAAAGGCGTATTCATTGAAGGCGTTGAATCATGGCATGATGATAAAAGCGGAGCTGAACGGGGCGGAAATATCATCTATCGCATTGAAATGGAAGATATATCAATCACTCATTTGGGCGATTTGGGGCATGTTTTGGAGAGTAAGCAATTGGAGAAGTTGGAAGGCACGGACATATTGCTGATTCCGGTGGGAGGAAAATATACGATTAACGCGGCCAAGGCCGTTGAAGTTATTTCTCAAATTGAACCCAGAATCGTTATTCCCATGCATTATAAAACCGCCGGAGTCAAATTTGATATTGACGGCGTTGAGAAGTTCATAAAAGAATTGGGGCTTAATCCGAGAAATGAAGAAAAATTGAAAATCAGCAAAAAAGATTTGCCGCAAGAAGATATGGAGCTGGTGGTGCTGAGTCTATAATGAGATGGTTTCAATGGCTTGCGTAGGGCAGCTTTCGGCCGCGTTTTTGGCGCAAGAAATTTCTTGCTGGCTGATAATGTCGGCTTTTCCTTCGGCGTTTAATTTAAAAACAGCCGGACATAGGGATTCGCAAGTCCCGCAGCCGATACACAGCTCTTTATTTATTTTTATAGGCATATAAATGAATTGTTAACGCGATCGCGTTTTACACCCATGTAACGCAAGCAACTTTATCGGAATTTTCTTTGAATCTCATCAATCTCACTCCTTGAGTATCGCGGCCCAATTGGCTTATCGTTTTGAAAGTTAATCTGATAACTTGGCCTTTTTCCGAAATAATCATTATATCCTTGTCAGCCATTATTTCGGCGTTGATTACGAAAGCGCTGATCAATTTTCCGGTTTTGGAAGTGATTTTCGCGGTTTTTATTCCTGAGCCTCCTCGGCCTTGGACTTTATATAATCCGATCGGAGTTCGCTTGCCGAAGCCATACTCGGTAATGGCCAAAAGCTGGTATTTTTTAATTTTTTCTTTGTCGTCATTTTTAATCACTCCCATTCCTACTACGGTGTCGTCTTTCTTTCTCAATCTGATGCCGCGCACTCCGGCCGCGTTTCTGCCCATGTCGCGGACATCGTTTTCTTTAAATCTGATGGCTTGGCCTTGCGCCGTAATCAGCTCAATATGATCGTTTCCGCTTGTGGGTTTCGCCCAAATAAGAGAATCATCGTCTTTTATTTTGATGGCAATCAAACCCGAACGCCTTACATTGGAGAAAGCGTTGATTTCAACTTTTTTCACCAATCCTTTTTCGGTGGCGAAAAACAAATATTTGCTTTTCGCCAATTTATCCAAAGGAAGAACGGAAGTTATTTTCTCCCCTCCGGCCAATTGCAGGAAATTGACTATGGGCGTTCCTTTGGCCGTTCTGGCGGCTGGAGGTATTTCATAGGCTTTAAGCTGGAAGACTCTTCCTTTTGTGGTAAAAAACAGCAGATCATTATGAGTCAAAGTCGTGAACATGAATTCAACCATATCTTCTTCTTTGGTCGTCAACCCGATAACTCCTTTTCCGCCGCGACCCTGCACCTTAAAAGTGTCGGGAGTAAGGCGTTTGATATATCCGTCGCGCGTCATCATCACCATGGCTTCTTCGTTCGGCACCAGATCTTCAACGGAAAATTCTTTCACTCCGTGGGACATAACTTTGGTTCTTCTCTCGTCGCCGAATTTTTCCGACAAGCCTTCTATTTCTTTTTTTATAATGTCGTTTATTTTAATTTTTGATTTTAAAATTGATTCCAGCTCTTTGATCAAGGCTCTTTTTTCTTTGAGTTCGTTTTCTATTTTCAATCTTTCCAAATTGGCCAAAGTTGACAGCTTCATGTCCAAAATCGCGATTGTTTGCGCTTCCGACAGCTTGAATTTTTTCATCAAGTTCACTTTGGCCGTTTCTTTGTCGCGGGAAGCTTTGATTATTTTTATGACCGCGTCAATATTGTTCAAGGCGATCATTAGGCCTTCCAATATATGCGCTCTTTCGCGCGCTTTGTCCAAATCAAATTGCGTTCGCCGTTTAACAACTTCAATACGATGCTTGATATATTCTTCCAAAACCATTTTTAGAGTTAGCACTTTGGGCTGAATGCCGTCAACCAAAGCCAGCATATTGACATGGAAAGTTTCTTGCAATTGAGTCATTTTGAATAAGCTGTTCAAAATCTTTTTCGGGTACGCGTCTTTTTTCAAATCAATGGCCACTCTGACGCCGTCTTTATCCGATTCGTCGCGCAAGTCCTTGATGCCTTCTATTTTCTTGTCTTTTACCAATTCGGCGATTTTTTCAACCAAAGTCGCTTTGTTGACCTGATATGGGATTTCGGAAATTATTATTTGGAACAGCCCGTTTTTATTTTCAACAATTTCCGCCGCGCCGCGCATGACTATTCCGCCTTTGCCGGTGGCGTAAGCCTGCAGGATATCTTTTTGGCTGTAAATTATTCCTCCCGTGGGGAAATCCGGGCCTTTGACAAATCGCATTAAATCTTCCACTGTTGCTTCGGGGTTATCAATTAAATGGGCGATAGCGTTTATAATTTCTTTTAAATTATGCGGAGGTATATTGGTTGCCATTCCCACGGCTATTCCCATGGCGCCGTTTAAAAGCAGGTTTGGCAATTTTGCCGGCATAACGCTTGGCTCTTGGTGCGAACCATCGTAAGTCGGAACGAAAACGACAGTGTTCTTATCAATATCAAAAAGCATTTCTTCGGAGATGGCGGATAATTTAGCTTCGGTATAACGCATGGCCGCGGCGTGGTCGCCGTCCATGGATCCGAAATTTCCCTGGCCGCGAACCAGCGGATAGCGCATGGAAAAATCTTGCGCCATGCGCACCATGGATTCATAAGCCGCGGCATCGCCATGCGGATGGTATTTGCCTAAAACTTCTCCGACGACCGTAGCTGATTTTCTGAATTTGGCTCCGGACCTGAGTCCGATGCTCCACATGGCGTATAAAATTTTTCTGTGCACGGGTTTAAGGCCGTCGCGCACATCGGGAAGCGCGCGCGAAACAATCACGCTCATGGCGTAATCCAAATATGATTTGCGCATTTC
>JAZDFM010000027.1:0-22982 GCA_043807825.1 bacterium | reverse complement strand
TATGCTAAAAGCGATATTGAATATGCCACATACATGCAAAACGAAAAATACAAAATGCTCAAAATTATCCAATCCAATTCTTAATTCACTTTAACTATCAGAATTCGCCCTTCGGGCTCATTCTTATATGAGAAAAGACTTTTAAGCCGCCACGGCTTCCGCCTTTTTTTTCGCGCGCGAAATCGCGATAACCGCTTCGTAAGATCCGGCCAAAATTCCGATATAAAATAAATCTCCCAACAAACTATTTTTAAAAAACGGAATGGCCATATAATAGCAACTCGCCAGCCCGGCCAAATTATGCCCGTACCAGCCGCCGAACGCCCAAACCGCGAAATTGGTGACCAAATAAAATATTACGCTTCCCAAAATCGTCCCTCCCAAAATCATGCTTGATTTTTTATTTTTTCTAACCTGCAAGCCTATCAAGCCAGCAACCGCGAAACAAATATAAACCGAAAGCATAATTTTCCAGCTGTAAAAACCGATAAACAAGTCGCTGAAAAACATCGCGGACAAAGGCAGAATCACGGCGAATTTTTTCGGCAGATAAATTCCGGAAAAAACAGCCACCGCCCCGATCGGCGTAAAATTGGCAGGGTGAGGCAAAAATCTGGCCGCGATTCCCAAAGTTATCAGAATAAAAGCCGGAAAATATTTTTTAGAATCTTTAAAATCCATAAGCTTCGTATTTCCAGCTTATCGCGTCATTATTTTTTAAAACATAGCTTGAGATTCCAACCGCGGACGGCTGTCCATTAACATAAAATATCCAAAATTTACCGGTTTCGGCATTGTTTTTTATGCCATTGATTTCTTCAACCAACGCGCCCATGCCGGCGTATTCTTTCGCGCTAAAGCTTAATTTTCCGTCTGCCTGCGAATTTTTCATCAAATCATAAACCGTGCCTCCCTGTTCAATTTCAGATTGATATTCTTTGCCGCCGATTTCCAGCTTAACTTTAAAATCATCCGCCGCCGATTTTTCAGCGATCGGAGCCGATTTTATATTTTCAATTTTGAGAGGCAAAAAACCATTAACGCGGCCGTAAAAAATCAATATGGCCGCGGAGGCCAAAACAACCGGTAAAATTAAAATTTTATTTTTTTGCGCCATAAAATATTCGGTGGCAATCTGCTTGGTGCTCCCGGGGGGAATCGAACCCTCATCGCGGCCTTAGAAGGGCCTTGTTCTATCCATTGAACTACAGGAGCGAATATCCGAATAATAACCGTAAAAAAACAGTTTGTCAAAATTCATTTCCTTTTTCTTCCATGAAAAGCTTTATGTACATCGCGCAGCTGCCGGTCGGTAATATGCGTATAAACTTGCGTAGTCGTGATTGAAGCATGGCCAAGCATGGCTTGCACGCTTCTGATATCCGCGCCGTTCATCAGCAAATCCGTGGCATAGCTGTGGCGCAATGTATGCGGCGTAACTTCTTTGGCAATGCCGGCTATTTTCGCATATTTTTGTACTAAGCGCTGAACGCTTCGCGGAGTAAGCCCGCCGGCGTCTTCGCGCCCGCCGGAAGCTTTATCATGGCTGACGAATAAATGCGGATTTATATCATGCCTTGATTTCAAATATTCATCAATTGATCTTTTCGCGTCATCCGACAAAAAAACAATTCTTAATTTGGAGCCTTTTCCGCGAACAGTAAATTCGTCTTTTTTCAAATTAACATTTTCTATTTTTAATTTACATAATTCCGAAACTCTCAATCCCGTGGAGAAAAATAATTCCAAAATCGCTTTATCCCGTTTCCTGATAATTTCCGGCATATCAATTTCCAACGGCGACCGCAAAATTCTTTCCAAATCCGAACCTTCCAGAAAATCAACTTGCCTCTGCTCCTGCTTTGCCAACTCTATTTTTTCCGGCTCAAGGGATTTAATATCATTTTTAACCAAATATTTCAAAAACCCGCGCAAAGCTATCAAATGATAATTTTGCGTGTTTTTCTTTAAATACCCGCCTTGCGAATTATCAAGCCTGTTCAGCCATAAACGATATTTATGCGCCAGCATTTTACTTATTCCGGCAGGCGAGACCACTCCTGATTGCTTGGCAAATTCCGCGAAACGGCGTAAATAAAAATCATAGTTTTTCACCGTGATAAGCGACAAACCTTTATCCACTTCCAAATACTCCAAAAAATTCTTTATATTTTTATCCATAATTCTATTTTACGGCACCTTGCGTTTTTTTACAATTTATGTTAGCGTTAAGCTGTAAATTACTTAAAAATAACCGCTCCCATTCTTGGTCAAGGGTTTGCATCCTTGTCTCGGTCAGGGGCAAAAAACATGTTAGACAAAAAAGCCAAGCAAAAAATCATCAACAGATTCAAGATCCATGAAACCGATACCGGATCTTCCCAGGTGCAAATCGCTATTTTAACCGAAGAAATCAAGCAATTGACCGAACACTTAAAAAAACACAAGCACGACCATTCTTCAAGGCGCGGACTTTTGAAAAAAGTCGGCGAGCGAAGAAGACTGTTGAAATATCTTCAAAAAGAAGACAAGCAAGCCTTTGACGAACTGGCTAAAGCGTTAAAATTGAAAATAGCCAAAAAAATGATTGAAGATGAAGAAGCCAGACAGAAAATTGAAGACGAAATCATCGCCAAACAAGAATTAAAAGCCGAGGCGGCCGAAGAAGCTGAAAACGCCCGCGCCGAGGTTGAAGACCATAAAAACAAAGAAGACGAAGAATAAAAAAATAATAATTATATTATGATAAAACATAAGGAGCAGCGCGTTGGGGTGCTGGTTGATGTTTCAAACATGTACCATAGCGCGAAAAATCTTTTTCAAAAAAGAGCGAACTTCAAAGAAATATTAAGAGAAGCCGTAGCCGGCAGAAAATTGATTCGCGCCACGGCCTATGTCATAAAAACCGAAAATGAAGAAGGCAACGCTTTTTTTGAAGCTTTAAATCAGCAAGGCTTTGAAGTTAAAATGAAAGATTTGCAAATTTTCGCGCACGGAGTCAAAAAAGCCGACTGGGATGTTGGCATTTCGGTTGATGCCATAAAATTATCCGAAAAATTGGATGTGCTTATTTTGGTTACCGGAGACGGCGATTATATTCCGCTGGTGAATTATCTGCAAAACACCAAAGGGTGCCTTGTTGAAATAATGGCTTTCAGGCAGACAACTTCCAGCAAGCTGATTGAAGAAGCCGATGATTTCACGAATTTAAGCGAAGACAAAAAATATTTATTAAAATAAAACATAAAAAAATAATGCTTGGAGGCAAATATTTAGAGCTGTGAGATTAACTCATAGTCTACAATTTGTCGGCCAAGCGTAAAAAAGTATGAACGAACAAACATCCTCGCGAGAATGGCTTGGCCGCCTTCTCACCATTAAAACAGGCAAACTTGCCAAACAAGCCGACGCGTCGGTTACAGTTCAATACGGAGACACAACCGTTTTGGCCACTGTCGTAGAATCAAAGGAAGAGCGCGAAGGAATTGATTTCTTCCCGCTGATGGTTGAATTTGAAGAAAGGCTTTACGCCGCCGGCATTATTAAAGGATCGCGCTGGATTAAGCGCGAAGGCCGCCCGTCGGATGAAGCTGTCTTGACCGGCCGGATGATTGACCGCTCAATAAGGCCGCTGTTCGGCGCGGATTCAAAAAAAGATGTGCAAGTTATTATCACTGTTTTGTCAGCCGACATGCAGAATGATTATGACATTGTTTCCCTTATCGCCGCGTCCGCCGTCTTGTCAATCGCCGGATTAAATTGGCGCGGGCCCATAGCCGGAGTCAGAGTGGGGCGCGTTGAAGGAAAATATGTTTTCAACCCGACTTACGCGGAGCGCGAATTAAGCGACATGGATTTAATAGTCGCCGGAACTGAAAAAAAAGTTATCATGATTGAAGCTGACGGAAAAGAAATAAAAGAATCCGATATGCTTGAAGCGATCGCCGCCGGGCAGGACAATCTGAAAAGCGCGATTGATATTATTGAAGAAATGAAAAAAAATGTCGCGATTTCCCAGAAACCTTCGGCTGAAAAATTAACAAGCCCGGAAGAAATTGAAGCCGAAAAAGAAATGGAAAAAATTTACGGCATGGCTAAAAGCTGGCTTGATAAAAATGTTCCGGAAATTTTATTTGATAAAAATTATTACACCAAGGGCGAAAGAAAATCAGCCGTAAGCGCGATCAAAAAAAATCTTGATAAATATTTGTTTGAACAAAACATAGAAAAAAACCAGCGCTTATCTGCGATAAAAAGCTTGGTTGACGCAACGGTTGAAGCCGAAGTGACTCAAGCTATTTTAAAAAATAAAAAAAGAGTTGATGGGCGAAATCTTGATCAGATCAGAAATTTGTCCGCCGAAGCCGGAATTCTGCCGCGAATCCACGGCTCTGGCTTGTTTAACCGCGGAGAAACCCAAGTTTTATCAATCGTCACTTTGGGCGCGCCGGGAATGGAGCAATCTTTGGAAGGATTGGAAGGCGTTGGCACGAAACGCTATATGCACCACTACAATTTTCCGCCATTTTCCGTGGGCGAAGCCAGGCCTTTGAGAACAACCGGCAGGCGCGAAATCGGGCATGGGGCTTTGGCTGAAAAAGCTTTGGTTCCGGTTCTGCCGTCCAAAGAAGAATTCCCCTACACGGTGCGCGTTGTTTCCGAAACTTTGGGATCAAACGGATCGTCTTCAATGGCTTCAACATGCGGATCGTCCTTGGCCTTAATGGACGCGGGCGTGCCGATTAAAAAAGCCGTTGCCGGCATTGCCATGGGATTGGCTTCAAACCAAGATATGAGCCAATGGGAAGTTTTAACCGATATTCAAGATTTGGAAGACGGCCAAGGCGGCATGGACTTTAAAATCGCCGGAACATCAGACGGCATTACCGCCATTCAATTAGACACCAAAACCGACGGCATCACAAGCGAGATTATTGAAAAAACATTAAAACAAGGATTAAAAGCCAGACTGGAAATATTAAATGCCATGAATCAGGCAATCGCCCAGCCTCGCGCCGATCTTTCTCCTTACGCTCCGCGAATCACCAGTTTTCATATTGAACCCGACCGCATCAGAGAAGTTATCGGAACCGGCGGCAAGGTCATCAATGAAATAATCGCGGCTACCGGAGTTTCCATTGATATAGACGATGACGGATTGGTAATGGTCTGCGGAAATGAAGCCGCCAAATGCGAAGAAGCCGTTGCTTGGATAAAAAATATCGTCCGAGAATTCAAAGTCGGAGAAATTTTCAAAGGCAAAGT
Organism: bacterium; assembly: GCA_043807825.1. GTDB lineage: Bacteria > Patescibacteriota > Patescibacteriia > Patescibacteriales > GWC2-42-12 > JACPHD01. Next base: position 17,717 of record JAZDFM010000027.1, on the reverse strand, counting down.
CGCGCGGCTGATGGATTTCGGAGTTTTTATCCAGCTTACTCCCAATAAAGACGGCATGGCGCATGTGAGCGAACTCGCGCCTTACAGAGTCGGCCGGCCGGAAGACTTCATCAATATCGGCGACGAAGTGTCCGCCAAAGTGATAGAAATAGACGACCAAGGAAGAGTCAATTTAACGCTGAAAGGCTTGCCTGACAACGAACATTTATGGAAAGAGGAGAAAGGCAAGCAGACAAACGGAGATTTCGGATCGGGATATAACCCTCGCTTCAATGGCGGCGGATTTAACGGCAGAGGGCGAGATAATAGAAGAAGATAATTTATCACCACAAAATAACCGCGGCAAATGATAAGCGCCTTGAAAGATTAAATTTAATTTAGTCTCTCAAGGCGCTTTTTTATTTTTTTAAAACAACTTCTGCGTCCGCCGCCGGCCAGCTGGCGCAAGTCGGAACCGCGTTCCGATATTGCCCATGCATTGGCACTAACAGTGCTGACGCTTTTATGCCTGCCAAATTATATACTCGGCAAGCGTTTTTTTCTAGAATTTTCAAAGTCTCGGCTTTTATTCCGCCGTAGACTTCGTTTATCACCACACTGCCGCGCGGCATAAACACGGCCATTTTTTCCAGTCCGCTATTCATGCTGGCATTGATTGCCAGCACCGCGCTTTGCAGATGCTCCGGCCACTTGCCATGGGCTATCTGCATATCATGCAATTTTTCAGCCAACAGTTGGCTGAAAAATCCAGACTTGCCTAAAAACACTATCGGCAAATCCCGAAACTTTACCACAGCTTTGTTGATTGCCAAAACCATAGTTTCCAGTTCCGGAACGCTGGAAATTATCTTTTTGGAAAACATTTTCATCGGTAAAACTCCCGCAAATGTTTTCCTTTCGGCATTGCATGCTGAACGGATATTTTCCATTTCCGCTTCCAACGCGCGCATTTCCTCCAAATTTTTTGGAGTAAAATGTTCGTTGCCGGCCGAGATAACGAACATCAGGATCATTTTTCCGTTCTGCCAAAGCAGATTGCAGAAAAACGGGCGCCAAAGATATTTTTTAAACAATATCTTTGGCATATACGCCAATCCATCAGCCTCCACGGCCGGATAGGCCGTAAAAATAGAATGAATTATTTTTAACTTCTTGTTCATTCCGCCGATAAGGCGAAAAAACAGCTTGTGGTTAAAAAAATAATTCAAACACAGCGTAAGGGCATACCTGCCGCACTTCCTCGCGATTGCAATAAAATTTTTCATGAACCCCTCCTCCTTATTTTGTTATTTTTATTTTACTGGCAACCATCTCAGTATAGCAAAAAACAAAAAACGCGGAAAATGCTCCGCGCTTTTTTAGTAGCCCCTAGGAGAATCGAACTCCTGTTACCAGGATGAAAACCTGGTGTCCTAACCACTAGACGAAGGGGCCGAATAAAACAAACAGCCCTTTTTAAAGGACTAAAAAAAGTATAATCTAAAACTTTGATTTAGTCAATGATTGCGATAAAAACTTCTTTCTATTTTTTCTCTTCCATCTTTTTATTTTCTGTCCGATAGCAGCAATTTCCGCTTCTCTTTTTAACCATATAAAGTCCGGCCAAAATTAAAATTACCGGCCAAATCACTGGCCATCTGAAATCCGGAATAAGATTCAAATTTTCCAAAAGGAAAATCAAACCGATGATAACCAAAAGCCATGGCATGATCATAATATTATATTTAAAAATTATACATCTTTATTCAATCACCGGCAATCCTCCCAAATCTTCTTTTATGATTTTTTTATAAAAACTATTTTTTTTAAGCGCCGGCTTGCCGTTATGCTCAACAACATAATACGCGAATCCTCTCATTTTTTTAACAGGCTCATAATCCGCGTGGCCGGGAAAACTTGAAGGGTCGCGGTCTTCAAAATCAACCGGACTGTCGTCCGCGGTTACAAAATATGTTTCTCCGGTATTTGCCAGCAAATGCCCGAATTTCAAAGGCATAAATACTTTATCTCCTGCTTTAACCGTTATGGCTTTAAATTCCGAAACAACATCAGGTATTATTTTTCCATTTTCATCTTCAGCTAATTTTTGCAGCAAAGCCACGCCATGTCCGCAGACAATCTGATATGTTTCGCTTAATTCTCCGACATGATAATGCCCGTAAGTTTTGACATATTCGCCGGAAATTGTTCCCGGCTCCCAAACAGTGATATTTTTCTGTCCGGTTCCGCCCCTAATCATGTAATAATGGACAGCCGGCCCGTCTCCGTCCGGATCCATTAGAACTTCTTTCATTTTTTCATGCGTCCGCGCCGCATAATGTTTGGGAACATTTTTAAAATCAATCGTCATTTATTTAATTTATAGATTTAATTTTTTATCCAACGGCCTGCCGAAATCATCATCAAAGCGGACAATATCATCTTCTTCCAAATAATCGCCCATCTGCGCCTCTATAATATGCAAAGGAATCTTGCCTGAATTTTCAAGCCGATGAACAGTGTTTTTTGGAATATATGTAGATTCATTCTCTTTCAAAAAAACAGTTTTATCGCCATTGAAAATTTTAGCCGCGCCTTGCGCCACTATCCAATGCTCGCTTCTGTGATAATGCATCTGCAAAGACAATTTGGCTCCGGGATAGACGACTATTCGCTTTAATTTTGTATTCTTCATCTCTTCCAATGTCGTGTAATAACCCCATGGCCGATATACGGTGGCATGAGCTTGGTATTCTTTGCGTTTTTTTGACTTCAAATCTTGAACTATTGCTTTAACGCCTTGGCTTTTGTCTAAATCGGAAATAAAAACCGTATCAGGCGTTTCCACCACCACAATATTTTCAAGTCCGTTGGCGACAATAAGCCTTCCGCCTCCTTTGATAAAAGAATTTTTAGTTTCTTTAGCTATAACATCACCCTCAATAACATTATTGTCCTTGTCTTTGGGCAAATAATCATAAAGTGATTTCCATGAACCGATATCGCTCCAGCCGAAGCTTGAAGGCAAAACCGCGCCTTTTTCGGTTTTTTCCATAATGGCGTAATCAATGGAAATATCAGCCAGCTGTTCATAGGCTTGCCGCGGACGCGATGGCTCGGCTAAAAATTCCTCCATTTTCGCGTAAAGATCGGGCTGAAGATTTTTATATTCTTCCACGATAACCGAGGCTTTAAAAGCGAACATGCCGCTATTCCAAAAATAATTGCCGGCTTCAACATATTTTTGAGCTGTTTTCTCATCCGGCTTTTCCACGAATCTTTTTATGCTCAAAGCTTCTTCGCCGATATTTTTCGCCCCCTCTATATAGCCGTAGCCTGTTTCCGGATAATCAGGCTTGATGCCAAAGGTGGCAATATAGCCGTCTTCAGCAAGCCGAACGGCTGTTTTAATCTTTTCATGAAAACCGGCGACATCGCTTATGACATGATCAGCGGGCAAAACCAACAGAACAGCGTCTTTATCCGATTTGAGAATATGCAAAGCCGCCAGCAAAATGGCGGGAGCCGTATTTCTGCCTGCCGGCTCGGAGATTATTTTATCTTCCGCCGATACGCCTATGGCTTCAAGATGCCTTTTAATTTCAAAATAATGCTCCTGCCCGCAAACAACAATAATTTTGTCCAAATCAAGAACCGGACGCAATCTTTTAATAGTCCCCTGAACCAATGAATCGGCGCCAACCAAATTAGCCAGCTGTTTGGGGAAAAATTCCCGCGAAACAGGCCAAAGCCTTGTTCCTGTTCCGCCGGCCAATAAAACAGGGTAAACAGCCGAATTTGTCATGCTTGCTTCTTTCATATATGACAAAATTATATACTTAATAATCGCCGCGGTCAACGCTTCGGACAAATAACGGCTTGATTTTTACCTTTATTTATGTTAAATTAACCTCATCAGCTTTTAATTTTTCATTTTTATGTCAGGACACTCAAAATGGGCAACAACAAAAAGGCAGAAAGCGGTTGTTGACGCTAAAAAAGGAATTATTTTCACCAAACTCGCCAAGCTTATAACCATCGCCGCGCGAAAAGGAAGCGACCCGGCGGCTAATTTCATGCTGCGGATAGCGATTGATAAAGCCAAAGCCATCAATATGCCTAAAGACAATATTGAACGAGCGGTGAATCGCGGAGCCGGCAAATCCGACGGAGCGCAAATTGAAGAGCTTATATATGAAGGCATCGGACCGGCCAAAGCGCAGTTTATCGTCAAATGCTTAAGCGACAACAAAAATCGCGCGGCCGCGGAAATCCGCCATTTATTTTCCAAATATGGAGGCGCTTTCGGCTCTGTTTCATGGAATTTTATCCAGCGCGGAGTAATAATGATCGCCCGCGATGAAATAAGCGAAAAAAAATTGAACCATGAAAATTTTGAGCTTGAGCTTATTGACGCCGGAGCCGAGGACATTAAAATGGAATATGATGGCATGACGATTTTCACTTCCCCGGCGAACTTGCAGAAAGTAAAACAGCTTTTGGAAAACAAAAACATTAAAACCGAATCGGCTGAAGTGGAATACGCGGCCAAAGAGACGGCTGACATAAGCGATGAAGAAAAAATTCAGATTGAAAAATTCATTGAAGAGCTGGAAAACAGCGAGGATGTGAGCGACTATTACACAAACGCAAATATATAATTTACTTTGTCATTGCGAGCGACCGGAGGAAGCGAAGCAATCTCACGGACAACAATCTTTCATCAAAAATTACCATTCATAAGATTGCTTCGTCGCTTAAACGCCTGCCCGCGCAGGCAGGATCCTCGCAATGACAATTATAATTAATGCTAAACAAAAAAAATAATTTTATCATCATGGGCATTGACCCTGGCATAGCCGACACGGGTTTTGGCGTAATCAGCAACAGCAACGGCAAATTATCCTGTTTAGCTTACGGGACAATAAAAACTTCGGCGAAATTCAATCTGCCGGAAAGACTTGACATAATCAATCTTGAGCTTGATAAATTGATAAAAAAACACAAACCTGATTTAATCGGCATAGAAGAATTGTTTTTCTGCAAAAATGTTAAAACCGCGCTGATAGTCGGGCAAGCGCGAGGCGTGATAGTTTTGACTGCCAAACAAAATAAAATACGCGCCGTTGAATTCACGCCATTGGAAGTCAAGCAAGCTGTTTCAACTTACGGAAGAGCGCGCAAACAGCAAGTGCAGAAAATGGTCAAAATCATTTTGAATCTTAAAGAATTGCCAAAGCCGGATGACGCGGCAGACGCTTTGGCTATCGCCATATGCGCGGCAAACAGCTGAATTTATGCCTAAAAAATTAAAAATAGTTTCAATTTCCGCCGAAGTCGCCCCGTTTTCCAAAACCGGAGGATTGGCTGAAGTGGCGAAAAGCCTGCCCAAAGCTTTGAAAAAATTAGGCCACGAAGTGATCATCATCACTCCGTTTTACGGCCGGACAATAGACGCTAAAAAGCATAATTTAAAATTGATCATTGAAAATGAGACAGTCCGCTTAAACTCGGTTGATCAAATCCAGGTTAATTTCTGGCAAGGATTTTTAACAGAGGGCCTGCCCATCTATTTCATTGAAAATAAAAAATATTTCTCCGCCAGAAAAAGCATTTACGGATCATCGCATGAAAACGCGCGCTTTTTATCATTTGATGTGGCGGCCTTAAAACTCATCTCATTGCTTAAATTTGAAGCCGACATCGTGCATTGCCATGATTGGCACACCGGCCTTATTCCGTATTATCTGAAAACCTCTTTCCAATATTCAAAAACCTTAAGCAAGGCCAAAACGATTTTCACAATCCACAATCTGGCCTTCCAATTCGGGCGCAGCTGGTGGGAAATACCGGCCGAGGACAAAGATTACGGAAGAAGCCGCCTGCCGCATCTCAATGATCCCAAAATAGAAAATATAAACTTCGCCAAACGGGCCATTCTTTCTGCCGATGCCATAAATACCGTAAGCGAAACATACCGCGAAGAAATTATGACAAAAAAATTCGGGCAGGACTTGCACCGCATACTTGGCAACCGCCAAGACAAGCTTTACGGCATAATCAACGGCATTGATTACAAAGCCTACAATCCGGAAAACGACAAAGGCCTGTTTAAAAATTACAACGGCAAAAAAATCCACCGCAAAAAATTGAACAAAGAGCATTTGCAGAAAAAAATCGGCCTGAACATTGACATGGAAACTCCGATTATCGCCCTCACTTCAAGAGTGACATTTCAAAAAGGCATAAATTTGGTTCTTGAAATAATAGAGCCGCTGATCAAGCTGGGCGCTCAGATCATAATTATGGGAGACGGGGACAGCAATTATATTTCAGAAATCAAAAAAAACGAAAAAAAATACCCGAAAAAAATCGTCTGGCTGTCTTATAAGGAAAACCAAAATCTTGAAACTCTTATCTATGCTGGATCGGACATATTCCTTTTGCCGTCTCATCACGAGCCTTGCGGAATAAACCAGTTGATCGCCATGCGCTACGGCTGTATTCCTGTGGTAAGAAGAGTCGGCGGATTATACGACACAGTGGCTAATTTTAATCCGAAAACCAACCGCGGAACCGGATTCAGCTTCGCCGGCTTTGATAAATATTCTCTTTTCGCCGCCATTATCCGGGCGCTTGAGAACCGCCAGCGCAAAAATATATGGCGCGAACTGATAGCAAGAGCCATGGAAGAATCAAACAGCTGGGAAATACCGGCTAAAAAATATGTATCGCTTTACAGAAAAACTTTAAAAGAAAATTAACTATGCGCAAAATAATTTTAATAAACCTGCTCCATTTTTATCAGCCGCCATCCTCCGGCGATGAAACCGTTATTGAAGCCGCGGAAAAAAGCTATAAAAAAATAATCAGCGCCTTGAAGCGCAATCCGGAAATCAAATTTACGATCAACATAGCCGGATGCCTTTTGGAAAGGCTTGAAATTTTAGGCTATCATGGATTGATAAGCGACTTAAAAAAAATGCTTGAAATCGGGCAGATTGAATTGACCGGTTCGGCCGCTTTCCATCCTATTTTGCCGCTTCTGCCCGACGAGGAAATAAAACGCAACATTGAAGCCAACCAAAAAATTTTCAAAAAATATTTCGGGGAAAATTTCAAAGCCGCCGGTTTTTTTCCTCCGGAGCTCGCTTACAGCCAAGATTTGTGCGAAATAATTTCATCTTATGGCTACGAATGGATCGCGCTTGACGAAATATCAGCGTATGGCGCGTTAAATCAAGTTGATTTTTCCAAATTATACATTGAAAAAAACACCGGCATGAAAATTTGCTTCCGATCCAGGCAATTGTCAAAAAGCTACGCGCCGAAAGCCATTTTTGATTTAATCAACAGCGGATTTTCGGGAATAGCCATAACGGCGACGGACGCCGAACTTTACGGATTAAGGCATGAAGACTTTACCGGAACTTTTGAAAAACTTCTGAAGCGGCCGGAGATAGAAACCAAAACGGCCAGCGAATTTTTAGCTGGCTTTAAAGATGGGATTTCCATCAGCCCTGTCGCTTCGTCATGGGAATCATCCGAAGATGAATTAAAAAAATCAATGCCTTATGCGCTATGGCGCGATAAAAAAAATAAAATTCAAAAACTGCTTTGGAAATTGACGTATTCGGCAATCAGCTCGGTCAACCAATATCGGGACGACGCCAACTTTTTTTGGTCAAGGCGGCATCTTGACCGCGGTCTGGCAAGCTGCACTTTTTGGTGGGCGTCGGCGCGCGATTTTAAAATGTTCGGTTCAATTTCATGGAATCCGGATGAAATAGAAAAAGGCGCCGAAGAATTGATAAAAAGCGTCCGCGCCATATCCGACCCGAAATCAAAATCAGCTAAAATCAAAGCGGAAAAATTATATATTAAAATAAAAACTTTAATTTGGCATAAGCATTGGAATTATTATTGGCTAAAATAATATGAAAAATAAAATCTATAATTTGTTGGACGAAGATTTTATCATCAAACTGTTTAAGAAAGAAATTCTTCCGCAATATCCCGAATTTTCCGGCATCAAGCGGATTGAACGCAGTTTAATCAAAGACAATATTTGGACTTCCACATATCATGTGGTCATTGAATATCGGACGGATTTCATAGATTCGGAAAACAAAATTCAAACTTTGCCGATCTATTGCACGGCCCATAGCGACGAGCCGCGCTTGAATTCTTTTGAAGCCCTGGTTTTTCTTTGGCAAAACGGCTTTAATAAAGGAAAATTAACCATCCCCAAGCCGCTTTTTTATTCCCCGGATTTCAACGCCTTTTTTTATCAAGGAATTGAAGGCAAAAATCTTTACCAATACATACGCGCGAAAGACACGGACGCCGTCAGATCAATCGCGGTTAAAGCGGCCTCGTGGTTTGCCAAACTGCATCATTTAAGCGCCACAGCGGCCAAAGCGAAAAATTTCAATCCTTTAAACAGCTTGATTGAAACCATAATACCAGGCATGGCCAACGCTTTAACCAAAGTTAAAATTCAAGAACCGCGCTATTTTGAAATTTGCCGCCAAGCCTATGAGATAATAAATAAAAAAGAAAAAAAATTTCTGTCTTCCACTGAGAAGCGCTGGCTGATACACGGAGACGCGCATCCGGAAAATGTCATTATAATTGATAAAAATAAAATCGGCGTCATAGATTTCACGGACATCTGCCTCGCCGATTACGCCCGCGATTTGGGAACATTTTCCCAACAGCTGGAATTTATGATGTTCCGCAAAATCGGCGACCAAACTGAAATAGAAAAAACAAAACAGCTTTTCCTGAAAAGTTATTTTAAAAACGCCAAAATAACTCCGGACGAAAATCTTATGGAAAGAATCAATAATTACTATAATTGGACGGCTTTGCGCACCGCTATTTTCTTTCTGCTCAAAGACAAATCCGAACCCGATCGAGCGCACGGGCTTCTGATAAAAATAAGCCAGAATTTAAAATTAAACATCAATATCTAAAATTATGCTGATTGATTTACAAATTCATTCAACTTATTCGGATGGCTATTTAACGCCCGGCCGATTAGCTGAACTTTTGTCGTCCAATAAAATAAAAATAGCCGCGCTTACGGACCATAACACTATCGGAGGCCTTGATGAATTTAAGCGGGCTTGCCAAAAAAATAAAATAAAAGCCATAAACGGGCTGGAGCTTTATGTTAAAATGGGGCATAAAAAATTCAACCTTTTATGGTATAATTTTGACCGGCACAGTCCGGAACTGCACAATCTTTTAAGAACCAGCCAAGAAAGGCGTCGCCACCAAATAAGAAACGGCTTAATGAAATTAAAATCGCGCGGATTTAAAATAGACGAAAACCGCCTTTTGGATAAATTCAACAAATATATTCCGATCAACCGCGTTATTGACCTTATTTGCGAAATTCCGGATAACAAAAAGATAATAACCAAAAAATTAAAAACAGCCGATCCGAGCCAGGAAGAAATATTGATTAAAATTTTTAAAAATCCGGAATTCGCCAAAATCAGCGAAAGCTATATAGAGCTGGATCAAATTTTAAAATTAAAGAAAAAAATAAAAGGCCAGCTTATTTTAAACCACCCGGGCAAGCATGTCCGCATAGACGAAAAATTCATAGCTAAAATTAAAAAAATCGGCTTTGACGGCATTGAAATACTTTCTCCGCACCATTCAATCGGCGCTATCATGTATCTTCAAAAATTAGCCGTAGAACATAAGCTGATCGCTACCGGAGGCTCGGATTTCCACCGCTTTGAGCCTGCTCCGGCGAAACTTAACAGCTGTTATGATTATTTCAAAATTGATTCCAACCGCTTAAGCGGAATTAAAAAAATAATACAATAAACAAATGAATGGAAAAAATAAAATATTATTTCTTTCCGCCGAAGTTACGCCATTGGCCAAAGTCGGCGGTCTGGGAGATGTGGCCGGAGCTTTGCCTCAAGCATTAAATAAACTTGGCGTTGACATCAGAATCTGCCTGCCTTTTTACGGCATGATTGACCAAAAAAAATATCCCGCCGAAAAAATCATAAGCCGTCTTCCCGCGCCGGCCGGCGATAAAAATCAAGCCGTTGATGTTTGGGAAACATATCTGCCCGAAACTGACATTCCGGTTTATTTGATCAAACATGATTTTTTCAATTCCAAAGAAATATATTCGCATGACTTGGAAAGATTTTCTTTTTTTACCCGCGCCGCTTTAGAGGCCGCTGAAAAATTAAATTTCCGACCGGATATTGTCCACGCCAATGATTGGCATACAGCCATGGCCGCTGATTTTATCAAACAGCTTAACCGGCAAAACAGTTTTTTCTCTAAAACCAAGACGCTTTACACTATCCACAATTTAGCCAATCAAGGCATAACAAAAACAAAGAATTACATGGCCGAAGGCATTTTAAATTCCGACATAATCAACACCGTAAGCCCGACTTACGCCAAAGAAATTTTAACCAAAGAATTCGGCGCCGGCCTTGAAAATATTCTGTTTAAAAGAAAAAGCCGCCTTTACGGCATCCTCAACGGCATTGATACGGCATTTTTCAATCCTGAAACCGACAGTTTGATAGAACAAAAATATTCTCAAAAAAATTCGAAAGAAAAAACCGTGAATAAAATCGCCCTGCAAAAACAATTGGGGCTTGCTCAAAATGAAAAAACAGCTTTGGTCGGGATGGTTTCAAGATTAGTATGGCAAAAAGGCGTTGATTTGATTTCCGAAGAATTCAGCCGCTTGGACTGCCAATTCGTATTTTTGGGAACAGGCGAAAAAAAATACGAAAACGCTTTGCTTAAAATGGCTGAAAAATTCCCCAGCCGATTCAGCGCGCGAATAAAATTTGATGAAAAATTGGCGCATTTGATTTACGCCGGCTCGGATATGTTTTTAATGCCATCCCGTTTTGAACCATGCGGCCTCGGACAAATGGTTGCCATGCGCTATGGGACAGTCCCGGTGGTTCGCGCCACCGGCGGATTGGCTGACACAGTTAACGGAAAAAACGGCTTTGCCTTTAAAAAATATTCCAGCCAAGAATTATACAAGACAATAAACAAAGCCTTGAATGTTTTTTATAAAGACAAAAAAACATGGGACAGGATAAAAATCAATGGCATGAAATCTGATTTTTCATGGGACAAATCCGCGCGCGAATATTTAAAAATTTATGAAAAAATCGCATTGACAAAACCGAAAATTTTTGCTAATATGTATTTATAGGGAGCCAAAAACAGGCTTCTTAAAAAATCAAACAAAAAAACAAAAATAAAATGCCATCAACCAAGAACCAAGCCAATTGTTTTAATTTAGGGCATATTGGCTGGAAATATTACAATACTATCAGAAAAAAAGCAGTGGAGCGGGAGTTCAGCTGGTCTGGACTCTTAATAAGCTTGTCCATTGCTTTTTTTATTGTGGTCGCGAGCGCTTTGTTCCTTAATTTCATTTTCACTTCGGCGCAAACAGCGAAACAGGATCAGCATTTGGTTGTTAATGAAAAATAAAATTTTATATATCGCACATTAACAAAAGAATAAAATCTCTCTCCCGCCTTAGAGCCTGTCTGATAAGCCGCTTTCGTAGCGAGAGTTTTAAATTTACAGCATAATTTTTTATAAATTTTTAAGCTTATACTGCCGTATAGGCGAGAAAATTTAGAAAAAATTATGCTGTAAATTTAAAAGTCGCAGTAGAAATGGGCTTATCAGACAGGCTCTTATCATATATTATGGCAAGGCAAGCATGGGGAAAAAACACTGCGCGCGAGCGCGGTGTTTTTATTTTTAACAAAATATTGTATAATCTACTTATTATGTATTTAGAAAAACTTGAGATACAAGGCTTCAAATCTTTCGCCAATAAAAACACCTTGGTTTTTCCCGGCATGCTAAGCAAAGATCTGCGCGGCATTACATCCATTGTCGGCCCTAACGGCTCCGGCAAATCAAATATAGCGGATGCCATTCGCTGGGCTTTGGGCGAGCAAAGCATGAAAACTTTGCGCGGCAAAAAAAACGAGGATATTATTTTTTCAGGCTCTGATAAAAAAGGCAAATTAAGCATGGCCGAAGTTTCGCTTTTCCTGAATAACGAAGACGGCAAAGCTCCAATTGATTATTCGCAGGTAATTCTGACCCGCCGCATTTATCGCGACGGTGAAAGCGAGTATTTAATCAACGGATCGCGCGTCCGCTTAAGCGATGTGCAAATACTTTTGGCCAAATCAAATTTCGGGCAAAAAACTTACAGCGTCATCGGACAAGGAATGGTTGAAGGCTTTTTAAACACCACTCTTTCCGAAAGAAAAGAATTTTTTGATGAAGCGACCGGAGTAAAGCAATTTCAGATCAAGCGCGACGACTCTCTTAATAAGCTGATCCGCGGCTATGAAAACTTAAATCAAGCCGCCATGCTATTGACTGAAATAGAACCGCGCCTGAAAAGCCTTACGAGGCAAGCCAACAAATTGAAAAGGCGAAGCGAAATAGAGGCTGAGTTGAAAGAAATTGAGCTTGATTATTACGGCAAAATTTGGCATGAATTAAATGAAAAATTCAATTCAAGCAACAGGCAATTATTGGAGCTTGAAAAAATAAAGCTGGAAAAATCCAAAAAAAACGAGCAATTAAACCGCGAGCTCGCTCAAATGGAAAAGCAGAACATTGCCAATGCCGAATTATCCGATTGGCGGAAAGAGCTGAATATTTTGCAAAGCCAAAAAGAAATTTTAAACAAACAGGAAGCAAGGATTGAGGCCGAGCTTGAAGTGAAACTGGAAGCGAACGGGCAATTTGACTTGTCTTGGCTTATAAACAAAAGCGGGGAAATAAGCCAAGAAATAAAAAATAATGAAGAAGAAACCCGCGGGCTTGAAAATAACATTGAACAGGAGAAAAAAATATTGTCAGCGCTTGAAAATGAAAAAAATTCAATAAGCGCGGAGATAAACAAATTAAACCAAGAAATTTTAAAACGCGGCTCAAGCGCCGGCGGAAGTAGCGCTGAAAAAATCAATCAAGAGCTTAAATGCCTCAATCAATACGCGGCCGAAGCCCAAAAAAGCGATGATTTGCCAAGCATTAAAAAAATAATAGAAAAAATAGGGCAAAAAGTAACTTTGCTGATGGAAATGTCCGCGGCCGGAGCGGAAAAAGAAAACCTTGAAGAACTGCAAAAAAAATTGATTTATTTGGCGCGCGAAAAAGAAGCCGTAATGAATAAAATACATGAAAGCGATTTCCGCGTTTCAGCGCGCTCGGAAAGAGTGAAGCTTATCAAAGAAAGAAAAATCGGGCTTAAAAACGAACTGGCCGGCATTGAAAATAAATTAAACCAGAATCGGCAATCAATCAATTCAAACTGCGATAAAAAAAATTTGGAGCATATTAAAAAACAATCCGGCGATCTTGATGAAAAAATCATCAAGCTGAAAAAACAGATTGAGTCATTGAACGCCAGGGAAAACGAACAAAAAACAAGGCTGTTCGCTTTGCAAAAAAATTTGCAGTCTCTGCAAAATGAAATCAATGAATCAGACAACAAGCTTAATGAACTGAAAATAAATTCAGCACGGCATGAAACAAGGCTTGAAGATTTGGAAATTGAAATCAGGAATAATTGCGAAAATTTGAAAGATGTGAAGAATAAAAAACCAAACGCCGCCTTGGACGAACAAGTGGCTTTGGAAAAAATCAATTCCCTTAAAAAGCAAATTGAGCAAATCGGCGGCATAGACCCTGAAACAGAAAAAGAGTACACGGCAACAAAAGAACGGTTTGATTATCTGTCCGGACAAATTCATGATCTGAACAATGCCGTGGGATCGCTGGAAAAAATAATCAAAGAGCTTGACGCCGTAATCAAAGAAAAATTTGACAAAGAGTTCAAAAATATTTCCGCCAAATTTGAAGAATACTTCAAAATTCTGTTTAACGGCGGAACCGCTAAAATCGTAAAAGTCTTAACTGAAGAATTGCCCGAGAATAAAGATGAAAACAAAATCAAAACAGACGACAAAGAAAACATGTTCGCGGATAATCTAAAGCGGATAAAATATCTGCAAAAATACAACTCCACCGGCTTGGCCGGAATTGAAATTCTGGCGACTCCTCCGGGCAAAAAAATAAAAGCCATTTCCATGCTGTCCGGCGGAGAAAGGGCGCTAACAGCAATCGGGTTGATTTGCGCGATCATTAGCTGCAATCCCGCGCCTTTCGTTGTTTTGGACGAAGTTGACGCTTCATTAGACGAAGCCAATTCAGAAAGGCTGGCTAAAATTTTAGACGACCTTTCGCATAAAACGCAATTTATAGTCGTCACGCATAATCGCGCTTCCATGCGCCGCGCGCAAATTCTTTACGGCGTCACCATGGAAGAAAGCGGCGTGTCAAAACTCTTAAGCATAAAATTGGATCAAGTTAAAAAAACCGCGGATTAACGCAATATCTATGAGTTCAAAAATTCTCTCAGCCGCCGTCGTCGGATTAGACGCTGAATTGGTTGAAGTTGAAGCTGACATTTTAAACAATCCTTTGGGCGCGTTCAGCATAGTCGGCCTGCCCGACACGGCCGTGTCGGAATCAAGGGAGCGGGTAAGAAGCGCCATAAAAAATTCAAACCTGTATTTTCCAAAACGGAAAGTAACCGTCAATCTGGCGCCGGCCGATTTGCGGAAACAAGGCCCAAGTTATGATTTGCCGATCGCTATCAGCATTCTAAGCGCGACAAATAAAATCAAACGGGAAAATTTCAGCCGGATGCTGTTCATCGGCGAATTGGCGCTTAACGGCGAACTTAGGCCGGTGAACGGAGTTTTGCCTATTGCCATTAAAGCTAAAAATTCAGGAATCACCGAAATATTCGTTCCGGCAGCCAACGCGGCCGAAGCCAAGCTTGTTAAAGACATTGATGTCGTGCCAGTAAATAATTTAACGGAGCTTGTGTCGCATTTGGAAAACCGCGAAATGATCAAATTCGCGCCATACGCGGAATTTAATTTTACCAACGCGGCTATCGGTTTTGACATGGCGCACATTAAAGGCCAGGAGCATGCCAAACGCGCGGTGGAAATCGCGGCCGCCGGCGCTCACAATGTCTTAATGAGCGGCCCTCCGGGTTCTGGCAAAACATTGATAGCTCGCTCCATTCCTTCAATTCTGCCGAATTTATCATTAAAAGAAGCTTTAGAAATAACAAAAATTTATAGCGTTGCCGGACAACTGCCGGCGCAAACCGCTTTAATGACTTCACGGCCGTTCAGATCTCCCCACCACACGGCTTCGGGAGTGGCGTTAGTCGGCGGCGGAACATGGCCAAGGCCCGGAGAAATTTCTTTGGCGCACAGAGGCGTATTATTTCTTGACGAATTCGCGGAATTTCCGCGCGCTGTTTTGGAAAATTTGCGCCAGCCCCTTGAAGACGGAATAATACATGTTAGCCGCGCGGCGCATAATTTAAGTTTTCCGGCAAAATTTATTTTGGTCGCCGCGTCCAATCCCTGCCCTTGCGGATATTTGGGCGACCGTGAAAAAAATTGCGTCTGTTCAGCGCAACAAATAATGAACTATAAAAAGAAAATTTCCGGCCCCATTTTGGACAGGATTGATTTGCATATTGAAGTTCCGCGCGTAAAATTTGAAAAGCTTTCAAGCGAAATACCCGGCGAAAATTCGCTAAGCGTGAAATGCCGCGTTGAACAGGCGAGACTCATGCAAAGAAAACGATTCTCAGAAACGGATTTTATAACAAACTCTGAAATGAATTCCGAAGCCGTCAAGCATTTTTGCCGCATTGACAATGTTTCGGCCAAACTTTTGCATCAAGCCGTTGATCAAATGCGCTTATCGGCCAGAGGCTATTTCCGCATGCTTAAATTGGCGCGCACTATCGCCGATCTGGCCGGCGAAGCGGATATTTTAACGCCCCACATAGCCGAAGCTTTGCAGTACAGGCCGAGAATAGAATGAGATGGTTTCAAAACTGTTTCTGTGTTATAATATAAATATGAAAAATAAAATAATAATTTTATCTCTTATTTTCAGTTTTATATTGACCTCGGGATTCGGCTGTAAAATCGTTGACAAACAAACGCAAGAAGCCATGAAGCCCATCACTCTTAATTATTGGCGCGTTTATGACGGGCAAGAAAGTTTTGACGAAATTATTGACGCTTACAAAAAATTGCATCCTTTCGTAACGATAAATTACCGAAAATTGCGATATAGCGAATATGAGAGCGAACTTTTAAACGCTTTAGCCGAAGACCGCGGGCCTGATATTTTTTCCATCCATAACACTTGGACGAAAAAATATTTAAGCAAAATCGCGCCCATGCCCGCTTCCATCACCATGGCTTATCCGATAACCGTCGGCGCGATAAAAAAAGAGGTTATACCCGAATTAAGAACATCAAAAAGCCTCGGGCTGAATGATATAAAAAATAATTTCGTGGACGCTGTTTATCAAGACGCGGTTGTTTCCGTCTTGAATGAAAAAACAAAGCAATATGAACAAAAAGTTTATGGCTTGCCGCTTTCCGTTGACACTTTGGCCATGTATTACAATAAAGATTTGTTCAACAACGCCGGCATAGCCGAGCCTCCGATTCATTGGAACAATGAATTTCAGCAAGATGTTAAAAAAATGACCAAGCAAGACAATAAAGGCGAAATAGTCCAATCAGGCGCGGCTTTGGGCGGCTCCATTAACATTGAGAGATACAGCGACATTTTATCGGTTTTAATGATGCAAAACGGATCGGTAATGATGGATGAAAGCGGACAAACATTATTCAGCAGAATCCCTCCGGCTCTTCAAGAGCAGAGATACAACCCCGGGCTGGAAGCGCTTCGCTTTTATTCGGATTTCGCCAATCCGGCCAAAGAAGTCTACGCTTGGAATAAAAATCTTGAAGATTCTTTAAATATGTTCGCGCAAGGGAAATTAGCGATTATGTTCGGCTATTCTTACCATTTGCCGGCGATAAAAGCGCAAGCGCCCAAACTCAATTTCGGCATAGCCAATCTTCCGCAAATTGAGGGAAACACTCCTGTCAATTTCGCCAATTACTGGCTGGAAACCGTTTCCAGCAAAAGCCAATACACAAATGAAGCATGGGATTTCATACAATTTGAAACAAACGCCGAACAAGCCAAAACTTATCTCGCTAAAGCAAAAAAACCCACGGCTTTGCGGTCTTTGATAAACGAACAAATTGACGATTTGGACATAGGAATTTTCGCGGGGCAGGTTTTAACCGCCAAAAGCTGGTATAAAGGCGCGGATTCAAACGCCATGGAAAAAATATTCGCCGACATGATTGATTCAGCCGCGTTATCGCGAGACCGTTTGGAAACCGTAATCAATTTGGCGGCTAACAAAGTTGAACAAACGGTTAATTTAAAATAGGGACTGCCTCCGCATGCTCTTTGGAGTATAAATTTTCACAATTTCAAGAAAATTTTTTATAAAATATTTAAGGCAATATATTATATTGGCGAAAATATTTACCTCCGTGAATTTTTTCATGGGTACAAAACCGGGAAACTGCTATAATTCCAGCAAGTATTTGTGTCCAGCCCAACCCCCGAAAGGTGAAATATGCGCCGCATCTATTCCCTGCTAATTGCCGCTTTGCTTGTTTCAATGGCGGGAGTTTTTCAGATTTCCAGTCCAGTAAAGGCATATACCAGCAGCAGCGCCCTGTCCTTTACCCCATCTTCCCTGTCCTTTGCAA
>JAZDFM010000026.1:0-15774 GCA_043807825.1 bacterium | reverse complement strand
AGAAAAAGAAATAGTTATAAGAGCAGTTAAGATGCCGATAATGGCTACTACTACCATTAATTCTATTATAGTAAAACCTTTGTTTTTAAACTTCATGTTCTTTATATTTTAAAATATTTTTGAGAAACTGTAAATTGGCGGGGACGATGTCCCGAAGTTTGAACCGAAAAAGCGGCTCAAATTCAAGGATATTGATAAAAGCATACAGGAATTAAGGCGTATCTTCAAGGTTCATCCGGAATGGTTTGAAACACCTCGCCCAGAGTCCAACAGGGGCAAAAATGAGGTTGATTATTCGATTAAATAATTATTTTTTTTATCTTGTTTAATTCGCTAATAATATAATCCGCCCAATTTTGATACCAACACCAAGTTTTGACAATCATTGAACCGAATCCCTTATTTGGATTTTTTCCATCATGTTTTTGCCAAAATTGCGTGTGCTGATGCATACTAAAATTTTTATATCCTGCTTCTCTTACCTTTTGAATTGTCTGAGTGGCTGAAAATTTTGGCTTTTCTGTTTCTTCTTTGATCCAATATTCTTTAGAAATATTCTTTGCTAAATCAGACTTTGGATCTATGAACTCAATAACGCGATCGGCTTGCCCCTTCCTTTTTGCTAAAACCTTAGTAAATAAAAGACGGTATGCAAAACGATCGCTTTTTATTTCGCTTTCCGATAACTTACTATCAAAATCAGCAAGATAAGAAATAATATTTTGAGGTATTAAGGATTCTTTATCTTTTAATATCTTTGATTGCGAATCGTCTAATTCTGAAAACTGCAAGCTTAATGCCAAGTTATTATCAAGTCCGTATTTTTCACCATGCAATTTTTTAAGATAAAAATTCAAATTTAAAGCACGGGCCTGATAGCGAGCTGAGAGACAAGAATCTAATCCGCTTGCCTTACGATGTTCTATTTGATTTCTTAAACCAATTAAAAATGAAAGATTATTATTCGTATCTTTATCTAGCGGACAAAATTCTTTTGAAATACATTCCTTAAGATCCCAATATTTTATACTTCCGTCAGGATTTTTAATAAATCTTTTTCGGGAACCATTTTTTTCAAAATATCTGTAATCAACCCCGATCGCTCTGTAGTGCGAATGCAAAAGATAAGTCCATGCAATTAAAGAAAGGACAATAAAAGATTCTGTTTTAAATAAAATCAGTGGATTATTATAAATCTGAACAGCAGAAAGCATGGCCTCCCTAGATTTCATTATTAAATCTATTTTTTCTGAAAAAAATGATTTTGGCATGCAGTTGTGGATAAGTGGGCTATTGTAAGTTTTCTATTTATTTTCTATAATACTATTATACACCTAACAAAAATTGTCTGTCAATAATATGCTTACTAAAAAACAAAAAGATGTCTTGGATTTTATAAAACAATATTATTCCAAGCATAAATATGCCCCTTCTCTTGAAGAAATTAAGAAACATCTAAAAATAGCTTCTGTTTCTACTGCCCATTTTCATATTAAAAAACTTCAAGAAAAAGGTTTTTTAAGAAAAGAAGATAACCAGCCAAGAGCAATTTCTGTTTTTGAGAGTGAAAAAATGATAAATATTCCGCTTATGGGGAATATTGCAGCCGGGCAACCAATCGAAGCAATTAAAGAAAAAGAAATCGTTGCTGTACCACAGAGCAAATTACCGAGCCACGGCAATTTTTATGCATTAAGAGTTATTGGTAACAGCATGATCGAAGAGAATATTAATGATGGTGATGTCGTGTTAGTTAAACAACAAGATACTGCCGAAAATGGACAAAAGATTGTAGCGTTGATTGATAATTATGAAACCACATTAAAAAAGTTTTACAAGGAAAGAGGACATATTAGACTTCAGCCAGCCAACAGAACAATGGATCCCATAATTATTTCCAAACAAACTCCGCTAACAATACAGGGTATTGTAATTGATGTAATAAAAAACGATGAAAATAATTTTGTAGAAGAGTTGATTACATCAAAAAATATTAAACGAAATAATAAATTACCACTCAATCAAATTATTTTAAATGACGCAGTTGAAGAATTAAGAAAATTACCAGATGAATGTTGTGATGTTATTATAATTGATCCACCATATAATATCGGCAAAGATTTTGGTAATAACATGGATAAACGAGAAATGAACGAGTACATTCGTTGGTCAAAAAGTTGGATAGATGAATCTATTAGAGTCTTAAAACCAACCGGCACAATGTTTATTTATGGTTTTAGCGAAATTCTTGCTTATCTTTCGGTTGAAATACCGATAAGTAAAAGGTGGCTTATTTGGCATTACACAAACAAAAATGTTGCTTCTCTAAATTTTTGGCAACGAAGCCATGAATCTATAATTTGTGCTTGGAAAAATAGCCCAGTTTTTAATCGTGACGAAGTAAGAGAGCCGTACACTGAGGGTTTTTTAAATGGAGCGGCTGGGAAAATACGCAAAGGAACAATTGGACGATACAGTACAAACGGTCAAGAAACTGTTTATAAGGCACACGAGGGTGGTGCCTTGCCAAGAGATGTAATAAAAATACCAGCATTAGCCGGAGGAGCCGGTATGAATGAAAGATGGTTTATCTGTAATACCTGTGGAAGAAATGTTTTTGAGCCAAGAGAACTAAAAAAACACGCTGATCACGAGATAGTTAAACACCCAACACAAAAGCCATTAGAAATTTGCAGAAAATTAATAAAATCAGCCATGCCTAAAAAAGATGGAGTGGTTTTGGTTCCCTTTGTCGGAACAGGGGCTGAATGTGCAGCCGCAAAAGAGTTGAGTCAAAATTATATCGGGTTTGAAATTAATCCTGATTATATAAAAATTGCCGAAAAAACTATTTCTTCCGTAACAGTTATTCCTAAATTATTTTAAGTTTACATCAATCTCTTTTTTCTTTTGTTCAAAAGCGTAAGAAGTAAAAACTACAAAACCATTTGAAAATCTTTTTAATTCCTTGTTATCTTGAAATCTTTTGTACGGAAGTTTATACTCACCGTCTTTTTTCTTTGGATTTTCGAAGTAATCACTACTTGGAACTTCGTAATTAATATCAATAAATTCGCCAGCTATTTTAGTTTTAACTCCGCCTTTACCGCGTCTTACCTCACCACTGAATGATTTCTTTTTTACTTGATAATTTAGAATTTTTCCTTTATACAGAATTTGAAAATCAGCCCCTTGATGATCAAGCTCCCCTGACATTGAAACTGTACCAACACCGAAAACCGACTCCGCTACATAGCCAGCATGTATCTGAGTAATAATGCTTGCCCATGTTCTATAAATTCTCGCGGGCAATCCTTTACTAAAACACTTCTCGCACATCCCAGTCTTTTCTTGAAATTTTTTAATATCAGCCCCATACTCTTTTAGGTATTCTTCATAAAATTTTTCAAAACTCAAGAACTCTTTCTTGTTCCAATATATTTTGTAGAGTAAGTTTATAGCTTGGATCTCTTTTGGTAAATCCATTTCCACAATTTTAATAGGTCTATATTTATCCCGATAGGATTTTAGGTCAACTGATTGTAGAAAATTATCGAATTTTTGTACTAACATAAATTATTTAACAAAATAGTCTAATGATTTATTATAAATCTTTGCAAATTCTTTCAACTGTAATACATCAAATCGTCTTTGCCCTGATTCAATTTTTGAAAGATAAGATTGAGTTTTTCCGAGTTTCTTTGCAACTTCAACCTGCCCAAGTCCAGCCTCAATACGAGCTGTCTTCAAGCGTTCAACGATTGCGTTATGATCTTTTGTATATATTGCTCTCGGCATATGTTGATATTATATTATTCCATTGTGTTATATTCCAAATTGCCATATAGCAAACAACTGCACAAAACTTAAAAGCTGGGTGGTGCCCAGCTTTTTTGTCCAAAACCCCTTATCTTACTTCGGTTCAAACTTGGAAATCTGGCGGAGAGACAGGGATTCGAACCCTGGATACCTTGCGGTATACAGTCTTTCCAGGACTGCCAATTAAGCCACTCTTGCATCTCTCCAAACATCATCTATCATTTTTTGTATTTTTAAAAAATCCTTTTTGCAACTATACCTTATTTTAAATGTCCCCAAAGGATTTGCTTTAAATTTACCATTTTTCGCTTTTAAACATATGCTTTTATTAAATTGTGAAAATGGGATAGAAGATATTTTTGACCAAAAATTTATCAATCTTTTTTCATTCAAATCCGGATAAAAAAATAATTGCCCTCTTATGCGATTTTTATCAATTTTTATTATGTTATCAAGAAATAATCTAAAAATTTTTATAATTTTAGGGTCTGAATTAGTTAATTCAACAGAATAAAGCAATCTATTATATCTCCTGTCAATTCTTGCTTTAGTGCCTTCGCATACATAAAGCATCGCCCCGATTATTTTTAAATCTTTTTTATTCATTACTCGCTATTATAGCGTAAAAATTAAAATTAAACAATTTCGGCTTTTTTCAAATGCCATTCCGTTGCTTGTTCATAACCATTGCCTATTTTAAACAGCAAGTCTTCATTAAAATGCCTGCCAATCAGTTGAAGTCCTACAGGCATGCCGCGGCTGAAACCGCATGGAATGGAAATCGCTGGCAACCCGGCCAAAGACGCGCCGGTAACGAAAATATCTTCAAGATACATTTTTAAAGGATCGCCTGACTGCTCGCCGATTTTAAAAGCGACATGCGGAGCGGTCGGCGTAAGCAGGCAGTCAACTTGCTTCAGAACTTCGTCAAATTCCTGTTTTATCTTAACTCTCACTTTTTGCGCCTGCAGATAATACGCGTCAAAATAACCGGCGCTCAAAGCGTAAGTTCCGAGCATAATTCTCCGTTTGGCTTCGGCACCAAAGCCTTTTCCTCGGCTTTTGGCGTAGACATCCGCCAAATCCGCTTTTATCTTTTCTTCGCCGTTTATGCTTAAACCGTATTTAATGCCGTCAAATCTTGCCAAATTTGAGCTTATTTCCGAAGGAGTGATGATATAGTAAGCAGGCACGCCGTATTTCGTATGCGGCAGGCTCACTTTTTTAAACTTAACGCCAAGTTTTTTCAAATCTTCAATGGCTTTTTCCACCGCTTGCTCCACGCCTTTTTCCGCACCTTCAACAAAATATTCTTCAGGCAAGCCGATAGTTAAGCCTTGCATTTTACCCCCTTTAACAAAGGGGGTAAGGGGGATTTTAACTGTTGTCCCATCATTCCCGTCTTTTCCCGCGATAGCGGACAAGATCATCGCGGCGTCTCCCACGGTTTTCGCCAAAGGCCCGGGAACATCGGTTGAGCTTGTCATCGCGATCAAGCCGAAGCGGGAGCTTCTGCCATAAGTCGGCTTCATGCCGACGACTCCGCAAAAACTTGCCGGGCATCTGATTGAGCCTCCGGTATCCGTTCCCAAAGCGAACAAACACATATCAGCCGCGACCGCGGCGGCCGACCCGCCGGA
This sequence comes from bacterium, assembly GCA_043807825.1. Classification (GTDB taxonomy): domain Bacteria; phylum Patescibacteriota; class Patescibacteriia; order Patescibacteriales; family GWC2-42-12; genus JACPHD01. The sequence goes on along the minus strand of JAZDFM010000026.1, from coordinate 10,315 downwards.
AGAACCCCCGGGAACGCGGGACAAATCCCATGGATTGCGCGTCGTCCCAAAAGCGGAATTTTCAGTTGAAGCCCCATGGGCGAATTCATCCAAATTGGTTTTTCCCAAAAGAACCGCGCCGGCTCGCTTTAATTTTTTTATAATAGACGCGTCATAAGGCGCGATGTAATTTTCCAAAATTTTGGAAGCAGCCGTGGTTTTTACGCCGCGAGTCAAAATATTATCTTTGGCAAAATACGGGATGCCGAGCAATTCTCCAGTTTCGCCTTGAGCGCGCCGCTCATCGGCTTTTTCCGCGTCTTTCATCGCCTGTTCTTCGCAAACCGCCAGACACGCCTTGATTTTTCCGTCAATATTTTTTACGCGCGTCAAACACGCCTTGGCAAGTTCAACCGAGGTGATTTCTTTTTTATCAAGCTTTTTTATAGCTTCAGCTATTGTTAATTGATTTAATGTCATATTTAATTTGTCATTCCCGCGCAGGCGGGAATCCAGATTTAAAATCTGAATGGATCCCCGCTTTCGCGAGGATGACAATATAATATTTTTATTCAATCACTCTTTTAACTTTTATAAACCCGCCTTCCCTTTCCGGCGCTCCGGCTAGAGCTTCTTCAATTTCTTGCTCATCCCAATTTTTTATTTCATCTTCCCGCAAAACATTTTCCAAGCATGAAGCCTGCGCCATAGGCTCAATTCCTTTTACATCAACTTCTTTTAATTGATCTATATAATTCAAAACAGCCGACAGCTGTCCGCCGTATTTTTCCAATTCGGCGTCAGTCAATTCCAGCCTGGCCAATTTGGCGATATGCTTTATTTCGTCTTTAGACAAATTCATGTTTTTATTATGCGTAACTAAAAAATAATCTTCATAAATTCTTCTTCATCAATCACTTTCACGCCTAATTTTTTCGCTTTTTCCAGCTTGCTTCCGGGATCGGAACCGGCGATGACATAATCCGTATTTTTGCTCACGGACGAAGAAACGCTCCCGCCCAATTCTCTTATCTTAGCCTTAGCGTTGTCTCTTGTCAATTGATTTAAGCCGCCGGTTAAAACAAAAATTTTGCCGCTTAACTTGCTCTCTTTCGGCATCAATCCGGACGGCTTTATTGATAATCCGTTTTTTTCCAATTTTTCCAGCAATTCCGAATTACGCCTGTCATGAAACCAATCATAAACGCTTTTAGCCGCTATCGGCCCGAAATCGGAAAAATTTTGCAAATCTTCCAAAGTCAAATTGGCAAAATATTTTTTTATTTCCGAAATTTTATATTTTATATTTATAGTTTGAAACTGTCTGGCGAGCATCAAGCTATTTTCTTCTCCGATATGCCTTATGCCAAGGCCATATATGAATTTTTCCAGCGGCGCCTGTTTCTTGGCCGCTATGGCTTCTATTAAATTTTCAGCCGATTTATCCGCGAACCTTTCAAGCGGAATCAAATCCCCTTCAGCAAGTTTATAGAAATCGCCGATATTTTCCACCAAGCCTTGTTTAACTAATTGGCCGATGATTTTCGGGCCAAGCCCTTCAATGTCCATGGCGGCTTTTGAAGCCCAATGGATTAAATTACGCAAATTGACGGCATAGCAATTTTTATTAACGCACCTGTAAGCCACTTCGCCTTCAATTTTTTCAACATTTCCGAAGCATACCGGGCATTTTTCCGGAGCTTTAATTTCTTTCTCGGTTCCTAAGCGCAAATTACGCAAAATTTTAATAACTTTAGGAATCACATCGCCGGCGCGCTCAATTATCACCGTATCGCCTATTTTCAAATCAAGCCGGCGGATTTCATCAAGATTGTGCAAAGTCGCCCGGCTCACGATCACGCCGCAGACTTTAACCGGCTTCAGATGAGCCGTCGGCGTCAATACTCCTGTCCGCCCGACCTGCCAAACAACATCTTCAACAACCGTGGTCGCTTGTTCGGCCGCGAATTTATACGCCATCATATAGCGCGGAGCTTTTCCGACAGTTCCGAGCTTGTCCCACATATTCAAATTATCCACTACAACAACCGCGCCGTCGCATTCAAACGGCATTTTATCCCTGTTCTTTTCCCAATAATCATGAAACTCAATCGCCTGTTCCAAATTTTCGCAACGCTTATTTTGCTTTAAAACTTTGAATCCGAGCAGTTCAGCCAATTCATGCTCATGCTCATGGCGCGCCAAATCTATTCCGGCGAATAAACCGTAGACATGAAAATCCAATTTTCTTTCGGCTGTTAATTTTGAATCAAGCTGTCTGATTGAACCTGCGGCCGCGTTTCGCGGATTCGCCAAAACCGGCCGGCCTTGCTTTTCATACAGCCTGTTCAGATTCATGAATACTTTATTGGACATTATGGCCTCGCCGCGCGCTTCTATTTTTCCATTTTCCAAAATATAATATAATTTTTTTATGTCTTCGCCGTTCAAGCCGATTTTTTTCAGCTCTTTTTCTTCCGGCCGCCGCAAAACCAAAGGAATAGCTTCAATGGTTTTTAAATTCTGCGTTACATCTTCGCCTGTTTCTCCATCGCCGCGGGTGGCTCCCAAAACGAATTGCCCTTTTTCATAAACCAAGGCCGCGGCCAAACCGTCCATTTTCAATTCGGAATAATAGCTGAATTTTTGTCCAGACATTATTTTTTCCAATCTTTTTTCCCAACCCCGCATATCTTCTTCGCTGAAAGCGTCAAACAAAGACATCATCTTGCGCGAATGCTTCACTTTGCTGAATTTTTCCAAAGGCTCTCCGCCCACTCTCTGCGTCGGCGAATCCGGAGTTATCAATTTTGGATTTTCAAATTCCAACTTGGCGAGCTCGTCTTTTAAACTGTCCAAAGCCGCGTCCGAAATCAAAGACTTATCCAAAACATGATAAGCATAGCGGTATTTTTCAATCTCTTGCTTTAATTTTTCCATTCGTTTTTTCACGGCGTTATTATGCATATTACATCGCTATTTATTGCGTCTGATAAACAGTTTCAACCGATCTTTTAACTCCCAAATAATCTCCGATTGATTTCAAAAAAACATCCGGAGTGGAAGTGGCGTAATTCACATGGTACGCGCTTGAATTCCCTATATTCAAACTTTCAAAAATATTATTTTGGCTTGAGCTCGGAAGGACATAGCCGTTTTTTCTGGCCTCCCACAGCGCCCGCTCCATGCCCGCCTCGGAAGCGAAAAAAGCGATATTGGAATAGCCTGTAAGGCGGTTCATTCTTATTCCCAAAAAAATCAAATCAGCCGCGGCTAATGAAACTATTAAAATTCCGGACAAAATAAACATGGTTAAAAGCAAAATCACGCCTTCTTGATTTTTGTTATTATTATTCATAATATCTTGAAGAAATAGTCATTTGAATTTTCATTCTCTGCTCGTGCATCGCCTGACCGGCCGCTTTAATATCCATTGCCATGGTTACATAAGGCTGTTTGCTGTGGAAAGATCCAATCAAGTCGTCGTTAACATAAAATTTCAAATTGCTCACTTCAATTTTGGCAGGAGTTATGAAATCGGCGATGGCTCCGGCGCCGGTTCCGGACATTATTTTCAGCCGGTTGTTTTCCAAATAATAATTTACGCAATTGCCGTCTTTGTTTTTTAAATACAATTCCGTTCCGCCGTTCGCCGGATTGAAAACTTTGTAAACAGCCGCGCCATAGCATGAAGCATTGCTGATTTGAGCCATTCTGATTTCTTTGCTTATTTTTTCCATGGCGTATCTTATGCTATCCTGGACATTTTGCGCGCTTACGGCTCCTCTTTGGCCGTCAACGACCATTTTGAATATTTGCGTTGATGATAATATCAAAACCGAAAAAATCGCAATTGAAACAACCAATTCTATCAAGCTCACTCCTCTGTTATCTTTTATTTTTTTGAATAATAATATCATATTTATCGCCAATCGTATAAATAGGTTTCAGCCGCGTAATTATGGTTTTGCGTTCCGTCGGCCCATCGGATAACGCATTTCACATCCAAATAATCTCCATTGTCAACAATAGTTATCAGGCGATAAAAATTCGTCGCCGATGCCGTAACTGAATTGGTATAAAGCCCGTTGCCGTCAACATACAATCTGGCGCCGGCTTCGTTTATTGAATTTACGGCCATGTTAACGCTTGAAATTCCGGCATAGCTTACGGTGTAAGTTCCGTCTCCGACTATATTTTGTTTCCATAAGTTGCCTTCAATCAGCCAATTGGCGTCCCTGATATTCCTGACGATTTCCAAACCTTCCTGCGCCAATCCGGAAGCCATTAAAATATTTTTATTTATATATTGCGCTTCAACATTCTGAATTACCAGCGACAAAACTCCGACCATGCCTATGGCGATTATGGCGACCGCGGCAATCACTTCCAATATGCTTATTCCCGAATTATTTGAAATTACTTTCATTTTCATTTTAATTCGCGTCAATCAAACCGAAAAAATTAACTGAAATTTCGGCGGTTGAATTATTGATGTTTTCTTTTAAAGTTATTTTAGCCGGCGAACTGCCTGATCCGTTAATATATGTTACCGGATCGGGCGGAAAAAAAACAATATCAACCGAATTCGCCGGGCTTAAGGAATTTATGGTTATTCCGTCAGGCAAAGATACGGTTTCCACGGCTTCGCCGGCGTTATATGTTTTATCTCCATTAGGCAAATTTTTATCCGCGAAAATTATATAATGGCTCGGATCCGACAGGCTGAAATGAACTCCCCATCCGCCGGCCGGGGTGTTGATTCCGTCATAAGTTTTTGATCCCAAACTGTAATTTTGCGCCAATCTTATGTTTGACGCCAATTTTTGTTTGATAACTCCCAATTCAGATCGTTTGTTCGTGTTATGGTAATTAACGATAAAAAAACCGCTCATCACGGCAATTATAAAAATGCCCGCTAACAGCTCTATCATCGTAAAACCGCCTGAATTATTTATTTTATTGTTTTGTTTTTCCATTTTTATACGCTTACGGCTTCGGATTCAATCCTATAATAACATGAACAGCGGATTGAGGATCGTCTGTTATCCAATCCATGGAATGCAAACCGGCCGATTCAACTAACTTATAGCTTTGCCCCGCGTAAAGATAATCATAAATAGTTTGTCCAAACCACGCTCCGCCCGGCGGAGTACTCTTTTGTTCAAAATATTGCGTTTGGCCTTCTCCTGGAGATGCTGCTGAAATATCATCAAACCTGCCATAAGTCACAGCGTCAATCAGCATCATTCCGTTGATAGTTGTTGTGGCATAATTAGACATCGTAACATAGTCAGGCATAGGAATCGTTCGCACATAATCATACTGCGATTTAAAAAATGAATCTGCCAAGCCCACAGGATCTGAGATATCGCAGTTTAAAAATGTGGCTGCTGAAGCCGCGAAAGGCAATCCCCATACTTTAGCGGTTATATCATGCTCCCCTTGAGTCGGATTCGCAAGATAATACATAAATACGGCTTTATTGTCATACGCGCCATGAATCTTTTTAACCGCCAAACTCAATGTTTGGCCATCGTATGTCACTGCATCGTCATTAAGATAATCTCCGTCTCCATGCAAACTCACCACCAATACAGGATCATTCCCATTGACGGTATGCTTCCATGAAAAAGACGATTTCCAATTGCTTAATGCCGATGAAACATCGCTTAAAACAATCGGGGGTTGCGCCGGAGGTAAAGACGCAATCGCCGCGCTTGCGTCTCCGTTTTCATTGTCCGGCCAATTTTCCAGATTGCCTGCTGAATCAGAAGCTCTAGAACGAAAATAAACAGAACTGCCGTTATTAACAATAATATCAAAAACAGCATTGGTTGTGGTTGTTGCCATAATCCAATTCTGCCATTGTCCTGAACCTATTTTATACTGAATGTCAAAATCAGCCAAACCGCTGGTGGTGGAAGCTTGTCCATCGGTTCCGCTCCAGCTTACGGAAAATCCGGTTGATGGATATTCGGCGAGCAACGCGGAAACAGACGATGCCGGAGCCGCGGTGTCAATAATCCAAGTTATCGCGGTTGACGAACTTGTGTTTCCTGCAATATCAATTCCTTTGGCTTCCATAATATGCCAACCGTCAATCAAATCGGCCGCGCTTGTCGTTGCCGAGCATTCCTGCCACGGATTCATGTCTAATTGGCAGATAAAACTTGCTTCATTTTCATTTGAATCAATTTGAAAATTCGCGGTTGTTGAAGTTGAAATTGATTGAGGATAGCTTGTTATTGACACAATCGGAGCAACAGTGTCAACAATCCAATTATATTCGGCAGGTGTTTGGTCAATATTGTTTAACAAGTCCCGCGCTCTAACTTTCAGATTATGCGAGCCTTCGGACAGATTGCTTAAATTGGTAACGCCGCCCGCCTGCGCAGGCAAGCATTCCTGCCATCCGGCATTATCCAAATCGCATTCAAAAGAAGAATCAGCTTCATTGGAAGAGAAAACAAATGAGGCAGATGTTGAACTGCTTACAGCATTCGGAGCCGATAAAATAGATGTTTCCGGAGGCAGGCTGTCAGAGCCTTTGCGATGCATTGCCGGGGCTTCTCCCCCTTTATCAAAGTGGGTAGGGGGGATTTTAGGTTCAGGCTTGATTTCACCCCCTTTATCAAAGGGGGCAGGGGGGATTTTAGGATTAACAGTTTTTGCAATCGCTGTTTGTTTGACTGCCGGAACATTCACGGTTTGAACAGGCTTGGCATTTTCACCCCCTTTATTAAAGGGGGTAGGGGGGATTTGAAATTTTTCTCCCTGTCCAGCCTGTTCTGAAGCCGCTAAAACCCTGCCGGCCGGCTTATCTTGCACCGTGATTTGAAGAGGGGCGGGGGCAGTGGTCGGTTTAGCGTATGAATATGAAAATTGCAGGCTATTTTTAGTTTTACCAGCCAATTTCACAATATTATCATACCCGCTTGCCAAAACTTTGTTCTGCGCCATATATACATCGCCCCAAACATATTTTGCTTCATTGGTTAAACCAACTAATGAATTTTTTAATTTATCAAACAAACTTATTTGCTCTTGTTCTTTTTTAGCTTGATCAATTTTGGCGAATTGTTTGACAAAATAATCTATCGCTCCTGCGCTGTAGCCCACGGCTTTTGGATAAAGCATGTTCCAGTAGTCTTGGTGGAGTGAGGGGTCATCGTCAACTTGAAAAACTGGCATAATCCATTCAGGATTTTTTGAATAAGCAAATTTATATAAATAATTATCAGTTGTATTTAATAAATACATTCTATTTTTACCATCCACTAATTCAATAGCTGTTTTATAATTTTTTATATTATTAACATTAACTGTATCTCTACTGAAAAAATTATCATGAGAATAATTAGCCATTTTATCAAAAGCCTGATCAAGATTATCCACAGCTATAAAATTCAATCTGCTTGAATCTATAGCTCCGTGTTGTTCGGCCCATTTTTCATAAGGATCGCCGGCGGAATGCGGATCGTTTCTTGTATGCGCCGGAACAGCCATATCCTGTATTAAATGCAAAATATGGCCAATTCCCTGATAAGCGCGGGATAAATCGCCATCCTGATAATTTTTTAAAATCGCGGATTCAGAATAATCTCCAGTGGCGCTGTCTTGATTTTTCGCCCATTGTTTGGCTGATTTGCCATTGACTTTTATGTTAAATTTCTTATATACATCCCAGCCGTCCAATCCCTTGCCTGTTGTCGGATCGTAAAAATGATTCAGATAGCGCGGATCAATGTCTTCATTGATTGAGCCTTTAATAATCCATTGTTTTTGCTGATCGGTTAATTTAGCGCCAGCTTGTTTGCCATACACGGCGGCGGCTGATTCCGACAGCAACGGGTGAGTTGTAAAATTGTCATAGCTGAAAATACAGCAAGCGGATATTACCAAAATCAATGAAATTGATAATTTTAATATTTTGTTTGGCATGTTTTTATAATCAGTTCAATTATATCTAATCTACTTGCCAATAACCATCGCTGTTTTTTATAAAAGTAATTGTATTTTTATTTTCTGTTCCATAATCAATATCATAATGAGAAAAATTTCCTAATTCGCTTTCCTCGGTTATTTTTTCCGGCAAACTTTTCACCCACTTATCAAACTTTTCCTTATCTTTAAAAGCCTGTCTGTATTCTTCCCTGTTCTTCTCCCTAATCTGCGCCAGCGCGCCTTCAATATCATTATTCAGCAAAGCTTGCCTGAATTCCGCGTAGACTTGTTCCGGAGTATTTTTTGCAGGAACATCGTATTCTTGCGGAGGAAAGGCTTGCTTTAATTCTTCTTTGGTGTAAAACTTGTTATCCCATTTTATCAAATTCCCCTTATCAATTTGAATTTTTATATAAACCGACCAGCAGATATATAAAATAATAAATAGGCCGAAACAGATTGCGAAAATTTTTAAGATTTTTTTTAGCATAAGGTTTATAAAAATAATTAATTAAAAATTGTCATTTTAAGTCCCGCTCTGCTGGAAGGAATCTCTTTATTCGCGCGAATGCGTCTATATTTAAAGGCTTTCTATTTTCCAGTCGCCGTTAATGTCTTTTATAAAATCTATATAATAACCATAAATCTTATCATCTTTGACTTTACTATAGCTATATTGCATCCTCGCTTCTCCCTCTAATTCCAATTTTAATTCAGTTAAATCCTGTTCCATCTCTTGCATAAATCCTTTTTCTTTTATTTTTTTTAAATTTTCTCTCCACTCCCCCCGTTTTTCCTCAATGAAACAATTTACAGCCGCTTCCACATCTTCATTTTTCAACGCTTGTTTCAGCGCGGAGTAAGTCTGTTCCGGCGTTGTTCTTGTGGGAACATCGGCGTATCGTATCTGCGGATACATCTTGTTCAATTCTTCTTGAGTATATTCTCTGTATGGAAACTTGCTTTCAGCCAGTCCGATGCTCACTTTGGCCATTTTGAAATCAACCCATTTTTGAAAATAATAATTGCCCAAAAACAGCGCCGCAGAAGCAATCAATAAAATAACCAATGTGATTTTAAATTGTTTGGTCATAGAGTTGTTGTTAAAAAATTTAAAAATTTGTAAATTACCCTGCAACAGAGACCGTAGCGTGAAATTATTATTTATTAAATATTTTTATTACTCATATATTTCCATCTGCCTGCTTTTGGCGCATAAAAGCTCTATTTCTAATCTGCCGAGTTCTTTTTTGATATGTGCAGAAAATCCGGTATTAGCAACGATCATTTTTTCAAAACCCATACTAGAATCTATCATACTCTTATAATGGAAAACATCTCTAATTCTTGCTGGTCCTTTCACGAATTTTTCTTCAATTTTCCAAACTTTAACTTTTAATGGTTCTGGTAATTCCATAAATAGATAAAACTTTCCCCAATATGGCAACATTTCTTTGAAATTTATTTCAAATTCCTTTGCAACAAGATGCCCCTCAATTTTGTTTTGTAAATCCTCAAACCTTTTATCAACCAAACCTGCTAACTGCAAAAGCCCCTTCCTTTTCTCTGAAAAATCAACCTTATCAACTAAATCAGCGTATAAAAATGTTGTATGCCTTACAAAATTTAGATATAAACCTTGCGCCCACATTTTACCGCCTAATAAAATTTGAAATGCTGTGCTTGGAAATGACAATTCATTTAATTGTTTATCGGTGAGTATTTTAGCTATTTTTTTGATTCTTACCGAAGCGTGACGGAACCAATTTTTCTGATAGTGGACATAAGATAATGCCTCAAGCAAACAATCATCTTGAATATAAAAATCAGCATCATTTCTGTAATACTGAATCAAATTTATCACATCCTGCGAATAAGGCGTTGTCCAAGTTAACGGCAAATAAGTCGATGTTTCTAAACAAATTTTTAATTTTTCTTTTGACATAATTATTGCGCATTATAAATTTCGGCAGAATAATTTTTAATTCTTTCTAAAATTTCCTCCTTGCTTTTTCCGTTTCTCATAAATTGCAAAACCTCGTCAACCATATCACAAAGAGTTAATTCAACCCATTCTTTTGTAAATTTTTTTGTGGTTTGTTTTTTCATAAGTTAAAATTTAATTGTAAAAAATTATTTTTAAATAACACTGCGAGTTGTTTTATTTTATCACCGCAATCAGCCGCTATTCCGGCTTGACTTCTTTCCATTTTGGAAGCTTGGCATTCACATTGATCGTGCGGGAAGTTGAAACATAATATCCGTCATTATCGGTTACTTTCAAAGTAACCGCGCAATTGCCGGATGAATTAAAAATTATAATCGGACTGGTTGTGGCCGCGTCATTGATGCTGGCTCCGGCCGTGGCGGTCCACAAATAAGAGCATAA
>JAZDFM010000025.1:0-7476 GCA_043807825.1 bacterium | reverse complement strand
TATTTCCAAGTTCAAGGGATTCCTCCCCCGCGCTTGCGGGGTCGGAATGACAATTTTCGGACAGTCTAAATAAAAATTATGGAAAATTTATTGAAAAATTTGGAAGAATTAAGAGAACGGCTCCTGGATACATGGAGGTTGCTTTGACTTGGACAGACGCAAGGAAAAAACAAGCGAGCTGAAAGTTGAAATGTCAAAGCCGAATTTTTGGAATGACCGCGAACGCGCCGTGGAAATAAGCAGAAACGCAGAGAATGAAGAAAAAGAAATTTCGCAATGGGAGAATTTGAAAAAAGAAATCACGGATTTGGAGCAATTTGTCGCAGAAGCCTCAAGTGAAAAAGATTTATCAATAGCCGATGAAGCCGATGAAAAATACCGCGAGCTCAAGCGCCAATACGAGGAGTTTGAGTTTTTTGTTTTGTTTTCCGGAAAATATGATAAAAATAACGCCATAATTTCAATCCATGCCGGCACGGGCGGAGTTGACGCTCAAGACTGGGCGCAGATTTTGGAGCGCATGTTTTTGCGGTTCGCGGAAAAGAAAAAATGGAAAGCTGAACTGATTGACCGGACGATCGGCAATGAAGCCGGAATAAAAAGCGCGAGTTTGAGAATAATGGGAAATTGGGCGTACGGATATTTAAAAAGCGAATCAGGCGTTCATCGCTTGGTGCGCATTTCTCCTTTTGACGCGGAAAAAATGCGCCACACTTCTTTCGCTTTAGCGGAAGTTATACCGGAATTGCCCGAGGCGGAAAATATGGATTTGAAAGACGGCGATTTGCGGATTGACTCGTTCAGATCATCCGGCCCGGGCGGGCAAAGCGTTAATAAAACGGATTCGGCTATTCGCGTTACGCATATCCCCACGGGTATAACCGTTGCGTGCCAAACGCAAAGATCCCAGCATCAGAACAAGGAAACGGCGCTGAAAATTTTAAAGTCAAAATTATTCAAGCTTGAACAGGAGAAAAAAGAAACGCAAGAGCTTGAATTAAGAGGAGAAGCGCAAAGAGCCGAATGGGGGAAACAGATCCGTTCTTATGTCATGCAGCCTTATCAAATGGTCAAAGATCATCGCACGGAATATGAAACCGCGGATATTCAAAAAGTTTTGGACGGAGGCTTGGAAGAATTCATGGAAGCGTATTTAAGAAAACAGGTCTAATAAGCGAGATCGATGGAAAACTATTTTTTTTCCAAATCAAAAATTTTTTTAATTTCTTGCCTTGTTTTTATCGCCGGAATCGCCATAGCTTCATTTTTGCCGGTTGGAATTTCAGGTTTGGCCGCAGAATTTTTCGGCGCCGGAATGTTTTTTTTGGTTTTGGCGGTTTTATTATGGAAGCGTGGCGGCTCGGCTTGTTTATTTTTTCTGTTTATTGCTATTTTGTTTTTTTCATTTTGGCGATACATGATTAGCATCCCTGATAATTCGCCGGACAAAATTTGGCATTATAACGGCCAAACCGCCAATGTCCGCGGATTCATATCAAGCGAGCCTGACATAAGAGATAGAAGCCAAAAATTGGAAATTCCCGCGGAAGCAATCGCCGAACGGCCCGGGCGGAAAATTTCCGGAAAAATTTTGGTTACTGCCGATCTTTATCCGGAATACGAATACGGAGATCAATTGGAAATGCGATGCGAACTTGAAAAACCCGAACCGTTTCAAGGCTTTGCTTATGATAATTATCTGGCGCGCTATGATATTTATTCGGTTTGTTATTATCCCGAATTGAAAATTATTCCGGGCCGAGGCGGAAATATCGTTTATTCCAAAATTTTTTCTTTAAAAAATAAGCTTACTGGTTTAATAGATGCGGGTTTAAGCGAGCCCGAATCAAGTTTGGCGCGGCCGATTGTTTTCGGAGGGCAAAAAGGGCTTGATCAAAAAATCCGCGATGATTTTCAGAAAACCGGGCTTACGCATATTATGGCTGTTTCAGGATTTAACATCAGCATCTTGTCCGCGGTAATAATGTCCGCGCTCTTGGGTTTGGGCGTAAAGAGGAGGCATGCTTTTTATTTAGCTGTTATTTTTTTGGCCGCTTATATTATTTTAGTCGGTTTTCCCGCCTCGGCCATGCGCGCCGGACTTATGGGATTTTTAATTCTTTTGGCTTTAAAGACAGGCAGGCTTAATAAAATAACAAATTCTTTGGTTTTTGCCGCGTCAATAATGATTTTGGCAAATCCTAAAATTTTACGCGATGACGCGGGCTTTCAGCTGTCTTTTTTGGCGATCGTCGGCTTGGTTTATGTTTATCCGATTTTTGAAGCTGTCTGGGAAAAAAATAAATTGCCGAAATTTAAGGGCGCGAGCGGCGCTTTGCTTATAACTTTGGCGGCTCAAGTTTTTACCGCGCCTTTGCTGGCGCATAATTTTTCCAGAATATCTTTGATTTCGCCTTTTGCAAATTTAGCCGTTGTTTGGGTTTTGCCGATTTTAACCATTGTGATTTTAGCTGCTTTGCCTTTAAGTTTTGTTTTTCCATGTTTTTCGTTTATTTTTTTTCTGCCGATTTTGATTTTATGCAGATATATTATCGCCGTTGCCGGATATATGGCGAAGATTCCTTTTGGCTATGTTGAAATAAATTATTTATGGGCTGGCTGGATCGCGATTTATTATTTGGCGGTTATTTTTATTGTCATAAAATTTCGTGGATCAAAATTGTTGAAAAATTGAATAAGTGATAAAATATAATCATTATGAAAGCGAAAAAATTTAATTATATTTTTTTATTGTTTTTTTCAGCCGTTATGCTTGTTTTATGCCATTCCGCCAAAGCCGGAAATTATGACTTAAAAGCCGAGTCATTGGCGCTATCTTCCGCCAAATGCGAAGCTGGAAAAGTTTGCGTTTTCACCGCCAGAGTGAAAAATATCGGCGATGATTTTAAAATGGATTTTCCCGCGAATTCAACCGTGTCCGCGCCTAATTATAAGGCGGATTCCCAAACCGCGGTTTCTCCGGCCAGAGGAACGGCGATAAAAACCAATGATTATATTATTTTCACCATCAATGGAATTTTTTCCGCTGTCGGCCCGGCCAGTATGTCTTTTAACGCGGATATGACAGGCTATCTGCAGGAAAGCGATATTGAAAACAATTCAGTTTCTCTGAATGTTAATGTTGAGGGATATGATTTCGCGTCTGAAAGTTTGGCAATCACGCCCGCCAAGCCGATTGCCAACCAAAATTGTTACATAAGAATAGCGGTTAAAAATAAAGGCAGTTATAATATTTACAGCGGCGCGGGAGCCGATTTTATAAAATCTTTTCCGGATTTTTCCATAACCAAAGCTTCAAGCACCATACCATCTCTCGGGAATGTGGTTGTTCCCGGCGGTTATCTATATTATGAATACGAGGGTAAATTTTTAATCGTTGGCGATAAAAAATTCAGTTTTACCGTTGATCCGAACAATAATTTGGAAGAAGCCGATTTTTCCAATAATACCATTAACGCTGATATAAGCGTTTTTTCCGCGTCTGAAACCGATTTGTCTGTTGATTCAATAAGCTTCAGCTCGTCCAGCCTGATCGCCGGCCAGCCGATTGATATTACAATCGGAGTAAAAAATACCGGAAAAACTTCTCTTACCGACGGTTTGGGCTTAAGCAAAAGCGAAGCAAGCTATAATTTTACCAATTTTGAATTTAGCGCCAATGAAGCGACAGCGGATGCTTATCCGTCTTTAAGCGCTCCGTTAAATCCGAATGATATTTTCCATTATGTTTATCACGGCGCTTTTGCCAAAGCCGGACAGGCTGTTATAAATTTTACCGTCAATAAAAATTTTGTTTTAGCCGAGTCAAATAAAATGAATAATTCAACATCAACGCTCGCGGCGGTTTATAAAAATATTGACGAAGCCAGCGACTTTGTTATAAGCGATCAAAAATTGGTTTTTGCCAGTTCAACGGGCGCTATTGTGAGCTGGATATCCAGCGTTGCCAGCCAAGGAACTGTTTATTATGGCCCGAAAAACGGCAATCTTTACGCCAATAAAGCGGAAGCGTCGGCGGACGGATTGAATTTCAGCGCCGCCATAAACGGATTGGCGCCGGGCGCGGATTATATTTATCAAATAACCGCCAAAAACGGCGTTTTGGAAAAACAAGATGAAATACATTCTTTTTCAACTCCGCTTAATAACGATTTGCTTGTAATCGGCAATCCGAATATTGTTAATTCCGGAAAAACCGCCACGACAACTTGGTTCACGAATTTAATATCGTCAGGCTATGTATATTACAGAAAATCCGGCGAAACGAATTTTATCGCGGTTGGTTCGGACGCCGCGTCCGTTAATCATTCGGCGGTTTTAACCAATCTTGAAGAAGCTATTTATGAATATTTTTTAATTTCCACCAGCACTGTCGGAACATCGGTAAAAACAAAAATGGCTGTTTTTGACAATAAAATTTTGAAAAATAATGCCGGACAGCCAAGCTCGCAATCCGAAAAATCCGAGTCAAGCGGCGGCGCTGATCAGGAAAAAACCGTTTTCTCGGCCGCGGACGCCAATTTTTCCGGCAGGCTGAAAGGCAAGATAATTTTAAAAGTTGAGAGCAAGGGCGAGGCGTATTATATAAGCGCGAAAGATAAAAAAATATATTATTTGGGCCGTCCGGCCGGCGCTTTTCAAGTGATCAGAAGCCAAGGCATTGGAATTTCTAACGCTAATTTGGCAAAAATTCCGATTGGCTTGGGAGCTTTAAGCGGCAATGACGCGGACGGCGACGGTCTGCCGGATATGCTTGAAGACGCTATCGGCTCGGATAAAAATAAAACAGATTCGGACAGCGACGGGTTTAATGACAAAGATGAATTAACCGCGGGTTTCGCGCCATGGGCTGAAAATATAAAAATGAATTATGATAATAATTTCGCCGCCGGCCAAAAAGGTAAAATATTTTTACAAGTGGAAAGCAGAGGAGAGGCTTGGTATGTCAATCCGGCTGACGGGAAAAGATATTTTTTGGCAAGGCCGGCGGACGCGTTTAACATTATGCGCGAATTGGGAATCGGCATAAGCAATAAAGATTTTTCTTCGTTAGTTGGAAATTAAGTTTTTTTAATGAAGTTTTTGTATAAAATATCGCTTATTTCAGGCATCGCGGCCGTGGTCGCGGCTGTGTTTTTATTTTGGTTTTTTTATAAAATTCCGGATAATCTGGAAGTTGATTTTTTGGATGTGGGGCAGGGAGACGCGATTTTGATTAAAGCTCCGGCCGGGCAGAATATTTTAATTGACGGCGGGCCCGGCGGAACAATTATTCAGAGGCTGGCTGAAAATTTGCCGTGGTGGGATAAGCGGATTGATTTGATGATATTGACGCATGCCCATGACGACCATGTTTCGGGATTGATAGATGTTCTGAAAAGATACGATGTGAAGAAAATTTTGTACACCGGCGCGGTTCATAACGCTCCGAATTATCTGGCGTGGCTCAAATTGGTTCGCGAGAAAAAAACGCCTTTGATTATCATAGACAAAAAGCAAGCCGTGAATTTGGGCAAAGGCGCGAAAATGGAAATATTATATCCGGACGAAAGCCTGCTGGATAAAACTTTTGAAGATTTGAACCAAAGTTCAATCGTTATCAGGCTGTCTCTCGGGAAAAATAAATTTTTGCTTACCGGCGACGCTGGCGAAGAGGTTGAAAAAAAATTGATGGCGAGCGGCGCCGATTTGGGCGCGGATATCCTGAAAGTCGGGCATCATGGATCGCAGTATTCTTCCGGCCAGGAATTTTTGGATAAAGTCCGGCCCGAGATGGCCGTGATACAAGCCGGCAAAGGCAACGATTTCGGGCATCCGAGTTTGAGAATTATCAATAGGCTTGAGAGGCTTGGCGCGGAAATTTTAAGGACTGATTTGAATGGAACCATAAAAATAACAAGCGACGGAATGAAAATACAAGCCTTGCCTTTTTAAAAGTAAATGGTATAATATGCTTATTGTAAATATATTTTTATGGTCGGTAAAAAAAAGAAAATTTTAGTGGTGGAAGACGACGCGATGATAAGCTCAATGTATAAAACTAAATTTGAATCGGACGGTTTTAATGTGTTAACGGCGGACAATGGAATTGAAGGGCTTGAATTGGCGAAAAAAGAAAAGCCGGATATCATAATGTTAGATGTGATTTTGCCGCAACTTGACGGATTTTCAGTTCTTGATAGTATAAAAAAAGACAAAGCCGTTAAAAGCATACCTGTTATTATGCTGACTAACCTTAGCACCGAAGAAGACAAGGCAAAAGGCAAAAAAATGGGGGCTTTGGATTATTTTGTAAAAGCCAGTTTAACCCCCGGACAGGTTAGCGAAAAAATTAAACAGCGTTTAAAATAAAAATATTATGCAACATCCCAAACATGAAAAAACATTGGTGATCATTAAGCCGGACGGAATACAAAGATCGTTGATCGGCGAAATAATACGCCGATATGAACGCACAGGGCTTAAACTGCTGTGTTTGAAAATGGCTATTCCGACCGAAGAAATGGCAATTCGGCATTATTATGAAGTCGGAGGCGACGCTTGGCTGGAAGAAGTGGGCAGAAAAGCTCGCGCGTCTTATGAAAAGAAAGGCTTGCAATCGCCTTTCGCGACTAATATGGAAAACGGCAAAGCTGTAATGTCTGCTAATGCCAAATATTTAAGCTCTGGGCCGGTTATCGCCATGGTTTGGCAAGGCAACAGCGCTGTCGCTTTGGTCAGGAAAATAACAGGAGGAACCGAACCTTTGACATCGGATGTGGGAACGATAAGAGGGGATTTGACGCTTGATTCTTACGCCATGGCTGATTTGGATCAGAGAAGCGTTAGAAATCTGATTCACGCGTCAGGAACGGTTGAAGACGCGGAAAAAGAGATAAAAATTTGGTTCAAACAAGATGAGATGCATGATTACAGGCTTATTCAGGAACAGATTTTGTATGATGTGAATTTGGACGGCTTGAAAGAATAAAATAGGCCGGCATTGACAAAAATCGGATTTTTGTTAATATTATAAAAGTATGAGAAAAGCAATCGCCCAAAAATTAAACAGCATTATAAACTACGGCGCTTTTTTGTTTGCCGTAAAGTTTTTTATTGAAGTTTGATTTTTGGGGCGGTTGAGATTAGAAAAATATAACCACCCCAAAAGGGTGGTTTTTAGATAGGTCTTTAAAAAAATAACAACCAAAAAAAAGGGGGAAAAAGATGGAGATGGAGAAGGGTCAATTTATTGTAGAGATTGACAGCCTTGAGTGGCAAAATTTTGCCGCCGAGGCTGTAGAGACTTTCCGGCAAAATGTAGCGGATGGGGGTGGTCTCAATATGTGGGACCTTCTGCCTCGGGATGAGGCGGAAGGTCTGAAGATTCATTTTGGACAAGGAGGCCCAAAATGAAAAAAAAATTAAAGTTTGCCGTTCTCGTAGGGAACGGCAGCTACTTCCGAGTTACGGAAG
>JAZDFM010000024.1:0-20522 GCA_043807825.1 bacterium | reverse complement strand
GTCTGATAAGCCGCTTTCGCAACGAGACTTTTAAATTTCCAGCAGAATTTTTTATAAATTTTTGAGCTTATACGGCTGTATAGGCGAGAAAATTTAGAAAAAATTATGCGGAAATTTAAAAGTCGCAGTAGAAATGGGCTTATCAGACAGGCTCTCAAAAGGAGCGACTCAAAATTTAATCGGCATATTTAAAAACTTTTAACTACATCTTTATCTCAACATCAACTCCGGCCGGCAAACCAAGATTAACCAAAGATTCTATGGTTTTAGCTGTTGGCTCTATAATATCAACCAATCTCTTATGCACTCTGATTTCGTACTGATCTCTTGAATCTTTATGCACGAATGTGGAGCTGTTCACCGTGTACTTTTTCTTTTCGGTAGGCAAAGGTATGGGACCGTAAATCTGCGCTCCCGTCCTTTGCGCGGTGTCTATTATATTCTTGGTGGATTGGTCAATAATCTTATGGTCAAAAGCTTTAATCTTAATTCTAATTCTCTGTTTAGAATCTTCGTTGGCTTTTGCTTCCAATTTGGCTTCAGCGCCGGATGCGGACTTTTTTTCTTTAACTTCTGTCATGTTTATTTAATTTTAAAATTAAACGCATATATCAAATACGCATTATAACCCCCCACCAATGTTTGGTGGGGGGCAAAATGTCTATTTGATTATTTTTGTAACTACGCCTGCTCCTACGGTTCTTCCGCCTTCGCGAATCGCGAATCTCTGTTTTTCTTCCAAGGCTACCGGGCAAATCAATTTAATTTTCAAATTGACGGTATCCCCGGGCATAACCATTTCGGTTCCTTCAGGCAATTCAACTTCGCCGGTCACATCAGTGGTGCGAACATAAAATTGCGGTTTATAGCCTTTAAAAAACGGTTTATGCCGTCCGCCTTCTTCCTTGGTTAAAATAAAAACTTCGGCGTCAAATTCAGTATGAGGAGTGACTGTTCCGCCCTTGGCCAAAACCTGTCCCCTTTCAACTTCATCTTTTTTCGTTCCGCGCAACAATAATCCGGCGTTATCTCCAGCCCGTCCTTCGTCCAAAGATTTATTGAACATTTCAATTCCGGTGACGACTGTTTTTTGAGTATCGCGCAATCCGATTATTTCAACTTCTTCGTTAACTTTTATAATTCCTCTTTCAATTCTTCCGGTGACAACCGTTCCGCGGCCTTCAATTGAGAAAATATCTTCAACAGGCATTAAAAACGGTTTATCGGTATCTCGTTTAGGTTCAGGAATATATTCATCCAAAGCTTTGGCCAAATCCATAATTGATTGGCCGTATTCTCCGCTTGGATTTTCCAAAGCCTTCAAAGCCGAGCCTCTTATAATCGGAGTAGTATCGCCAGGGAATTCGTATTTCTTTAATAAATCGCGAATTTCTTCTTCAACCAAATCAATCAATTCCTTATCTTCAACCATATCGCATTTATTTAAGAAAACAATTATATAAGGCACGCCGACTTGCCGAGCGAGCACAATATGTTCTCTGGTTTGAGGCATTGGTCCGTCAGTAGCCGCGACTACGAGTATGGCTCCGTCCATTTGAGCCGCTCCAGTAATCATATTTTTCACATAATCGGCATGTCCCGGGCAGTCAACATGGGCGTAATGCTTTTTTTCAGTTTCATATTCAACATGGCAAGTGGCAATAGTGATTCCGCGAGCCTTTTCTTCCGGAGCCGCGTCAATTTGATCAACATTTTTTTCAGACGCTTTAAAGCCCTTGCTTTTTAACACAGCCAGCATAGCCGCGGTCAAAGTCGTTTTGCCATGATCAACATGGCCTATTGTTCCCACATTGATATGGGGTTTTGTTCGTTCAAATTTTTCTGCCATATTTATTATTAACGGCCCCCGTATTCACGCGGGGTTTTTGCCCTATAAATTAAAATGTGAGCGTCCAGCCGTATTTATTTATTTTATTATTTAAAATTAAAATGCCAATTCTTCCAAATATTGCCTGTCTTCTTCAATTATTTCCTCCGCTTTCACTTTTCTTTTTGAAGGAATTGACCAACTCTTTCCGATTTTTTTCATTTCTTTTTCTCTCTCATCGTTTTCGCGAGCTTCCGGCAATTCTTTTAAATAATCCGGAATCATGCCTATATTTTCTTCTTCTCTTTGATCGCTCTTCCAAATTGCGATATCGCGATTTATTTTATCAAGTAATTCATCTTCCGTCAAGCCCCTTACTTCGCTTTTTCCAAAAACCAAATTTTCATAATCTTTGACAGACATTAAAACAAAAGCGCTGTCTGATTTTGAACTATCAAAAATAATCAATTTATCGCCTGTTTTTCTTGCTAAATTTATAGCCTTTTGCAATTGGTCTTGCATAATACACGCGTTAAATTTTAAAAATATCTATAATTATATATTATAATTCACCAAGCTGTCAATTTATTTCTTGTCTTTTCCTCCGATTATCTCTTCGGCGACATTCCTTGGAACTTCCGCGTAATGCGCGAATTCCATGGAATAGCTCGCTCTGCCTTGAGTCATTGATCTCAATTGCGTGGCATAGCCGAACATCGCGGCCAAAGGAACTTTAGCTTTGATGAATTTAATGTTCGCCCTGTCTCCCATTTCTTCAATCTGCGCTCTTTTGGAATTAAGGTCGCCGATAACTTCTCCCATGAATTCTTCCGGCGTTACGGCTTCAACTTTCATAATCGGCTCCAAGATAACAGGAGAAGCTTTGCGGCAAGCATCCTGAAAAGCCATTGAACCGGCTATCTTAAAAGCCGCCTCCGAAGAATCAACATCATGGTAAGAACCGTCAAAAACCGCGGCTTTCACATCAACTATTGAATAGCCGGCTAAAATTCCTTTATCCAAAACTTCTTTGATTCCTTTTTCAATCGCCGGAATATATTCTTTAGGTATTGATCCGCCTTTTGTTTCATCGGCAAATTCAAATCCTTTGCCTGTTTCATTGGGTTCAACTTTCAGCCAGCAATGGCCGTATTGTCCGCGTCCTCCGGATTGCTTGATATATTTTCCTTCGGCTTCGGCCGGTTTTTTGATTGTTTCCCTGTAAGCCACCTGCGGTTTGCCAACATTGGCTTCAACTTTAAATTCGCGCTTCATTCTGTCAACAATAATATCCAAATGCAATTCACCCAT
Organism: bacterium; assembly: GCA_043807825.1. Lineage (GTDB taxonomy): Bacteria > Patescibacteriota > Patescibacteriia > Patescibacteriales > GWC2-42-12 > JACPHD01. The sequence continues at coordinate 17,383 of JAZDFM010000024.1, read as the reverse complement.
TCCGCCGATAATAGTCTGCATTGTTTCTTCGTCGCTCCTTACTCTGAAAGTCGGATCTTCTTCGGCTAATTTCGCCAAAGCCATGCCCATTTTTTCCTGATCGGCTTTGGTTTTCGGCTCAATGGCAATATGAATAACCGGCTCCGGAAAAGTAATTGATTCCAAAACCAAAGGCCTGCTTTCATCGCATAAAGTATTGCCGGTTGTCGTTGCTTTCAATCCTATGGCCGCGGCGATTTCTCCGGCGTATACTTCCTGCGCTTCTTCGCGATGGTTGGCGTGCATTCTGACGATGCGGCCTATTCTTTCTTTATTTCCGGTTGTAGTATTTAAAACATACGATCCTGATTGCAAAACTCCGCTATAGACCCTTATGAAACAAAGTTTTCCGACATATGGATCTGTAGCAATTTTAAAAGCCAAAGCCGCGAAAGGCTCCGAGTCGGACGGCTTTACTTCAATAATTTTTTCTTTATCATCGGGATTAAAACCTGTGATAGCCGGCACATCAAGAGGAGAAGGCAAATAATCAACAACGGCGTCAAGCAAAGACTGCACTCCCTTGTTTTTCAAAGCGCTTCCGCAGAGAACCGGAACTATTTTATTTTCATTGACCGCTTTGCGCAAAACTTGTTTCAAATCCGCGATTTCAATATCTTCGCCGGCCAAATATTTATTCATTAAAATTTCATCATTGTCAGCTATGGCTTCAACCAATTTTGACCTATATTCTTCGGACTTCTCTTTCATATCTTCCGGAATTTCGCGATCTTCCCATTTTGTGCCAAGTTCGTCCGTGAAAAAACGCGCTTTTCTTTCAAGCAAATCAATAATGCCTTTGAATTGGTCTTCAGCGCCGATCGGCAATTGGATCGGACTCGCGCGCTTGGTGAGCCTTTTATAAATTGATTCCAAATCAGCATAGAAATTCGCTCCGGTGCGATCCATTTTATTTATGAAAGCTATGCGTGGAACTTTGTATTTATCAGCTTGATGCCAAACTGTTTCCGATTGAGGCTCAACGCCGGCGACTCCGTCAAACACAACGACTCCGCCGTCTAAAACTCTTAATGAGCGTTCAACTTCGGCCGTAAAATCAACATGCCCCGGAGTGTCAATCAAATTTATGCGGCAATCTTTCCAAAAGCAAGTAGTGGCCGCGCTGGTTATGGTAATGCCTCGCTCTCTTTCTTGTTCCATCCAATCCATTTCAGCCGCGCCTTCATGAACTTCTCCTATTTTATGTTTCTTGCCGGTATAAAAAAGAATACGCTCGGAAACCGTGGTTTTTCCGGCGTCAATATGGGCAATGATACCTATGTTTCTTGTTTTGTCTAAACTATATTCTCTCATAAATTATCTGGCAAAGTGCGCGAATGCCTTATTCGCTTCGGCCATTCTGTGCACTTCAGCTCTCTTTTTAATAGCCGCGCCCTCGCCTTTGGACGCGTCAAGGATTTCCATTGACAATTTTTCAGCCATGGATTTTCCTTTTCTGGCGCGAGCCGCGTTGATAATCCAACGGCATCCTAAATTAAATCGCCTTTCGCCTCTCACTTGAAACGGAATCTGATAATTGGCTCCGCCTATTCTGCGTCCGCGAATTTCCAAAAGAGGGCTCACTTGCTTTAAGGCTTTATTGAAAATATGCCTTGGATCTTGCTTTGAATTTTCTTTTATAATGTCAAAACAAGTATAAACTATTTTTTGGGCAACTGTTTTTTTGCCTCGCTCCATTATGTAATTTATAAACTTGGCGATATCCTGATCGCTATATTTGGCGTCCGGCTGTATTTTTCTTTTTGAAACTGGTTTTCCTCTCATAATGTTTTAATATTTATTTTTTAGGCGTTTTTGCCCCATAGCGACTTCGGCTTTGTTTTCGGCCATCAACGCCCTGGGTATCGTAGACTCCTCTTATTATTTTATAGCGCACGCCAGGCAAATCCTTGGTTCTTCCGCCTTTGAGCAAAACGATTGAGTGCTCTTGAAGATTGTGGCCGATGCCGGGAATATAAGCTGTAACTTCCATTCCGTTGGACAAGCGCACGCGAGCGATTTTTCTCAAAGCCGAGTTAGGTTTTTTAGGGGTGGTGGTTGTAACTTTCAAACACACTCCTCTTTTAAAAGGAGCTCCTTTGGATAATTCCGTTCTTTTTCTATGCAAAGTATCCAGCGTTGATTGCAAAGCCGGAGACTTGGTTTTATTTCTGCTTGAGTGCCTGCCTTTTCGGACAAGCTGGTTGAATGTTGGCATATCGCGGTAAAAAAACAACCCCGAACATTCGGGATATGAATTATTTTATAACTTACTCCAATTTAACACAAGAGATAAAAATGGTCAAGAGCTATTTGGCGGGACTTGACAAAAATCAAATTTAGGCGCAGATTTAATATATAAATGTTCTTAAAAACTCTTAAAAAAGGAGGAAAAAAATGCAAATTTTATTCATCCCCGGAACCTTATTAATTTTGGCAGGTCTTGGCCTGCTAAAAATTTATCCCGAGGTGTCCCAAGCCGGGACACCTCAAGACATGACATTTTTCCAGGTCGCGTGTGGCCTGGAAATCGTTTTTTTTCTTTTATTTCTTTTCGCGTGTTATCTATTAACACGCGATCCACTTGGTCATATAATAGAGGAATGACCAAGCGAAAAAAGGGTGCTTTGCTTACGCGGAACACCCTTTAAAATTGCCTTGGCTAAATTCCCGTTATCATCTTGAATAAAAAATTTATAATCGGAATAATCAAGGAAAATCCGAAAAAAACGAACAACAGGACAAAAGCGAATCCGAATCGCTCCAATTGAGAAAATTTTACCTGCCAGTCATAAGGCAAAAACGGCATCAATACTTTTGAACCGTCCAATGGCGGTATGGGCAGTAAATTCAAAACCATTAAAAATAAATTCAAATACACTATTATCTGCAATAAACCGACCAGCATAATATTGCTCTCAATCAAATAGCCGGAAAAAAATCTCAACAGCAAGCCGAAAAATAAAGCGACAATGAAATTTGACAAAGGACCGGCTAAAGCCACTTTGGCCGATCCGTATTTTTGGTCGCGCAGATTATAAGGATTAAACGGCACCGGCTTGGCGTAGCCGAATACGAAAGGCGTTTTGGTTATCGCAAGCATCAAGGGCAGGATAATTGAACCCCAAAGATCAATATGAGGAATCGGATTGATAGTTAATCTTCCGGCGTCTTTGGCGGTCGGGTCGCCCAAATAATTAGCCATCCAGCCATGCATGTATTCATGGATAACAACCGAGAAAATAAAAACTATGATTTGAAAAAATAATAATTGCGTTTCCATAATTTTAAATTTACCACATCTTGCTTTTTAAATCAAAAGCTGTTAATATGAAATTATTAAAAATAATCAAGCAAAATTATATGGCAAAAAAATGCGATGTTTGCGGGCGAGGCTCAACCAAAGGCGCCTCCAGATCACACTCAAATATAAAAACAATCAAAAGGCAATATATAAACCTTCAGGTGAAAAAAATCAACGGCCAAAGCCAAAGCGTCTGCTCCAAATGCATCAAGACAATGGCCAAAAAGAAAAAATAATTTATCACGCGAAAATCCGACCGGTAAAATTCAGGCCGGATTTTTATTTTTCCCGTTTTTTACCGCCATTAACGATATAAAAATAAATATGCAGAAGCGCGAACAGCAGGCTTAAAATAATCGGGCCCAAGATAAATCCGATCGGCCCGAAAAAAATCAATCCGCCGAAAACCGAAAAAAGAATCAATAAAGGATGCAGTTTCATGCCTCGCCCGATAAGTTTCGGCCCCAAAAAATTATCAACCATGCCCACCGCCAGCATGCCCCACAGCAAAAGCCCGACAGCTGAAAATATATTACCCTGCACGAACATTAAAATAATCGCGGGAATAAAAATCAGCGAAGTGCCGACGCTCGGAATCAAGGAAGCGATGGAAGCGACAGCCCCCCAAAGCGCGGCGTTAGGCACTCCGAAGATAGTAAAACCCGCGAATGTCAAAAACCCCTGTATAAAAGCTATGGTGAAATATCCTTTGACCACAGAACCTATGGCCAGCTCAAGCTTGCCTAAAATCATTTGATCGTCGGCATCAGCCAAAGGGCTGTAATTTATCACGATACGCTTTAATTTATGCCCGTCTTTCAACAAATAATAAAATGAAATCAAAAAAATGAAACAAGACGCTAAAATTCCGGCGAAATCTGAAAACAAAGCTCCCAAATTCTGCAAAATCCAACTCAACCCTTCTTTCATATACTGCCCGATATTTATTGAAAATGTTTGCGGCAAATGCAAATAATTGCGGAAATTTTCCAGCAATCCACTGAAAACATTGATAAAATTGTCTTTGCCTCCGCCTTCTATCAGGGAAACATAAAGCTGGCGCGATTCTTGGAAAATTTTAATTCCCAAAAAAGTGAGCGGGGTCAGAATAATCGCGACGACTATAACAGCAGTAACCAAAGCCGCCAGGCTTTCATGGTTAAAAAAATATTTCAGCATTTTTCTGTAAAGCGGCTGGAATATGACCGTAAAAACCACCGCCAAAATAAAAACCGAAACAAACGGGCGCAAAACATAAAAAGACAAAATCAAAGTTCCGAAAATCAAAAACAGCAAAAAATAAAATTGCGGCTTTTGATTTTTTTCGCAGTTGGAAATTTGCATAAATTTTATTTTAATTTATTTAATTATTTGATAATTTAATTTTCTTCTGTAAAAAAATTTTCTTGCCTCTTCAACGGCCACAATGGAAAACGCGGCGCCGGCAATAATCATCCAATCCATCGGCGCGAGCGGAGCCGTGCGCATAATTTTCTGCATTACCGGATTATAAACAACCAAAATCTGCAAAAAAACGACAATCAGCGTGGCGCCGACTAAAAATTTATTGGATAAAAAATTCATTTGAAAAAGAGATTTTTCTTCGGAGCGGCAATTCCATGCGTTAAACCATTGGAACACGGCCAAAACCGTGAGCGAAACAGTCCATGCTTTGGCATTGTCGGTTTTAAAATACACGAAGAAAAGACAAATCGTTCCTATAGCCATTGGGATGGACATAAAAAATATCCTTTGCGCCATCAATCCGTTCACTATCCATTTTTTAGGGCGTTCAAATTTGGCCAGCATCAGCCCTTTCTCTTTAGGCTCCATGGCCAAAGACACATCTAAAAAACCGTCGGTTACGAAATTAAGCCAAATAATTTGAACCGGCAACAGCGGCAAAGGCAATCCGATCGCCAAAACTCCGGCAATCGTCAAAACTTCTCCCGCGCTGGTTGAAAAAAGATAAAGAATAACCTTTTTTATGGTTTTATAAATATTTCTGCCCTCTTCAATGGCGATAACCGTGTTAGATAAATCATCGTCCAAAAGTTCTATATCTGAAGCTTCTTTGGCAACCTCGGTTCCGATTTTTCCCATCGCGATTCCCAAATCGGCGGCCACCAGCGACGGCGCGTCATTAACTCCGTCCCCTGTCATGGCGATAATTTCTCCGCGGGATTTGTACGCTTTAATAATTCTTAATTTATGCTCCGGCGTCACTCTGGCGAAAACCGAGCATGCCGAAACTTCTTCTTTAAGCTCTTCGTCGGTCAAATTGTCTATCTCATAGCCGGTTAAAACAAATCCTCCGGATTCGTAAATTCCCGCGTCTTTGGCTATGGCAACGGCGGTATTTTTATGGTCGCCGGTAATCATAACCACCTTGATTCCGGCTGAAATTATTTTTTTAACAGCTTCAACGGCTTCAGCCCTCAAAGAATCTCTCATTCCCAAAAATCCGGCAAAAGCGAGACTGCCTATTTTTTCGCTTAATATATCTTCATTCCCTAAACTTCCGGCCAAAGCGACAACTCTCATTCCGTTCCGCGACATTTCCAAAAATACTGATTCCAATTTTTCTTTTTCATCGCCGGAAAGCGATTTGCAAAGCTTTAAAATTTCCTCCGGAGCGCCGGCAACTGCTAAAAATTTTTCGCCGTCCGAAACGCGCGCCGAAACATGGTATTTAAGTTTGTAATCAAAAGGCGAATCAAATATAACCTGCGATTCGCTTTCCAATTTATCTTTGTCAAAACCGAGTTTTTTCCCGAAAACATTCATAGCCGCTTCGGTAGGATCGCCAGACACACTCCATTTTTTTGAATTTTCATCAAACATAACGCGCGCGTTGGCGCAGAATACGGCTATTTTTCCGGCGAAAAAAAGTTCAGGGTGGTTTGGCGGACAAATCGCTTTTCCGTCAAGCGTAATTTCGCCGTTTGGATCATAGCCCGAACCGCTGATTTCAAACATCTTGCCGCCGGAATAAATTTTTTGCGCGGCCATTTCATTATTTGTTATAGTTCCGGTCTTATCCACTGCGATAACGCTGGCTTGCCCCAAAGCTTCAACCGCTTGCAATTTTTTCACTAAAACATTTTGCTTGCTCATCCGCCAAACTCCGGATGCCAGAACCAAAGTCATGACAATCGGCAATCCTTCCGGAATTATGGAAACAGCCAAAGACACGACTGTCATAAACATCTCTTTCGCTGATTTTCCAGAAGCTATGCCTGAAAAAAATAATAAAACGCTTACGCAAAAAACAGCTAAAACTATCAAACGAGTCAAATATCTTACATTTTTTTTGAAAGGCATTTCCGTATCCATGGCCTGAATTTCTTTGGATATATTGCCGATAATCGTGTTTAAGCCTGTTCGGACGACGATAGCTTTGCCGTTTCCTGACAAAACATAAGTTCCTTTAAACACCATGTTTTTCTGCTCTTGCTCCGGCAAATTTTTTCTATTTATAACTTCATCAATTTTATGAGACGGTTCTGATTCGCCGGTTAACATTGATTCGTCAATGTTCAAGCTATGCGACAAAATAACGCGGGCATCGGCCGGAATTTTTTCGCCTTCCCGCAGAATTATAATATCTCCGGGAACAACTTCGCTGTCTTCAATAATCATTTCCCCGCCCTGTCGCAAAACCATGGCTTTGGTTTGAACGAATTTTTTAAGAGCCAGCAAAGTGTTCCGAGCTTTGCCTTCCTGCGCCGCGCCGATTACCGCGTTAAAAATCAATATCGCCAAAATAATCAAAGCGTCCGCGATTTCGGACATGAAAAAAATTATCGCCGCCGCGGCCAGCAAAAGATAAATCAGCGGACTTTGGAATTGGCGGAAAAAAATAACCGCCGGATTATCAGCTTTAATTTCCCGCAATTTATTTTCACCGTATTTTTTCAGCCTGTTTTTCGCTTCTTCAATTGTTAAACCGCTACCGCTTGATTGCAGCTGTTTTAAAATATCCGATTCAGATTTGGCGTGCCAATTATTTTCCATTATGTTTAATAAAATTTTTAAATAAATCCCCCTTTTCCTCAAAATTTTTCCAAAGCGAATAGCTTGGCGAAGCCGTGGAAAGAAGGCAGATTTGCCCTTTTTTAGTATTTTGAAAAGCAAATTTTACGGCTTCTTCCATGCTTCGCGTTTCTAAAATATTGAAACCTTTGCTTGATTTCAGGATGCGCCTGCCGCTTTCGGGAAATAAAACGATATTTTTTACGCGATTTTTTCTGATAATTTTTTCCAGCTCTCCGAAATCATATCCCCTGTCTTGTCCGCCCAAAAAAATCGTTCCGATATTTTTAAGCGATCTGATCGCCATAATAGTTGATTCCGGAGCCGTGGAAATCGCGTCGTCGTAAAATTTTATGCCGTTAAATTCTCCGGCGAATTCCAAACGATGCGGCAGAGGCTTGAAATTTTTCACGGCTTTTCTTATGGACGAATCGGAAATTTTCAGGATGCGCGCGACTTTAACGGCGGCTTTGATATTTTTCAGATTATGATCGCCAAGCAAGCGAATTTCGTTTTTTCCAAACGGCAATTTTTCGGTAAAAGGCGGCCTCAAAGCAAAATCCCCCGGCTTTTGGAATTTAAAAATATTTTTCTTGGCCAAATAATAATTTTCAACTCCGCCGTGATAATCCATGTGTTCGGGAAAAAGATTCAGAAGCAAAGCGATATTGGGAGAATATTCAATGTCGTCAAGCATATAGCTGGAAAGCTCTATGACGAAAATTTCATCCGGATCAATTTTTCCGAAAAAAACTTCCAGCATGGGATTGCCGATATTGCCGATCAAGCGCGCTTTTTTTCCGGCGGCTTTAAGAATTTCATAAATCAGGCTTGCTGCCGTGCTTTTGCCTTTGCTGCCGGTTACGCCGATGGTGAAATTTTTATTCAGCGAAAAGAAAATATTCGTCGCCGTAGCATAAGGAATTTTTATTTTTGATTTTGGAATTCCCGGAGTTTTAATCGCCAAATCAAAATCTTCTTGTTTTTCAAGATAATTTTCGCTTAAATTTTTATCCAAAATTCCGATTTTCAAATCAGGATAATTTTTCTTGATATATTTTTCAGTGATTTTTCCTTCTTCGCCATAACCCAAAACGCAAACGCTCTCAATGCCGCAAAAACAAAATCTTGCCGGAATAGCCGCGGCCTGCGCAGTTTTGAAAACTTGCTTTACAAGCTTTTGCGGATTCTTTATTCTTGGCAAAAAATTTTTTACCGCGATTTCGCTCTTGTATTTTTTTGAAGCCAAAAAAAGAGCCGCCCGCGATTCTTCAACCGTTCCGACGCAGTCAAAAGGCTTGGATTTTCCAAATCCGAGCAAATCTCCGAATACCGGCAAAAGCTCTTTTTCGGCGAAAAGATTCTTCTTGAAAATGCCGAGCAATTCTTTCTTTTCAAGAAACGGCGCGAGCATTAAAAACGCGAAAGCGCATTTGGGGCATTGCCCGCACCATAAAGAATCCGGCCTTTTTTTGAAAACTTTAAAATTCCCGTTGCAGCTCGCGAATAACGGAAAAAATTTTTTCTGTCCGGCGAATATTTTCGCAACTCTGATTTCATGAAACCGGCGGATGAGCGAAAAATAAACAATATCGGGAGTAATGAACTTTCTCGCGTACTCTTGAAACAGCATTTCAAATTCAATGGATTTGCTCCATTGGTGGTTGATAATTTCCCCGCGATACTCAAGATTGCCGAAATTACTGCTATGTTCGTTCGCCACAATCACATATTTATACTCGTAGACAGCCGCGGCCAAAAAACCCAGAAACGCGAAAATCGCCGAAATCGGAATATGGCCGTTGTACGCGCCTTCGTATGTTTCAAATATTTTCGGATCAAGCGTTCTTCGGATTTTCAGGCAAGGTTTCCCGATCGCGCCGGCCACGCTTTCCGAGATCGGATCTTCTCTCTGAGTTTCAACCAAAAAACAAAAAAAATCAAAATCTTTCAGCAATCCGACGGCCGCGATTGAATCTTTGCCGCCGCCTATTCCCAAAAGCGCCCGCTCGCCGGTTTTAATTCTTCGCGGCGAAATTTTTATTTTAGAAAATGGAAATTTGGCCAATTTATCCGGGTTTAGATTATTTTTATACAAAAATTCACCCAAGCCTTTTTTATAGACAATATTCCAAAAATCCGCTTGCTCGCGCGATAGTTTAAAAGAAACCGAAATCCGCGGCGGGCAATAAAGCTTGTAATAGCTTATGCCTAAAATCAATTCCAAAGGCTCAAGAAAATTCCGCATTGATTCTTGATTTACGCCTTTTGGAATTGGCGGAAAAATCACGGTTTCGACAAAATCAAGCGGATCGCGGTTAAAAAATTCCACGCGATAAGTAAAAATTATTTTTCCGTTTTTAGAGTCAAAATTATGGCCGCAAAAGCGGAAAATTTTTGCTTTAGGATTCATACATGAGTAAATAGTAGCGAATTTTATGAAAATTGTCCACACGAATTCGGCGGAATTTTTTATAAAATTCTGTTTTCGCATTTTTTCGGTTTGAATATTTTCTTATTTTGATAACGAGCGGAATTCCCCCCCCCCATTCCTTTTTGCCCGTCTGACAAGGGCTTCGCCCCTAAAACTTTTCAGCGGACAGACGGCGGGACTATTTGTTCATATTTATAAAATCAGTTATCCTTTCTTTTTTCTCGTTTTCCTGATCTGTTTTAAAATAAATTTCCAAAAATACAATCTTTTGATCAGTTGGTAAATAAGCATAAATAATGCGAATACCGCTTTTTGATCCGCGTCCTTTCAAACTTTTGCATTGAAATTTTTTAACTTTAAAAAATTTCAGCTCAGCTGTATTGCCAGCGCCCTGAATTTCAAAAATACTTCCGCTGTCTATTTCTTTGCGATGAAAAAGCTCAATTCTATATTGCTTATTCACTTCCAAATCTTCCGCCAACGATGGAAATTTTTTTAGCAGTTTTTTAAAATCTCGCGTAAATTCTTCTGTCTCATCATAATTCATTATCATATTGTCGGACGGAAAATTCATCGGCGCGAGAAAAAACAGCTTCGTAATTAATCAGTTGTAAGTCATTGGCGCCGATCCACGGAACATCTTTGTGAGAATAATCTCGCATTTTCGCGGCATTAAAATCTTTAAATCGTTCAATTTCCCAATCAATCAACTCCTTTTCTTGAGCTGAAAAAATTGCAAGGTCGGCAGATCTGCGCGGTAAATATTTTTTTTGATCGTGTTGAAAATATTTTTTAGTAACGCGAGTTAAATCGCCGTCTTTTTCCATTTGCGCGACGATTTCGGGAAAAGCGACAGGAGTCGGTCCAAAATGATTTTTTATGTATTTTGCGCCGATTAACTGCTCTTCAAATTTTTCATAATAATCAAAATCAATAAAATACATTAGTTTACACACCACCGCTTCGCCGATATTCGGCCGTGCGCCGATGCGTTCTAAAATATATAGAAGTACTTCTTTAAATTTTTCCACTTTTTCTTGCGGTACAGAAACACGCGCTTCAGACTTTTGTATTTTCGGCTTGTTTGATTTTTCTAATTCCACCTTAGGCGATATTATATTTTTACAGGCAAGAAAATCATCCAAAGACAAACCAAAAAAATGCGCTAATTTTTGCGCTTCTTTTACAGACATATCTCGCGCGCCGCTTTCAATCTGCGCATAAGTCGGGCGAGAAACGCCAATTTTTTCTGCCAAAAATTCTTGGCTTATTTTCTGCTCTTGGCGAAGTTTTTTTAAAAATGCGGACATAGTTATTTTTTATACAATTTAAGTTTATCAAATGTAAATAATCCTGTCAAGTAAAATGTTGGGTGTTTTTACATGAGCTAAATACTCCCTTCCTTTTGTCCGCCTGCTTTGCGCAGCCGGCAATATAAAATGGCGAATGGAGAATGTGTCCAAGGAAATTGGTACCCTCCAAAGATTGGTTCCCTACCTGCCGGCGAGGCAGGGGCAACTTCTTACGATTTCACAAAAAGTGAAAATTGGCGGTGGCGATGTCCCGAAGTTTGAACCAAAAAAGTGGCTCAAATTCAAGGATATTGATAAAAGTATACGTGAATTAAGGTCTATGTTCAAGGTTCATCCGGAATGGTTTGAAACACCTCACCCAGTGTCCAGTAGAGGAAAAAACGAGGTAGATTATTCGATTAAATAATTATTTTTTTATCTTGTTTAATTCGCTAATAATATAATCTGCCCAATTTTGATACCAACACCAAGTTTTGACAACCATTGAACCAAATCCCTTATTTGGATTTTTTCCATCATGTTTTTGCCAAAATTGTGTGTGCTGATGCATACTAAAATTTTTATATCCTGCTTCTCGTACCTTTTGAATTGTCTGAGTGGCTGAAAATTTTGGCTTTTCTGTTTCTTCTTTTATCCAATATTCTTTAGAAATATTCTTTGCTAAATCAGACTTTGGATCTATGAACTCAATAACACGATCGGCTTGCCCCTTCCTTTTTGCTAAAACTTTAGTAAATAAAAGACGGTATGCAAAACGATCACTTTTTATTTCGCTTTCCGATAACTTACTATCAAAATCAGCAAGATAAGAAATAATATTTTGAGGTATTAAGGATTCTTTATCTTTTAATATCCTTGACTGCGAATCGTCTAATTCTGAAAACTGCAAGCTTAGCGCCAAGTTATTATCAAGCCCGTATTTTTCACCATGCAATTTTTTAAGATAAAAATTCAAATTTAAAGCACAGGCCTGATAGCGAGCTGAAAGATAAGAATCTAATCAGCTTGCCTTACGATGTTCTATTTGATTTCTTAAACCAATTAAAAATAAAAGGTTATTATTAGTATCTTTATCTAGCGGACAAAATTCTTTTGAAATGCATTCCTTAAGATCCCAATATTTTATACTTCCGTCAGGATTTTTAATAAACCTTTTTCGGGAACCATTTTTTTCAAAATATCTATAATCAACTCCAATCGCTCTGTAATGTGAATGTAAAAGGTAAGTCCACGCGATTAAAGAAAGGACAATAAAAGATTCTGTTTTAAATAAAATCAGTGGATTATTATAAATCTGAACAGCGGAAAGCATGGCCTCCCTATATTTCATTATCAAATCTATTTTTTCTGAAAAAAATGATTTTGGCATGCAGTTGTGGATAAGTGGGCTATTGTAAGTTTTCTATTTATTTTCTATAATACTATTATACACCTAATTAAAATTATCTGTCAATAATATGCTTACTAAAAAACAAAAAGATGTCTTGGATTTTATAAAACAATATTGTTCCAAGCATAAATACTCCCCCTCTCTTGAAGAAATAAAGAAGCACCTAAAAATAGCTTCTGTTTCAACTGCCCATTTTCATATAAAAAAACTTCAAGAAAAAGGTTTTTTAAGAAAAGAAGATAATCAACCAAGAGCGATTTCTGTTTTTGAGAGTGAAAAGATGATAAATATCCCACTTATGGGGAATATCGCAGCCGGACAACCCATTGAAGCCATTAAGGAAAGGAATGTCATTGCTGTTCCGCAGAGTAAATTACCAAATTCTGGCAATTTCTACGCATTGAGAGTTGTCGGTAATAGCATGATTGAAGAGAATATTAATGATGGTGATGTTGTGTTGGTCAAACAACAGGATACTGCCGAAAACGGACAAAAGATTGTCGCTTTGATTGATAATTATGAAACCACATTAAAAAAGTTTTATAAGGAAAGAGGGCATATTAGACTTCAGCCAGCCAACAGGACAATGGATCCCATAATTATTTCCAAACAAACTCCTTTAACCATACAAGGCATTGTAATTGATGTAATAAAAAATGACGAAAATAATTTTGTAGAAGAGTTGATTACATCAAAAGATATTAAACGAAACAATAAATTACCTCTGAATCAAATTATTTTAAATGACGCAGTTGAAGAATTAAGAAAATTACCAGACGAATGCTGTGATGTTGTTATAATTGATCCACCATATAATATTGGCAAAGATTTTGGTAACAATATGGATAAACGAGAAATGAACGAGTATATTCGGTGGTCAAAAAGTTGGATAGATGAATCCATTAGAGTCTTAAAACCATCTGGCACAATATTTATTTATGGTTTTAGTGAAATTCTTGCCTATCTTTCGGTTGAGATACCAATAAATAAAAGATGGCTTATTTGGCATTACACAAATAAAAATGTTGCCTCTTTAAATTTTTGGCAACGAAGTCATGAATCTATAATTTGTGCTTGGAAAAATAATCCTGTTTTTAATCGTGACGAAGTAAGAGAACCCTATACGGAAGGGTTTTTAAATGGAGCTGCGGGCAAGATACGCAAAGGAACTATTGGTAGGTATAGTAGTGGAGGTCAAGAAACTGTTTATAAAGCACATGAGGGCGGTGCTTTACCAAGGGATGTAATAAAAATACCAGCATTAGCTGGAGGAGCTGGCATGAATGAAAGGTGGTTTATCTGTAATACCTGCGGAGGGAATGTTTTTGAGCCAAGAGAACTAAAAAAACACGCTGATCATAAGATCGTTAAACACCCAACACAAAAGCCGTTAGAAATTTGCAGAAAATTAATAAAATCAGCCATGCCTAAAAAAGATGGAGTGGTTTTGGTTCCTTTTGTTGGAACAGGGGCTGAATGTGCAGCCGCGAAAGAGTTGGGTCAAAATTATATCGGATTTGAAATTAACCCTGATTATATAAAAATTGCCGAAAAAACTATTTCTTCCGTAACAGTTATTCCTAAATTATTTTAGGCTTACATCAATCTCATTTTTCTTTTGTTCAAAAGCATAAGGGGCAAAAACAATAAAACCATTAGAAAATCTTTTCAATTCTTTGTTTTCTTGAAATCTTTTGTATGGGAGTTTATATTCGCCATCCTTTTTCTTTGGGTTTTCGAAATAGTCACTACTTGGAACTTCATAATTAATATCAATAAATTGTCCATCTATTTTATTTTTGACCCCACCTTTACCGCGCCTTACCTCCCCGCTAAATGATTTCTTTTTAACTTGGTAGTTTAAAATCTTTCCTCTGTATTTAACTTGAAAATCGGCTCCTTGATGGTCGAGCTCTCCAGACATTGCAACCGTACCTTCACCGAAAACCGATTCCGCTACATAGCCGGCATGTATTTGAGTAATAATGCTAGCCCATGTGCGATAAATTCTTGCAGGAAGTCCGCGATAAAAACAATCCTTACACATTGTTATTTTTTGTCTAAAAGATTCAATTTCTGTTTTTTGTGAATTTAAATATTCTTTATAAAAATCTTCAAAGGACAAAAATTTCTTTTGATCCCAATATACTTTATAAAGCGCATTAATTGCTTGGACTTCCTTAGGCAAATCCATTTCCACAATTTTAATAGGCCTATACCTATCACGATAGGATTTGAGATCAACTGATTGTAGAAAATTGTCGAATTTTTGTACTAACATAAATTATAAAAAATATGAGGATGGCTTTTTGTATATTTCTGCAAACTTTTTCATTTCTGCAACATCAAGTCGTCTTTCACCGGACTCAATTTTTGAAATATAAGACTGTGGTTTGCCAAGTTTGTCAGCAACCTCTTGCTGTGCAAGCCCAGCCTCAATACGCGCTGTTTTTAAGCGTTCTATGATTTCCTTGTAGTCTTTTGTATAAACAGACTTATTCATACTTACTTGTATGATATATCCTATTGCGGTATAATCCCAAATCAGGATATAATGTATTTATGAATAACCCCGCCCAAAATTCTCCAAAAGAAATCAGAGGAGCAAATTGAAAATTCCTCCCCAAACCCCTACTTTTCCATTTGCGACATCCGAATTCAAAAACAAATCAGTCGAAGTTTTGGCAAATCCTTTCCCCAAAAAATAGTTTTGCCAAAACCGAGTCCGCATTGTTCCGCCACCTGCCTGAATACTTGGAAGGCAGAACCCCGAAAGAAAAACACCCTTTCCTTTTTCAAAAGAAATTTCACCCCCGCCAAATCAAGAAAGCAAGGAGTGTTTTTCTTTCGGGGTTGCCGAGGCTCTGCGAGGCAGTGGCGGGACGATTCATTCTCGCTCAAAAAAAGTTCGAGCAAATGATATAATGACACCACCAAACGAAACATTGTCGGAATTAAGAAAACGGAGCGATTTTGCGGGAGCCAAAATCGCGCTATTAATTTAATTCCGACAATGTTTCGTTTGGTGGACCCTAAGAGATTCGAACTCTTGACCTCCTCATTGCAAATGAGGCGCTCTACCAACTAAGCTAAGGGCCCAATTAAATTTAGATTATCAAAATTTGCTTATTAACACAAGGACCAGTTCAAAGTTTACTTGGCCGACAACAAAAAAACTGACAATAGATTTGGAAGAAACTCGTAGAGTTTCTTTTTTCGTTTTAGCTACTTGATTATTTTTGACATTTGAGTTAATGTGACTTCGGCACCAAACTCGATTGTCGGGCTTAAATTGTACATTCCCAACCCGAAAGGTGCAGACTTTGCGGAGGCGGCTCGCCGCGAGACGGAGAAACTCCGCGATCTCATCAACCAGTACCGATAGAAAGGAAGTAGAAAAATGAAATGCGACAAATGCAACGGAGAAGGCCGGAAGTATGTCGTTGACAGGGTTGTTCAAGGACAAGACTACGGCCCGGAAACGGAAGGACACTACGAGAAGTGCTGGAAGTGCGACGGCAAGAGCGAAATCCGCCCCTTTGATATGAACGAACAGGAAGTCCTGCAAGTTCTAGGCAAAGTCGGAGCGGTCATCGCCAACAACCACATCGTTTACACGTCTGGCAAGCATGGCACGGCGTATGTCAACAAGGATGCGGTCTATCCGCACACCGCGGAAACGTCCCGCCTCTGCCGTGCAATCGCCGAACGGTTCGCGGACAACAATGTGCAAGTGGTCATTGCTCCGGCAATCGGTGGCGTGATTCTCTCGCAGTGGACAGCACATCATCTCTCGGAGATGAACGGCCACGAGGTGTTCGGTGTCTACGCCGAGAAGTCAGAGGGCGGAGACGCCTTCGTCATCAAACGTGGCTACGACAAACTCATCTCCGGCAAGAACATTCTGGTGGTGGAAGATGTTCTCACCACCGGCGGCTCCGCCAAGAAAGTGGTCGAAGCCACGCGAGCCATCGGCGGCAACGTCGTTGGTCTCGGCGTTCTCTGCAATCGCGGAGGAATCACGCCGCAAGACGTGGCCGATGTTCCGAAGCTCACCGCTCTCGTGAACGTGAAGCTCGACGCGTGGGACAAGGCAACTTGTCCGCTCTGCGAGCAGAACGTGCCGGTCAATACGGATGTTGGCAATGGGCGCGAGTTCCTCGCGCGCAAGCAAGCATGAATCCGCAACGGGTTCTCTGGGTTCACTATCGAAAGGTAGCGAACCCTTTTTCTTTTTGATTTACAAAAGAATTTGCCGCCAAAGAAAAACTTGAAATTGTCCCCAGTAGTAGAAGCTTACGCTTCACTACGGGGCAGGCGCCGTTCAGGATTTCGGTTCCCGCCTTCGCAAAGCTTCGGACGGACAGGCGGAATTTTTGGCCAAACCCCCGCCGCCGTAGGCGGCGAAATGCGTCCGAACTATTTTAAGAATAGCCCACAAAATCTAACCGCCTGTTATGGGCGGTTAGATTTTATGGTATTTGTTTGAAAAAGTTTTATGGTATAATCTAGGTTAATAAAGGTCTATTAATAAACCATTAAAAAATTATTATTATGAAAAAAACAGGAACAGTTACTCATTATTATGGCAATATTGGCGTTGCCGTTGTTGAACTTAGCGGGAAATTGTCGGTTGGCGACAAGGTTAAGTTTGGAGATGGTAAAAATGAATTTGAACAGACAGTTGGGTCAATACAGATTGAACATAAGGAAATCAGCTCGGCCAAGAAAGGCGATACGATTGGCCTTAAGGTTAACGAGAAGGTCAACGAAGGTGCTGATGTTTATTTGGTTGAGGAGTAATGGGGCGAGGAAAAAATTTCTTGTCTGTTTTTATGGCATGATGCTGCTTTTGTGTATTGCTAGAT
>JAZDFM010000023.1:0-5581 GCA_043807825.1 bacterium | reverse complement strand
GGCGACCATTTCTTTGGCCGGCGCGGGCATAGATTTGGTCGGCATGGAAGATAGGGAATACAGGCTGTCGCGGATTTTGAATCTTGTCAAAGATGAATATGATTACATTATCATAGACGGCCCGCCTTCGCTCGGCCTTTTGACGGTCAACAGTTTGGTCGCGGCCGATGAAGTTCTGATTCCGATTCAAAGCGAATATTTCGCTCTGGAAGGATTAAGCCAATTGCTGGAAACCATAAGCCTGGTGCAAAACAATTTAAAGCCAGAGCTTGGAATTATGGGCGCTGTTATCACAATGTTTGACAAGCGCAACCGTTTGTCAGGTTCGGTTATGAACGAGCTTTACCAATATTTTCCAAACAGAGTTTTCAGAAGCATTATTCCGAGAAGCGTTAAATTGGCCGAAGCTCCAAGCTACGGCCGTTCCATTTTATATTACGACCCCGCTTCCAAGGGCGGAAGAGCTTACGAAAAATTGGCAAGAGAAGTGATTGATTTGGAAAGAAGATGGTAAATAATTTAATTTTATTTTTAATTTGTCATTGCGAGGAGCCTGTAATCAGGCGACGCGGCAATCTCTGGTTAAAATACAGAGTACGTGAGATTGCGAAGTTTATCCCGAGTGTAGCGAGGGACCTGCGTTTCCTTTCAGTCGCTCGCAATGACAGTAATGTTATATGTCCAATAGTTTAGGCAGAGGATTATCTTCGTTGATTCCGCGAAAAATAAATAAAACGGCATCAATGCCCGATGGAGACGCTGTTATAAATGTCGCCAGCGAAGAAGAAAAAGGCAGAGTGCTTGATTTGAATCCGGAGCAAATCGGAATCAATCCCATGCAGCCGAGAAAAAATTTCAATGAGCATCATTTGAACGAATTGGCCGAATCAATCAAGCAATATGGCATTATTCAGCCGTTGATAGTTACTCAAACAAACGGAAAATATGAATTGATAGCCGGTGAAAGGCGGTTGAGGGCGGCGAAAATTTTGGGCTTGCCGTCTGTGCCGGCGATAATAAGGCAGGCCGGTGAACAGCAAAAGCTTGAATTGGCGCTGGTTGAAAATTTGCAAAGAGAAGATTTGAATCCGATTGAAACGGCCATCGCTTACCGCAAACTTCTTGATGAATTCAATTTGAGCCAAGATCAATTAGCGGAGAAAGTCGGCAAATCCAGGCCCGTGGTAACCAATACTTTGAGATTTTTGAATTTGCCTTCTGAAATTCAGGAAGCTTTGATTGAAGGCAAGATAACCGAAGGGCATGCCAAAGTTATCGCCGGCCTTGAAAGCGAAGATCGGCAATTGTCGCTGTATAAAAAAATTTTATTGAATAAAATGAGCGTTGATCGGTCTATTTCAGAAACAAGAAATATGGGCGGAACAAAAATGGCGAGAATAAAAATAAATTACGCGGATAAAGACAAGGAGTTCGCTTTCCGCCAATTTTTCGGCACTAAAGCGGAAGTAAAGCGGCATGGGAAAGGCGGAGAGATTATAATTTATTTTTATTCAGACGAAGATCTTGGCGAGATAGTCAATAAAATAAGGTAATATCAAATTTTATCGCAAAAAACAGCGCCGAGCGCGCTTGTTTTTTTGTTTGCTATTTTTTGGCGAAATGCTATATTAGAATGGAACTGCCGCCGAATGCTCTTTGGAGTATAAATTTTCACAATTTCAAGGAAATTTTTTATAAAATTTTTGAGGCAATATGGCAATATTGGCGAAAACATTTTAGAAAAAATTTACTGAAATTTGGAAATTTAGACCCAATATGGCATTCGGCGGCAGTTCCAAAACCTATGAAATTCACTCATCTCCATGTGCACAGCCATTATTCTCTGCTTGACGGCTTGACTAAAATAGACGAGCTTATACAAAAAGCCAAGGACGAAGGCTGCGACAGTTTGGCTTTAACCGACCATGGCGTTATGTACGGCGCCGTGGAATTTTATCAAAAATGCAAAAAAGCCGGCATAAAGCCGATTATGGGAGTTGAAGCTTATTTGGCGCCCGGATCGCGTTTTGACAAAAATGTAAAATCGGATGAAAGAAATTATCACTTGTTGCTTTTGGCTAAAAATAAAACAGGCTATCGCAATTTGATCAAATTGACTTCCATCGCTCATTTGGAAGGTTTTTATTATAAGCCCAGAATAGATTGGGAAGTTTTGTCCGAACATAAAGACGGTCTTATAGCTTTAACCGCTTGCTTGGCCGGAGAAATTCCCCGGCTTATAGCTTCGGGAAAAACAGATAAAGCGAAAAAAAGAATTTTGGAATATTCCGAATTGTTCGGCGAGGGGAATTTTTATTTGGAATTGCAAAGTCATCCGAATCTTGAAAATCAAGAAAAAATAAACAAAACTTTGATTGAATTTTCAAAAGAGCTGAATATTCCGGTGGTTGCCACCAACGATGTGCATTATTTGAATAAAGACGATGATGAAGCGCAGGATGTTTTGCTTTGCCTTCAGACAAAGAAAAAAAAGCAAGACCGAGACAGGATGACCATGGTCGGCGGAGATTATTCTTTCAGAAGCGTCAAACAAATGGTTGAAGATTTCAAAGATATTCCGGAAGCTATCGCCAATTCAGAAAAAATAGCCGAAGCGTGCAATTTGGAAATTGAATTGGGAAAAATACAGTTGCCGTATTTTTCGGCTCCCGACGGCATGAGCGCTGAAGATTATATTGATATTTTGTGCAAGAAAGGCTTGGTTGAACGGTATGGAAAAAATTACGAACAAGTTGACAGCGTTATAATGGAGAGAATGGATTATGAGCTGTCTGTGATCAAAAAGATGGGCTGGCCATCGTATTTTTTAATAGTGTCGGATTTTGTTAATTGGGCTAAAAGCAATAAAATCGTGGTCGGGCCGGGCAGAGGTTCGGCGGCCGGATCATTGGTTTCTTATTTGCTGAATATCACTAATATAGATCCTCTCAAATATGATTTGCTGTTTGAGAGATTTTTAAATCCGGACAGGATTTCCATGCCTGATATTGATATGGATTTCGCGGACATAAGGCGGGACGAAGTTTTAAGGTATGTTGAAGAAAAATACGGCAAAGATCATGTTTCGCAAATAATCACTTTCGGAACCATGGCGGCGCGCGCCGCGATCCGCGATGTGGGCAGAGTACTGGGTTACGCTTATGAATTATGCGATAAATTGGCGAAAATGATTCCCATGTTTTCAAAAATAAGCCAGGCGGTTGAAGAAATCGGAGAATTGAAAGAGCTTTATAAAAATGACAGCGGCGTGAAAAAAATAATTGATTACGCGAAAAGGCTTGAAGGAGTGGCGCGCCACGCTTCCACCCACGCTTGCGGAGTGATTATCACCAAAGATCCTTTGACCGAGCATGTGCCTTTACAATACGCTTCTTCTTCGGACCGAACGATAGTTTCGCAATTTTCTTTGCATCCGGTTGAAGATTTGGGCTTGTTGAAAATGGATTTTTTGGGTTTAAAAAATTTGACAATCATTGAATCGGCCGTGAAGATCATAAAAAACACCAGGGGAATCTTAATTGATATTGATAAAATTCCGCAAGACGACGAGCTCACATATAAATTATTTCAGGATGGGGAAACAACCGGAGTGTTCCAATTTGAATCAAGCGGCATGAAAAGATATTTGCGCGATCTCAAGCCGACTGAATTTGAGGATATTATCGCCATGGTGGCATTATATCGTCCGGGACCGATGGAATGGATACCCGGATATATCAATGGAAAACACGGAAGAAAAAAGCCGAGCTACCTGCACGCGAAATTAAAGCCCATACTTGAAAAAACTTACGGCGTGGCCATTTATCAGGAGCAAGTGATGCAGATCGCCAGAGATTTAGCCGGTTTTACAATGGCTGAAGCCGATGTTTTAAGGAAAGCCATGGGAAAGAAAATCGTGAAGTTATTAACTGAACAAAAAGAAAAATTTGTTGACGGGTGCGTTAAAAACGGCATTCCGAGCCAGATGGCGGA
Organism: bacterium; assembly: GCA_043807825.1. Taxonomy (GTDB): domain Bacteria; phylum Patescibacteriota; class Patescibacteriia; order Patescibacteriales; family GWC2-42-12; genus JACPHD01. The sequence continues at coordinate 1,588 of JAZDFM010000023.1, read as the reverse complement.
AAGCATTTTTTCTTTTATAGAGCCTTTTGCCGGATATGGATTCAATAGAAGCCACGCGGCTTGCTACGCTTTGATCGGCTATCAGACAGCTTATTTGAAAGCCCATTGGCCGACCGAATTTATGGCCGCTTTGCTTACAGCGGACCAGCAGAATACCGATCGCATCGCCATTGAAATTGAAGAATGCCGGCGAATGCGGATAAAAGTAATGGCTCCGGACATAAATCAATCTTTTGATTCTTTTACGGTTGTTACATCGGGTACGGAAAAAAATATGGCGGTCAACCGCGATGAAGCTCCCGATACCATTCGCTTCGGCTTGAAGGCTATAAAAAACATAGGAGAGCATATATCCGAAGAAATAATCGCTGAAAGAAAAAAAAACGGGCCGTATGAAGATATTACGGATTTTCTTGAAAGAGTGTGCGATAAAGATTTGAATAAAAAGTCGCTTGAAAGCTTGATTAAATCCGGAGGTCTTGATAAATTCGGAGAGCGCGGATTGCTTTTGGGAAATATTGACATTATTTTGGAATTCAACAGCGAAACCGCCAAAACAAAATCAAACGGGCAAGCCAATTTGTTTTCAGACGCGCCGAGCTTGAATTTCAACAGAAAGCTTAAGTTTGAGCAGGCGCCGGCCGCGACCCAGAGAGAAAAATTGGCGTGGGAAAAAGAATTGCTCGGTCTTTACATCAGCGAGCATCCTTTTTCCGAATTCAAGCAATTTTTAAATCAAGCCGTTTTGCCGGTTTCAAAATTGCAGGAGCATAAATCCGACCATCAAATTTACGCCGGAGGGGTAATAACCAAAATTAAAAAAATAATCACCCGATCAAACGAGCCGATGCTTTTCGTTAAAATTGAAGATACGGGCGGAAGCGTTGAAATTTTGGTTTTCCCCAGCTTGCTCAAAGAAAATGATTTGATTTGGCAGGAAGGAAAAATCGTCCTTTGTCAGGGTAAATTATCCGATAAAGATCAAGAGCTTAAATTGCTGTGCAATAAAGCTATTGAATTGAATGCCGAAAATGCCGGAGAGGCTGTAAAAAAATTCACGGCTTCGGGCAACGGAAGAAGCAATTCCGAATATAGAAAATTTTTTTCGTATCCCGTCCCGAAAGTTTCTAAAAAATCTTCCGTTGTTCCGGTTTTGAAGAATTCAATTTTGAAAGAAGATAATTTTTTTATAAATTTGAAAAGCGGCGTTAGCGGCTCAACGCTGGAAAAACTTAAGCAGGTTCTCGCGAAAAACAGCGGAAGCCAAAAAGTATTTTTTAAATTATTTTCCGCGGGAGGCGAAAAATTAGTTGAAACCGATTTTAAAGTTGATTATAATGAATCTTTGGCTAAAGAAGTGGATGATATTTTAAATTAGACAAAATTCAGACATTATGATAATTTTTAATAAATATATGCTGAATTTTCCGCGTAACAAAATATTAAAATATTTCCCGGCGATTATTCTTGTTTTTTTCGCTGTTTTTTGCGTTGCGCATAATGCCAACGCCGCGGAGTCCATCAGCAAAAGATTATCCGGAAAAATATTGATTCAGATTGAAAGCAAAGGCGAAGCCTGGTATGTGAA
>JAZDFM010000022.1:0-17142 GCA_043807825.1 bacterium | reverse complement strand
GTCTGATAAGCCGCTTTCGCAACGAGACTTTTAAATTTCCAGCAGAATTTTTTATAAATTTTTGAGCTTATACGGCTGTATAGGCGAGAAAATTTAGAAAAAATTATGCGGAAATTTAAAAGTCGCAGTAGAAATGGGCTTTTCAAACAGGCTCTAAACAACTCATTGTGAAAATAGGCATAGACATAAGGCCGTTGATGGACGCGCGGTACAGCGGCGTGTCCGAATACGCGCTTAATTTAATAAAACGGATTTTAACGGCGGATAAAAATAATGAATATCGGCTTTTTTATAATTGCTTCGGCCAATGCCAGAATATTCCGGAATTTGCCGATGAAAACGCAAAAACGGTAAAATATAATTATCCCAATAAAATATTGAATTATTTGTTTTTTAAATTTTTCAATTATCCTAAAATTGACAAAGAGCTTGAGGCTGATGTTTTTTTTATGCCGCATATAAATTTTATCGGCATGTCTTCGCGCGCCAAAAGCTTGATTACGATTCATGATTTGTCATTTTTAAGATACCCGGAATTTTTCAGCCGGAGAAAAAATTTTTGGCACAGGATGATAAATGTGAAAAAAACGCTTAATCGTTTTAATGTGATTGTGGCGGCGAGCGAAAATACCAAGCGCGACATTGTTGATCTGCGCGGCGTTGATGAAAATAAAATTAAAGTGATTTACGCAGGAGTGGGTGAAGAATTCAGAAAAATGGGTGAAGCTGATGAAGCAAAATTGCGCGAAATTAAAAATAAATATAAATTGCCGGATAAATATATTTTATATTTAGGCACTTTGGAGCCGCGCAAGAATGTTGATGGAATAATCAGGGCTTATAATAAATTCAGGGTTGAAAATGGCGGATTGCGAGATGTTAAATTGATTATAGCCGGAGGAAAAGGCTGGAAAAGCTTTAATATTTACAAAGAATGGAGAATGTCGGCGTTTAAAAATGATATTGAATTTTTGGGCTATGTGGACGGCGAAGACAAGCCTTATCTTTACAATTCGGCTTCTGTTTTTGTTTATCCTTCGTTTTACGAAGGATTCGGATTTCCTCCGCTTGAAGCCATGGCTTGCGGTGTTCCGGTTATCGCGAGTTATGCCGCGAGTTTGCCGGAAATAACCGGAGGAGCGGCTTTAATGGTTAATCCGCATGACGATAACGATATCGCGGCGGCTATGGCTGAAATTTTAAAAAATGATTCGCTATCCGGCGAATTGAGAAATAAATTTATCGCTCGCGGATTGGAACAAGCCGCGAAATTCAGCTGGGATAAAACGGCTGAAGAATATTTGAAAATAATTCATCAATTGGCGATTGGATAAAACCAGCGATTTTTTCGCTGTGGAACTCGCCCCGACAAAAGTGTCGGGGCTCAAACAGTCCTCGCTTCAAAAATCACTGATTTTATCCAATCGCTTAAAACTATAATTTAATGTTTAAAAGAAATATTATTATAATCAGAATAATTTTATGGATTTTGCTGTCTGTTGTTTTGGGTTTTTTTGCTTATCTTAAAATTGTTCCATCGGGAAAGATAAGCTATGTTTGCGATTTCAGCGAGCCGAATTATTTCATAGGCAGATTATCTCCGGAAGAAAGAGTTGAAATAAACGCGGATAAAGCTGAAGCGGAAATAAAAGGCGATCCGGTTTATTTTTCCCTTAATACTCCGAGAAGGTTTGAACGGGCGAAAGTTTTTGTGAAATTCAAAAACACGACTGATTTTCCGATTATGGAGATCGGGCTTCTTAATGATAAATTTTCATATGGCTATGATCTTAAGCCTTTGAGCAATAAAATAATAGATCAATTGTCTTTGGTATGGTCGGTTTCTCCTGGAAAAGACGGAATAACGCTTTTTGAAAGAGAAAAAAAATACGGGTCGGTTGAAAAATTTTTAAGCGATTTGCCGGACAGGAACGAGATCGCTTTGTACAATTACAGCCTTAAAAATAATTTTTTGATTGAAAATTACGATCCGGCGGAGAAAAAAAATAAAATTGATTATAAATTCCGCGGGCCATACCAATTTTACACTTACATAAAAAATCAGGAGCTTGATTATGTTTTTGATTTTTCGGATTTGAATATGAACGCGGATGACGACCCTGTTGAAATAAAAGTTTATTCATCGGAAGGCGAAATTTATTCATATCGCGCGGAAGATAATAAGCGGGAAAGCGCTCGCCAAGCCGAAATTAAGATGGCGAATCTGCCCGAAGGAGCTTACCGCTTCAGCGTTATCGCGAATGACGATATAATAACCGAGAGCATAGACGGCGCGCAAGGCAGGTTTGTCTTGATAAACGGCGCGTGGATTTACGGCTCAGGCGGAAAAAATATTGTTTTATTCACGGACAGCGGGACAATCAGCGCGAAAACTTCAAATCCGTCCAGCTTGGGAAAAATAAAAATAGGCGAGGATTTTTTGGATGTGAGCGAAACTTATAAGCAATTTTCAATGAAAATTTCGCCAAAGCCGGCGAAGATTGAATTGCCGAAAGGCGATATTATAATTTCCGGCGACGGTGTTTTCAGTTTTGAAGAAGAAGGTTTGTTCAATCCGAAATTGAAAAATGCCGGCGCCAATCTTGACATTAACGGGGAAAAAATAAATTATGTTTTGGCGAATTACAAATCTCCCGTAAATTCGGGCGGATGGAAAACGGCTGAAGCTGAATTTGATTTGACAAAAGCTTATCAAGAGAACGGCAAATACAAGTTTTTGATTTCCATCCCCGGCTTGAAAGTCGAAGAGCCGGCCAAAGGCGAAGCGATAATAAAAGAAATAAAAATAGATCTTTCAGGAACATCTCTGATAAAAAAACTTAAAAAATATTATGCGGAATAATTTTAAAAATTTCATGAATATTTTTTTTCGGGAATTATTTTATGTTTTGTCGTTCGCGATATTGATTTTCGCGTTTTTGGAAATTTTTTGGCCGGGCATGGTTTTGGCGTATTTGAATTTGAATTATGTTTTGATATTTTGGCTGATTGCTGGTATAATAATAGTGCAATAATTTTTTATGATGAACAGGCGCGAAAAAAATAATTTTAAAAAAATATTTTTTAATCAGAAATTTTTAACTCTGCTTGGAATGGCCGCGATAATTTCAATAAGTTTTCCGTTCGTGAAAAATTCTTTGAAGCAATACAGGATAAATAAAGAAATAAGCGGTCTGAAGCAAGAAATCGCGGATTTGCAGGATAAAAATGTTGATTTGAAAAAATTCGTTTTTTACCTTGGATCAGACCAATTCGCGGAAGAGCAAGCCAGGCTCAACCTCGGCTTGAAAAAGCCGGGCGAAGAATTGGTGGTGATAAAGCCGGCGGCCGGAGAAATCGCGGGCGGAAATTCTTCAGGAAATACGATATTCAATATTAACGGCGGAGGAAAAGCGAATCCGGATGTTAAAAAATCAAATCCGAAAAAATGGCTTGATTATTTTTTTAAATAATATATGGCTAAAAATTTAGACGGAATCAAAAAATTAAATCCCGATGAAATAAATGAGAATCGCCGGATAGTATTGAAATATATAGGGGAGAAAGATTATGAAACGGCGAAAGACGGCAATCGGGATGCCCGCGTTTTTCCGGTTTCAAGCCTCGTTGACGGAATCAAGATGAAAGAAAATAAAAATTTTAATCCTGAAAAAAAAATAGTTCCGGACAAGGCCGCGCTTGAACAAGCCGCGAAAAAGCAAGCGGAAGCTAAAGCTAAAGCTGAATTTGAAGAAAAGGCGTTGATTGAACAAGAAAAAAAGAGGCGCGAAAAATCGGAGTTGAAAGCAAGCCGGCGCTTGGAAAAAATAAAGCGCGCCGAAGAAAGAAAAATAATAAAGCGAGAAATTAAATCAGCGAAAGCCGAAGCCGCGAAAAAAAGAAAAATAAAACGGGAGAAAGCCGTAAAAATTTTTAAGAAAAAATTAAAAAATAAAGTGAAGCTTTTTTTCGCTTTTTTCAAGCGGATATTCGCCGACATGATAATTTATTCGGCTGTTGTTTTTGTTATTTTTTATTTTATTTTCTGCGTTATGGTTTTGAGATTCAAGTTTGAAGGAAGCATCGCGATGAAAATTGAACGGTTTTTGCCCGTGCCGGCGGCGATTTCAACCTGCGGAATAATAAATTTCCATGATTTCCTCGGCATAAGAAATAGCGATTATAATAATTTGAGTATCAGCGGGAAAAAAGAGGCTTTGGGCCAATGGATTGTTTTGAAAAAATTAAGGGCGAAATACGGCTTGCCGTCCGATTCGCCGGAAGAAATTTTGTTATCGGCGTTCGCGGCTGACGAAGATTTTAATCAAGAAGGAATGTCAAGAATCAAAAAAATCAGCGAATTATTGAAAAATGAAGATGATATTAAACAGATGGATAAATACGCGGATGAATGCGGCGAAGCCGTCTACAGCGCGGAAAACGCGGAAAAGAAATTCGGCAAAAAGATTTTTGATTTAAAACTCAGTCAGACAAGCGATATGATTATTGCCGGCGATGGATACTATATCGCGCGGATTTTTTATGATCAAGGCGGAGAATTGGGCGTGAAATATGTTTTTGTGAAAGCCAAAACCGCGGTCCAATACGCGAGCGAAGAAGTGGCTAAAATGAAAATTTTTATTTTGGCGAATTGAGCTTATAATAAAAAAACAGCGTTATTTCGCGGCATTGTTTTTTATTTATTTGAGCCGAGAAGAGGAATTGAACCTCCAACCTATGGTTTACGATACCATTGCTCTGCCAATTGAGCTATCTCGGCGCTTGGAGCGGGCAACGGGAATCGGACCCGTGCCTCAACCTTGGGAAGGTCGCGTACTGCCATTATACTATGCCCGCTTTTTTATGTTATAATTATATTTGTATGTTAGCGCAAAGTCAAATTTGGCGTAAAATCATAATATTTTTTTTGGCATTCATGCTGGCGCAAACCGCCGGCTGTTTTGCGTTCGCGGATGAAACAGCCATGATTTCCGCCAATCGCTCTTATTTTATAAATTTGGACAAGCCGACGATCGCCAAAGGCTATACTGTGAGCGCTTTTGATGGAGCGATCAAGCTTTCTTTGGTTCCGGGAATATTAAGCGATTCCACGGGCGTTGATGTAATGGAATTAAATGAAGCTGTTGACGAACCTTGGCAGTTGGAAAAATTGAGCAAGACATATCAATTTGAATTTAAAAATAAGCTGTCTTATGATAATAAAAAGCCTTTTTATATCCAATTTTCTTATGACAAGGCGTCAAATTATTACAAACAAGTTTTTTATTACGACAAAAATTATTCTTCATGGAGGCCATTGCCCACAACCGATTATCCCGAACAATCTTTTGTCCGTTCTTTAATCCATCTGCCTTTCGCGCGAATCGCGGTTTTCGCCAATCCCGAAGCTTTAGCAATCGGCAAAGCCAGCTGGTACAAATATAAAGGTGGCATGTTCGCGGCTTCGCCCGATTTTCCGAAAAATTCAAAATTGCGCGTTTATAACACGGACAATAACAAATTCGTTGATGTGGCGATAAACGATTTCGGCCCTGAAAGAAAACTTCATCCGGACAGAGTGATTGATTTGGATAAAGCCGCTTTTCAAAAAATAGCGCCAGCCGGAGCCGGAATAATAAACATAAGAGTCCAGCCTTTGAATATTATTCCGGAAAATGGCAGGATTTTAAGCATAGATTCTTCGGGAGCCAAGCCGGAATTTCAAATTACGGCCAAATCGGCCATAGCCATGGATGAACAAACCGGAAAAATACTTTGGCAGAAAAACGCCACCAGTTCTTTGCCCCTTGCCAGCTTGACAAAATTGGTGGCCGTAAAAGTTTTTCTTGACACCAGGCCGACTTTGAACAAGCAAGTGTCTTACAGCGTTAAAGACGAGGAATATAATTATGAGTATGTGAATAAATGGGAATCCGCCAGATTAAAATTGCAAGACGGAGATATTGTAACCATTGAAGATTTGCTTTACGCGGCTTTGGTTGGTTCGGCCAATAACGCGATTGAAACTTTGGCGCGCGTAAGCGGATTTGGCAGAGATGAATTTATCGCCAAAATGAACCAAGAAGTCGCCGGATGGGGAGCTTCATCAACGCATTTTGTAGAACCCACGGGATTATCTCCGGACAATATGAGTTCGGCGCTTGATTATGCTATGATAACAAAAGAAGTCTACGCCAATCCGATTATTCAAAAAGCAAGTGTAATAAATAAATATAAATTCACGACTTTAAACACGAAAAAAGCGCATACGATAACAAACACGGACAAGCTCCTGCAAGTGAGCGATTTGAATATCACCGGATCCAAAACAGGCTATCTTGACGAGGCCAAATACTGCCTTATGGCTCGGGCGGAAAATAATTCAGGCGGGCAGGTGATTGCTGTAACCATGGGAGTTGAAAGCAGACAGGACAGTTTTGACCAAACGGAACAATTGTTAAAATACGCGATAAAAACCATGAAAAGCGATCAATATGATTAAATTATTGAATATCACTAAAATTTATCCTCCGGATATCACCGCTCTTCATAAAGTCAATTTGCATATTAAGCCCGGGGAATTTGTTTCCATAGTCGGACAGTCCGGAACCGGAAAAACCACTTTGGTCAAGCTGTTGATCAGCGAAGAAAAAGCCGATGAAGGGAAAATAGTGGTTGGCGGGTGGGATATAACGGACATAAGGCAGGCGGAAATTTCCGCGTTGCGCCGGCAGATCGGGGTGGTTTTTCAGGATTTCAAATTATTGCAGAAAAAGACATTGTTTGAAAATGTGGCTTTCGCTTTGCAAGTTTGCGGCGAAACCCATAAAAAAATAAACAGCATAGTCCCGCAAGTTTTAAAAATCGTGGGTTTGGAAAATAAAATGAACCGCTATCCCCAGCAGATTTCCGGCGGAGAACAGCAGAGAGTCGTTATCGCGCGTTCGCTGGTGCATCGTCCGAAAATTCTTTTGGCCGACGAGCCGACTGGAAATCTTGATTCCATAAACGCGGATGAAATTATTGAAATTTTGCAGAAAATAAACAAATTCGGCACGACTGTTGTTTTGGTAACACATAACAGGGAAGTGGTGAATAAATTAAGAAAAAGGGTTATTACTATGGAAAACGGATTGATTGTAAGCGATCAATCCGTTGGAAAATATATTTTATAATTTTATGTTTATCCTGTCTTTTTTCAGAGTCATAAAATTCAGCTTGCAGGACGCGGCCAGAAATATCTGGCTGTCAATTATCACGGTCATAATTATCGCGCTGGCTTTATTTTCGGTTAATTTATTAATATCCGTGAAAGTTTTGACTTCAGCCGCCGTGAGCGCGGTAAGAGAAAAAGTTGATATTAGCCTGTATCTGAAAACGGACGCTCCGGAAAATCTTATTTTGGATTTGAAAAACGACATAGCCGATCTTGATTCGGTTAAAAGCGTTGAATATGTTTCAAAACAGGACGCGATCGGAATATTCAGGGAGAAGCACAAGAACGATCCCGAGATATTGCAGGCCTTGCTTGAATTGGGCAAAAATCCTTTGTCTCCGAATTTGATAATCAAACCGAAAGACGCGGATAATTACGATGAGCTGATCGTAAGCTTGAATAAAATTGAAAATAATATAATTGAATCAAGAAATTTTGACGATCACAAGGCGATATTGGCCAAGATAAACAATATCGCAGGCAAGGCCAGCCAAGCCGGGCTGTTGATAAGCTCTCTGTTTATTTTTATTACGATATTGGTTGTCTACAACGCGGTAAGAGTCGCTATTTTTACGCATAAGAAAGAAATAGGAATCATGAAATTGGTGGGCGCATCCAACTGGTTCATTAGAGCGCCTTATTTCATTTCAGGGATGATTTACGCGTTTTTGGGAGTAGCCATAACCGCAATCGCGATTTATCCTTTTTTGAGCTTGCTTCAGCCTTATATCGCGGCGTTTTTTTCAGGCTTTGAAGTGAATTTATTTGGTTATTTCAAGAGCAATTTTCTGCTGATTTTCGGTTTGGAATTTTTGGCCGCGAGCTTGATCAATATTTTGGCAAGTTTGGTCGCGGTCGGGAAGTATTCAAAAGTGTAAATAGCGTTTATATGCGATTAAATAATTTTTTCAAATTGGCGGCCGCGATAGCGGCATCGGAAGCGGCCGGGATAATTGGCGCGTTTTTTACGGCCCCATCTGTGCCGGCGTGGTACGCGGGAATCGCCAAGCCGCCTTTTAATCCTCCGTCATGGGTTTTCGGGCCGGTGTGGACAACGCTGTTCGCGCTTATGGGCGTTGCCGCGTTTTTAATTTGGAAAAAGGGGATTGGGCGCGAAGATGTGAAAACGGCTCTGGGAATATTCGCCGGCCAGCTGGTTCTCAATACGCTTTGGTCTATTATTTTTTTCGGTCTTCATAATATCGGCGGCGCGTTAATTGAAATTATTTTTCTTTGGCTTGCCATTTTGGCAACTATCGCCGTTTTCGCCAAAATTTCAAAACCGGCCGCGTGGCTTTTGATTCCATATATTCTCTGGGTAAGCTTCGCTTGTTTTTTGAATTATTCCATTTGGCGGATTAACGCGGGGAGTTAAGAGTGGAATGAGATTGATAAAAAATACCCGCAATGCGGGTGTTTTTGTATTTGGCTCGGGGGCCTGGATTCGAACCAGGATAAACGGCTTCAAAGGCCGCTGTCTTGCCGTTGGACGACCCCCGAATGAACAGCGAGATGGCTGCAAAACTGTTTCTACTGCAATTTGCTATTTTCCGCCAAAACTTCGTCAAGCCGCGCAAAATGATTTTCACCGTAGCCACTGCTACGGCTCAATCATTTTGCTTGCTTTCCTTGTTTTGGCAAAAAATATCTAAATTTCGTCGCGAAATAGTTTTGCAACCATCTCGGCATTTGTATCATAAAAGATTTTTTGATTTTTGTAAATGCCGAATTCTTGACAGTAAATCGGCAAATAGAGTATTATTTTAGTATGAAAATAAAAAAATATTTCATCATAAGCTTGATGTTTTTTCTTTGCGCGCTTACTGTTTTGTTTATTAACCGCGATTTCAATATCGGCGGAGCGATTGCCGATGTTCCGCGGCTTGACGATCAGGATGCCACAATAATGGCCATTAAAAAAGTCATGCCGGCGGTAGTGAATATTATCATAATGGACAAGCAAACTTCCACGGTTGTCAACTTAAATACGGGGGAACAAACTCAAAAAACGGAAATCGCGCAAAAGGGTTCGGGAACCGGATTTTTGATTTCATCCGACGGTTTGATTTTGACAAACAAGCATGTCGCGAGCGCGGGAAATGAAAAAACAGCCGAATTTAAAATTCTTTTGAATTCCGGAAAGCAATATTACGCCCAGCTGATAGGTAAAGATCCGATCAACGATTTGGCGGTTTTGAAAATTTTTGATAAAAATTTGCCCTATATCCAATTGGGCGACAGCGACAAATTGCAAATCGGCTCCACGGTCATCGCCATCGGCAATGCTTTGGGCCGCTACCAAAACAGCGCTACGAAAGGCATAATCAGCGGGCTTGGCAGAAGCATAGAAGCTTCGGATCAAACGGGGACGATTTCTGAAATTTTGGATAATGTGATTCAGACCGACGCTGAAATAAATCCGGGAAATTCCGGAGGGCCTTTGGTGGATTTAAACGGAAACATTGTCGGCATAAATGTGGCGATTGACCAAAACGGCTCTTCCATAGGTTTTGCGATTCCCATCAATGACGCTAAGCCGGTGATAAAAAGCGTCCGCGAAATCGGCCGCATTGTCCGGCCCATGCTTGGCATAAGATATGTGATGCTTACTCCGGAAATAGCGCAAGACAACAAATTGACTTTGAACGCGGGGGCTTTCGTATTGGCCGGAGAAAATGGAGTTCCTTCGGTGTTGCCTGATTCTCCGGCATCCAAAGCCGGATTGAAGCAAGGCGATATCATCACCGAAATTAACGCTATTAAACTGCAAGACAGGACAACATTGATTTCCGTGGTGCAAAAGTATAAGCCGGGAAATAAAATAGGGCTGAAAGTTTTCCGCAACGGAAAATTTTTGATTCTAACCGCGGTTCTTGACGAGTTTAAATAAGTGAATGACAAGTAATATGATAGAAATAAAAAATTTGACTAAAAAAATAGGCGATAATTTGATTTTGGACAATATTGGTTTTTCCGTAAAAAGCGGGGAGATATTGGGTTTTTTGGGGCCGAATGGCGCGGGAAAAAGCACTACGATGAAAATTATCACTTCTTTTTGGCCGCTCACTTCCGGAAGCGTTGAAGTCGGCGGAATGGATGTGAGCGCGAATTCTTTGAAAGTAAGGGAGAAAATCGGCTATCTGCCGGAAACAGTGCCTTTGTACGACGACATGCGGGTTTATGAATATTTGAAGTTCATCGCCGAAATCAGAGGCATGAGCAAAGGCGATGTCGCGAAAAGGCTGAAAGAAGTTGTGGATGCCTGCGGATTAAGAAAAGTAATCATCAAGCCGATTGAAGAGCTGTCAAAAGGCTTCAGACAGAGGGTGGGATTGGCGCAGGCGATTATGCATAACCCCGATGTTTTGATACTTGACGAGCCGACCACCGGCCTTGATCCGAACCAAATAATTGAAATCAGAAATCTGATAAAAGAATTGGGCAGGGAAAAGACCGTTATTTTGTCAACCCATATTTTAAGCGAAGTGAGCGCGACCTGCGATCGCGTGGTGATTATCAATAATGGGAAAATCGCGGGCGAAGGCAAGCCGGAAGAATTGGCGTCCAAAGCCGGAATAAAAGAAATAATTTATGTGAAAATAAAAGGGCTGAAAAGCGAAGTTGAAAAAAAGCTGAAAGAAATGGAAAATGTCATTGATGCCAAAATTAAAGATAAAGAATCCGAAGATGTCTACGGATACGAAATAGAAGCCGCGGCCGGAGTTGATTTGCGCGAATATTTGTCCATGACCGTCATGAAAAATAATTGGAGCATTTTGGAATTCAGCAAAAAAAGCGCCAGCCTGGAAAACGCGTTTATTGAACTTACCAAATAATATGCGAAAAAAATATTTAAAAACAATTTATATTTTATTTAAAAAAGAACTGATGGCGTATTTTAATTCGCCAATCGCTTATATTTTTATCGGAGTTTTTCTGGTCGCGGGAAATTGGCTGTTTTTCAATTCGTTCTTTTTGTTCGCCCAAGCGTCAATGAGAAATTATTTTTCCATTTTGCCGTGGATGTTTTTATTTTTATCGCCGGCGATAACCATGCGGCTTTGGGCCGAAGAAAAAAAGAGCGGAACCATTGAACTGCTTCTTACTTTGCCGATAACTTATTGGCAGGCGGTTTTGGCGAAATTTTTAAGCGCTTTGGCTTTTCTGTCAATCAGCTTGCTGTTTTCCCTTACTATACCTTTGAGCGCGGCTTTCATGGGAAATTTGGATTGGGGGCCGGTTATCGGCGGTTATGCCGGAGCTTTGTTTTTGGGCGGCTCGTATTTGGCGCTGGGTTTGTTTATTTCCAGCATTACAAAAAATCAAATTATAGCTTTCATAATCGGGTTGGCGGCTTGTTTCGCGGCTTTCATAATCGGGGCGGATTTTGTTTTGGCCGGATCGCCTCAAATTTTCGCGCCGATCATGAAATTTATAGGCTTGGGAAGCCATTTCAACAACATCGCCAGGGGCGTGATTGACACTAAAGATATTATTTATTATTTGTCGTTTATATTTTTGTTTTTATGGCTGAATGCGAGAGCCGTTGAAAACAGGTCGTAAATATTATGAATTTGAAAAATTTTTTCAAGAAAATCAATTTAAGTTTTACTGTAATAATAATTATAGGCATTTTGGCCGCGCTGAATTTTTTTTCTTATAATATTTTTTACCGTTTTGATTTGACGCAGAACAAAGATTATTCGCTTTCCAAAGCGAGTGAGGAAGCGGCCGCCGGCTTAAAAGATGTCGTGAACATAAAAGCTTATTTTTCATCCGATTCGCCGTCGCAGTTTTTGAATTTGCGCCAAGAAGTCGGCGATATTTTGGAAGAATACGCCAATTATTCGGGCGGAAATATCAGGGTGGAATTCATTGATCCCAAAGACGACCAAGAAGCAAAACAAGAATTATATAATGCCGGCATACCGGAATTGCAGTTTAACGCTTTGGAAAAAGATAAATATCAAGTTGTCAACGGCTATTTGGGCATGCTGATAAAATACGGAGAAAAATCGCAGGCTATTCCGGTTATTCAGGACACTAAAGATTTGGAATATCAAATTACTTCATCAATTAAAAAATTAACAAGCGATAAGATCGCCAATATCGGTTTTTGGCAGGGAAACGGCGCGGCCGATCCGGAGAAAGATGTTAGCGTGGCTTATGAAAAATTGGGCGAGATTTACAATGTTTCAAAGTTCAATTTTAAAGAAAGCGAAAAAATTTCCGACATCGTTGATATTTTAATAATCATAGCCCCTTCGGAAAAATTCAAAGACAATGAATTGAAAGCCATCGGCGAATTTTTGTCCGGCGGAGGTTCGCTCGTTGTTTTGGCTGACGGAGTGAAAGTCGGGCAAGGGCTGTCGGCGAGCAAAAACGACACAGGGTTGAATAAACTTCTTCAAGATTACGGCGTTAAGTTAAATGAAAATTTGGCGCTTGACGCGAATAACGGAATGGCGTCGTTCAATCAAGGATTTGTTTCTTTCACGGTAAATTATCCATATTGGCCGAAAGTCATAAAATCCGGATTTGATCAAAATAATCCGGCCGTATCAAGGCTTGAAAGCTTGGTTTTGCCATGGGCTTCCACTATTGATGTTGATCCGGACAAAACAAACGGCGCGTCAGTTTCTTATTTAGCCGCGACTTCCGATAACGCCATTGCGGTTTCCGATAATTTCAAATTAAGCCCGCAAGATGAAATCAGCGGCGGAAAAGCCGGCAAATTCAATTTGGCGGTTTCTTTAATCGGAAAATCAGGCAATCTTGTTTTGGCCGGAGACGGAGATTTCATAAGGGATGGTTTTTTAAGGAATTATCCTGATAATTTGCTGTTTTTTCAAAATATTATTGACGGATTAAGTCTGGGAGAAGATTTGATTTCCATCCGCTCCAAAGGCGTTACAGAACGGCCGATCAAGGAAATAAGCGAATCGGCTAAAGCGGCCGTCCGATATTTCAATATTTTCGGATTGACTATTGCTGTTATTCTCGGAGGGCTGGCAAGATATTATTTTAGAAAAAGAAGGGAGATTATTTTATGAGCAGAAAGAATTCAATTCTTGGAATTTTGCTGTTTGTTCTGGTAATTTCGGCTTACGCCTATCAAGTTCCTTTGAAAAAATGGCAAAATAATTTAGGCAAGCCGGAAAATATTTTTTCCAAAGTAAAAGCTGATTCAATTGATAAAATTGAAATTATCGGCAGAGGCGAGCGAATATCTCTTGCTAAACAAAATCAAAAATGGAAATACGGCGGCAGTAAGGATTTTTACGCTGATCCGTCGGCCATTGACAAGGTTTTTGAAGAGTTGAAAAAAGCGGCTTCATCTGAAATTGAATTAGTGAGCAATAACAAGGAAAGGAAAAGCGAATTCGGGACCGACGATTCCGGAGTTGAAGTGAAAATTTACCAAGATGGCAAGCCGGTTTTGGATTTTTTTGCCGGAAAAATGGCAAGCGATTATTCCGGCTCTTATTTTTCATTCCCCGAATCGGCCGCGTCGTTCGCGGTTAAAGCCGATTTGAACGGCGCTTTCAGCCGGGAAGATTGGCGGGATTGGACGATTTTTTCTTCGCCGGCGGATAAAATTGATAAAATACGATTCCAATATCCGAATAGGGAATTTACCGTAGAGATGAAAGGCGGAGAATGGGCCGGAGTATTGCCGGAAAAATTCGCGGTTAATCAGGAAAAGATGAAAAATATTTTAAATATCATGTCAGATTTGAAAGCGTCTGAAATACCGGAGCAAGTTTTTGCCGGTACCGGACTTGAAAAACACTTGATAATTGTTCAGGCTTCGGGACAGGGGATTGATAATGTTTTAATGGCGGGGCAAGCCGCGGGCGGAGATTTGTATTACGCGAAAAAAGGCGACAGCGACAATATTTATCTTATTTCCAAATTCGCGAGAGACGAGCTTGATAAATGGATATGGCAATTGAAGTAAGACTTATTGCATTAAAAATTTATACAGCCCTTGGGAATTTCCGATTTTTCCGGAAAAATAAAGAATATCATCTTCCGACAATTTAAAAGATCCGATGGAATCAAATTTTACAAGTTCGGTTATGTTTCTTTTTTCCCTTTCATCAAGCTCAATGGCGTTGATGGACTGTTTTGTGGAGTAAATAATGTAATCTTCGCTTTTGTGCATGGACGCGTTTTTGATCTCCTCGGAAATTCTGGTTATGAGAGTTTTGCTTTGCGATTCCGTATCGTAAATCCAAATTTCAAAATCATTGGCGTATAGCAATTTTTTTTGGTTTGCCCAAAATGTTGTTTCCGCATTATTTATAATTTCAACCAAACGCCCGTAATCAGATAAAGGGTCTATCAAGCACAAGGATTTTTTGTTTTGGTCGTAAATGTTAAGAATATCCTGCTCGTAATTTATAAAAGAGTAATTTTCGGAATACGGTAAACTTATGCTTTTAATAATTTGGCCTGTTGATTCGCCTATGGCTTCAAGATTGGTTGTTTGGCCGGATCTGGTTATCAAGTATAAAATATTGTTTTTAACCAAATAATCGTCAAAGTCTCCGCCGCTTATTATTTTTTCCGGCGAACCAGGAGGTTCAGCTCTGTAAATGGAATTTTTATCCCGATAGTACAAGAAATTTCCGCTGAGTTTGTAAGCGGATGAATTTTTATAAAGTTTTTTCAAGTCTTCGGCCTCAGCCGAATTGTTTGAATTATCGTATAAATAATCGCCGATTATTATTTTATCGCCACTTTCCGGGCCGAAAATATCTTTTCCGCCGCTGATTTTTTTTTCTTGCCTTTCCGATTCGTCGCGCAAATTTAGAAAAGTTATCGCGTCGGAAGATAAAATAACAGCTTGATTTTTTGTTGGCGATAATCGCAATGATCCGGAATCGGCCTGCGCTATCAAAACAGGCAGGATGTTTTTGAATAAATAAATATTTTCCGCGAATGTGGAATCTCCCTGGTTGATTGCCAATTTTTTTTGCCAGCTCCAGTAGCCTTCAAGCTCAAGCTTCACATTATATTCTCCGGGCAGCAAATTTTTTATTTTGGCCGGAGTCGCGATGAATTTTTTATTTCCGAATATTGATCCCTGCCAGTATTTTTGAATTTCTCCGTCTATGTATATTTTCGCGCCTTCAGGCTTGGAATCAATGATAAACATGCCGGTTCTTTGCATGGAAAATCCGTTTTTGCTTATTTTATATCCGGCGGCGTAAAGTATTAAGGCGGGCGTTATGAGAAAAAACAGGATAATAAACGCCAAACTTAATATCCTTCTAACTTTTAAAGTCATAATTTATTAAATAGGCTTTTAGTTAATTCTTTTTATGTCCGCTCCGAGCTTATTCAACCGTTCGCATATATTTTCATAGCCGCGGTCTATTGAATACGAATTATGAAGCGTTGATTTTCCTTTGGCCCCGAGCATACAGATTAAAAGATTGATTGACGGCCTTAAAGCCGGAGGGCAGATTATTTCAGCCGATTGGAATTTTGTCGGCCCGGAAACCGTTACTCTGTGCGCGTCATGAAGAATAATATCCGCGCCAAGCTTGTTAAGCTCAAGATAATACGCGGCGCGATTTTCATATACCCAGTCATGGACTAATGTTTTTCCCCGGGCTTGAGCCAATATCGGCAAGAACAAAGGCAAATTATCAATGTTTAATCCGGGGAAAGGGCGGCCGTAAATTTTATCCGGCAAGGCTTTTAATTTTGACGGGATTATTTCTATGTCCGCCAAATCAAATTTGCCGTTGGCTGATTTGTATGTTCGGCTTATTTCCATTTTTTGCCCCATGACTCTTAATTTTTCCAATTCCAGGCTTAAAAATTCCATGGGGCAGCCGGTTATTTTAAATCGTGAAGCTGTTGTTATGGCGATGGAAACGAAAGCCATTGACTCTATCGGATCCGGCATCATGGGATAATTGACGGGCTTAAGTTTTTTTACGCCGGTAATTTCCAATTTCGTGGAGCCTATGGATTTTATTTTAGCTCCCGCGCGTTCAAGAAAATAGCATAAATCCTGTACCATGTAATTTGACGATGCCAAATTTATTTCCGTTTTTCCAGGAATAGTGATCGCCGCCAAAATGGCGTTTTCCGTGGCCGTGTCGCCCGATTCGTACATTGTGAATTTCGCTCCTTTGGCTTGGCCGCGCTTTATGCTGAATGAACCGTTTGTTTTTTTCACTTTTATGCCAAGATGATTCAAGGCGATAATGTGCGGATTGACGGTGCGTTTTCCAAGTTTGCATCCGCTGATTTTGGGCAGAGAGAAATTATTGAAAACCGAGCATAAAGATCCGATGAGCAAAACGGCCGATCTGGTTTTTTCGTACGACTCTTTGTTTATTTTATTCAAATTTATTTTTCCGCTGTTAATTGATCGCAGAGTATGCGAATCCGTCCAGCTTATTTCCAATCCGATAGATGATAATATTTCAATTATTCTGTTCACTTCTTCAATGCGCGGCATGTTTGATAAAACGGTTTTTCCTTTTATCATGGGAAGAGCGCAAAGAATGGCAACCGCGGAATTTTTCGCCGCGTTTGTTTTTATTTCGCCTTTGAGTTTTTTCCCTCCGTTTATTATGAAATCAGACATATTTTTTATTATTATCTATCATAGCTCAAACCGGCTTTTTTTTCAATGCCGGCGCGCGATTGATGGGTTTAACTAAAATATCTGTAGTTGAAAAGAAAATAAAAGGCGGGAAAAATTATTTTTTTCCCGCCGTTAAAATAGTATTATGCTAGTATTTAAAAAACAACGCCCTCCTTGCCGCCGATAATTCGCCTCTGAAAAACAAAGCGTCACTCTCTCTTAAAGACAAAAAGTTATTTTTCAAAGCTTTAAAGCCAGTCTTGTCCAAAACAAGCGCTAACCCGCCTTTCCATTCCTCCAAAAATTTTTCAGC